>CALVID010000001.1 GCA_944329355.1 uncultured Bacilli bacterium
GCTGTTGATATTGGAAATACAAATATTACTTTGGCCGTTTTTGATGGTGAAGAAATCAAAGGGAGCTATCGCTTGACAACCAAAATGAAAAGAACAAGCGATGAATATGGCTTTATGCTTTTGAACTTTTTAAGTGCGTCTCATATCCAGATAGAAGATATTGAGGATGTCATTGTTTCTACAGTAGTTCCTAAAATTATGCATTCTTTCAATAATGCAATCTATAAATATTTTACAATAAATTTACATATTTTTCTATAAAAAGTGCTTTAAAACTGTAAAAAAGTTATTAACATGAGAAAAATGTCGAATTTTTGGGACTTTTGTATTCTTTCCACATAAATTGTGGAGAATTATTTTTACACATTTGTGCATAAATTATTTTTTTACACATATGTTGAAAAATAGAAAAAATAGTTTATAATATATATCAATTTTGTGTGGAAATAAAAAGTGAATAATTTTTATGTTTTTTTTACTGTGGAAAACTTACATATTGCTTTTTTCTTATATATGTGATATAATTTAAAAACTTTTTTTGATAAAGTTTTTGTTGTTGATTGACAAAGAAGTTTTTTATCTATATAATTTATAAAGCAATGTGAATTTAATTTAGGAGGTGTAATAGATGTCTAAAAGAACATTTCAACCAAATACTCGTAAGAGAAGTAAAAAAATGGGATTTTTTGCGCGTATGAAAGCCGGTATTGTAAGTAGAAGAAGAAAAAAAGGCCGCAAGGTATTATCTCATTAATTTGCCACTGCTGGCGTGCAGTGGCTTTATTAGTAATTTAGGAGAGATTATGAAGAAAATTAATATTGTTAAGGAAAATCGTGATTATAATAGAATAATAAAAGAAAATAAACCTTTTAAATATAAAGATTATGTTATATATATAGATAAAAAAGAACCTTCTATTTATAAATTTGGATTTTCAGTAGGTAAAAAAATCGGAAATGCTGTTGTTCGCAATAAGGTAAAAAGACAAATTAAAGAAATTGTTTCAAAAAATGACTATAAAAATGATTTTGATTGTATTATAATAGTTGGTAAAGGCATTTTGAATAGAAATTTTAGTGAGATGAGTGAAAATTTGAATTTTGCTTTGCGAAAACTTAATTTAGTAAAGGAGCGAAAAGATGCGTAAAAAGATTGGACTATTTTTGTTGATAGGTGTTTTATCGCTTTCACTTACTGGATGTACGGAATATGTTAAGGATAAAGATGGTAATCCAGTGAAGGAAGCAACTACTGGACAAACACTTGCTTCAAATATACTTTGTAAGCCAACAGATAAAGATGTTATTGAAACTTATAAGAAAAATAAAGTAAATATTAAGGATTTACCAAAATGTGAAAATTTTACTCCTGCTTCAGGAGAATATGGTGGAATTTGGGAGACTATTTTTATTAAACCTTTAAGTTGGTTTA
Source organism: uncultured Bacilli bacterium (assembly GCA_944329355.1). Classification (GTDB taxonomy): domain Bacteria; phylum Bacillota_I; class Bacilli_A; order RF39; family UBA660; genus Coprosoma. The sequence goes on from CALVID010000001.1 coordinate 1,433, forward strand.
TTATTAAGGTTGGAGAAATTTTTGGTAACTATGGTTTAGCTATTATAGTTGTTACTTTGATTATTCGTTTGATTATTTTTCCAATTAGTAAAAAGTCAGCTTTACAGTCAGAAAATATGAAGTTTGCTCAAAAGGATTTAGAAAAACTAGAGCGTAAATATCGTGGTCGAGAAAGTCAAGAGGATCAAATGATGAAAGCTCAAGAGATGATGGGAATTTATAAAAAGTATGATATTAATCCAATGTCAGGTTGTTTATTTGCTTTCATTCAAATGCCATTATTCTTTGCTTTCTTAGAGAGTTTGAATAGACTTCCTATTGTTTTTGAAGGTAAGTTTTTAGGATTTAATTTAGGAATGAGTCCATTTGTTAAATTATTTGGTGGAAATTTTGATTTTTCCTTATTTATAGATAGTTTTACTAATGGCGGTTGGATTTATTTGTTATTACCAATTTTAGTAGGTTTAACTACATTCTTCTCATTTAGATTAAATTCTGGTGTTAGTAGTGGTAATGAAGAACAGATGCATCAGATGAAAATTATGATGAATGTAATGCTTGTATTTATTGTAATAACTTCATTTACAATGCCAACAAGTATTATTATATATTGGATAACTGGTAGTTTATTTACTATTATTCAAGCTGAAGTGATTAGGAGGATGAAAGAAAATGTTAAAGGTAGTACAAAAAGAATCAAAAAACAAAGAAGAAGCGCTTAATAAATGTTTGGAAGAGTTAAATGTTAATTCTAGTGAGGTTTACTTTTATATAGAAGAAAGTATTTCTGGACTTTTTAGTAAAAAGAAATATACGGCTTATGTGGTAACTAAATATGATGTTAAAGAGTTTGTTAAGAATTTTTTGAATAATTTAGCTATTAATATGAATACTTCATTTAATATTGAAGTTACTGAAAAGGATGATGTTATTTCAGCTATTATTGTAACTGATGATAGTGGTGTCTTGATTGGTAAAGAAGGTAAGACATTAAATTCTATTCAAACTATATTAAGACAATCTTTAAGAAAATATGGTAATTTTAATATTAAGGTGAATTTAGATATTTCTGGATATAAATTAAAAAGAGAAAAAAACATTGAAAGAGAAGTTAGAAAAATAGCAAAAGAAGTTTTGAAAACCAAGATAGAAGTTAAATTAGATCCAATGAATTCATATGAAAGAAGAATTGTTCATAATATTATTGCCTCTTATGATGGATTATCTACTCATAGTGAAGGAGAGGCTCCTAATAGATATGTAGTTATTAATATTAAGGAAGATTAAATTCTTTCTTTTTTATATACTAGTTCGGAAAATATCTACACGGTTAATCAACGCCGAATATCAAAGTCAGCTTTATGGAGTACTCCATAGGGCTTTTGTGAGTGCCGCATTGACATGTGTATTTTTATTTTTCCTTACTTATATATATCGGAAATTTAAGGAAAAATTTTGAACACGATTTGTATTGAATTTTCTACATAAATAATTTTGTTCTTTAAATACATTGATTTATATGTTATTATTTAAAGTAGGTAGGTAGGTAGGTGTGTGTTATGAAAAAAGGTTTTAATAATGAAAAGTATGTGGAGATTCAAAGTAAGAAAATAAAAGAAAAAATAAAACAGTTTGACAAACTTTATTTGGAGTTTGGTGGTAAATTATTTGATGATTATCATGCTTCTAGGGTTTTACCTGGTTTTGAACCAGACTCTAAAATCAAAATGCTTTTGGAATTAAAAGATATTACTGAGATAATTATGTGTATTAATGCGAAAGATATTGAAAGAAAAAAAATACGAGCTGATTATGGTATTACTTACGATATGGAAGTTTTGAGATTAATTGATGAATTTCAAAATTTAGGGTTATCAGTTAATAGTGTGGTTATAACTTTATATACTGGTAAGGAAAGTAGTAAGAAATTTATTAATCAATTAGAAAAAAGAAATATTAAAACTTATGTACATACCCCGACTAAAGGTTATCCAACGGATGTTGATGTTATTGTATCAGATGAAGGCTATGGAGCGAATCCTTATATTAAAACTACTAAAAAATTGGTTGTTGTTACGGCACCTGGTCCTTCTAGCGGTAAATTAGCAACTTGTTTATCTCAACTTTATCATGAATATAAAAAAGGTGTGAAGGCGGGATACGCAAAATATGAAACCTTTCCTGTTTGGAATTTACCTTTAAAACATCCTATTAATGTTGCTTATGAAGCGGCAACTGCTGATTTAAAGGATGTTAATATGATAGATTCATTTCATTTAGAAAAATATGGTATTACTTCTGTTAATTACAATCGAGATTTGGCGGTTTTTCCTGTTTTAAAATCTATTTTGCACAAAATAACTGGCGAGGATATTTATTATTCTCCTACAGATATGGGAGTTAATATGATCGGTTATGCAATAGATGATGATGAAGTAATTTGTGAAGCAAGTAGACAGGAAATTATTAGAAGATATTATAGGGCTTTGTGTGATTATAAAAAGGGAGATAGTGAAGATTATGTGTATAAAAGAATTAAGGTCTTGATGGATGAGCTTGAAATTGATCCTTTAAAAGAGAGAAAAGTAATTAAAGTTGCTAGAGAAAAAAGTAAATTGGAGGATTTACCAGTTATTGCTTTAGAGTTAACCAACGGTAAAGTTGTTACTGGTAAAAAAACAGAAATATTGAGTCCTGCTAGTAGTTTGATTTTAAATGCAGTTAAGGAGTTAACTAAAATTCCTGATAATGTAGATTTGCTTTCTAAATCTGTTTTAGAACCTATTTTAAAATTAAAACCACTTAGTAATCATTCTAATAATTCATTGAATTTGGAAGAGGTTTTAATAGCCCTCAGTATTTGTTCAGTTACTAATCCAATTGCCAAAAGTGCTTTAAAAAGTTTGAATAAGTTATTCGGCTTGGAAGCTCATGCCTCTTTTATGGTTTATAATGGTGATTTTAATACTTTAAAGAGATTAAATATTAATTTAACTTGTGATCCTATATTTTATTCAAATAATTTATTTATGAGTGAATAAAGCGATAATTTGTTTATCGTTTTATTTGTGTTATAATATTTGAGAAGAAAAGGAGCTAATTATGCGTAAAAAAGATATAACAAAAGAATTGGTTAATGATAAGGAGTATTTGGATATTGTTGCTCCCATTCTTGAGTCTAAAGAGTTTTTAAAAAGAAGGGATTGGAAACACCATGAAAATTGTTCTCTTTATGAACATTGTTTAGCAGTATCTTATTTATCATATAGAATATGTAAGAAAAAAAATTGGAATTATAAAGATGTGGCTATTGGTGGACTTTTACATGATTTTTATACTAAACCTTGGCAAGGTAATTTGCATGAAAAAGTTCCCTTTTTTAAACAGCACGGTTTTGTACATGCCCATGAAGCTATGGAAAATGCTTATAAATATTTTCCAGAATTTATGAATGAGAGGATTGCTAATATAATTGAAAGACATATGTTTCCGCTTAATATTATACCTCCTAAATATAAAGAGGGTTGGGTGGTAACTTATGCGGATAAAAAACTTTCTATGGATGTGGTGGTTAATATTAAGGCTTTACCTAAATACTTAGGGTTGGCTAGAATTTTTCATAAAATTAAATTATTTTTTAAAAGGTAGGTGAGATTATGGATGATACTATCGCAGCTATTTCGACTGCTCAAGGTGTTGGTGCTATTTCTATTATTAGAGTTAGTGGTAATAAGGCTATAGATATTGTTAGTAATATTTTTTCTAATAAAGATTTTAAGAATGCACCTAGTCATACTATTCACTATGGTTATATTTTTGATGGTGCTGATAAAGTAGATGAGGTTTTGGTTACTCTTATGAGATCACCTAAAACTTTTACTAAAGAAGATGTTGTAGAAATAAATGCTCATGGTTCTATTATGACTACCGATAAAATTTTAGAGTTACTTTTGGTTAATGGTTGTAGATTAGCTGAACCTGGTGAATTTACTAAAAGGGCTTTTTTGAATGGTAGAATTGATTTGACGGAAGCAGAAGGGGTTATGAATTTAATTAATTCTAAAACTGATATTTCCCGGAAAATAGCTTTGAATCAAGTTGGTGGTAAGGTTTCTAATATGATTAGAGTACTTAGGGATGAACTTGCTTTAATTATTTCTAATATAGAAGTTAATATTGATTATCCTGAGTATGAAGATATAGAAGAGATGACTACAAGTAAAATTAAGTCTAATTTGAGTGATTTGGAAGATAAAATAAATAAAATATTTACTGAGAGTAAAAATGGTGAAGTTTTGACTAATGGTATTAAAACGGCTATTGTTGGTAAGCCTAATGTTGGTAAAAGTAGTTTACTTAATAGATTAATTGGTGAGGAAAAAGCTATTGTTACTGATATTCAAGGGACAACTCGTGATAGTGTGGAAGCTACTTTAAGAATTGATAATTTGATTTTAAATTTAATTGATACAGCTGGTATTAGAGATACTGATGATTTGGTTGAGAGTATTGGTGTTGATAAGAGTATTCAGTTAATTGATCAAGCTGATTTGATTTTATTTGTTGTTAACTATAATGAAAAATTAACTGAAGAGGATAAAATTATTTTGAGTAGGTTAAAAGGTAAAAATTATATTACGGTTGTTAATAAATGTGATTTAGATAAAAAAATAGATGATAGTAATTTAGATAATGTTATTTATGTAAGTGCTTTAAAAGATATTAATATAGATGAAATCGGTAAGAGAATTAAAAATATTTTTAATTTAGAAAAAATAGAAACTACTGATTTAACTTATTTAACTAGTGCGAGAAGTTTATCTATTTTAAGAAAGGTACTTGATAGTGTTAAAGAGGTTAGAAAAGGTATAGAAAATAATTATCCTATTGATATGGTGGAAATAGATTTAAAAGATATTTGGAACTTGCTTGGTGAGATAATTGGTGAAAGTTATGATGAAGAGTTATTAGATAATTTATTTAGTAGATTTTGTGTTGGAAAATAAAAAATATATAAGATTTAGGAGGTTTATTATGTGGGGTCCAGTTATTGAAGTTTGGGGTAAAAAGGATGTTGATTCATCAGTAAATAAACCATATTTTATTGATAATGAGTTTGCTTATTTGGATGCTATTATACAAAAAATAGATATAGAAATAAATAATTTACAAGAATTAAAAGATTATCTTATTCATATAAAAGGTTGTTTTAGTAAATCTCAAGAATTAGGGAAAAAGGTAAAACAACTTAATTTAAATGATTTTAGAAAAAAATAAAGTAGTAACAATGGTGTTATTATTAAATAATTATGTTAGTTTAATTGACTAACTTTTTTTCTTGTTGTAGAATTATCTTTAGTATTTGGTGGTGATTTGATGAATTATGAAGTTATAGTTGTAGGTGGTGGTCATGCTGGTTGTGAAGCTGCTTTGGCTACGGCGAGAAAAGGACATAAAACATTACTTGTAACTGGAAATATTAATAATATTGCTGATATGCCTTGTAATCCATCTATAGGTGGTAGTGCGAAGGGTATTGTAGTTAGAGAAATAGATGCTTTGGGCGGTGAAATGGGAAATAATGCGGATAAGAGTTTACTACAAATAAAAATGCTTAATACGGCTAAAGGTCCTGCTGTTAGATCTTTAAGGGCTCAAGCTGATAAAATTACTTATCCTAAAAATATGATTAATACTTTGAAGAATACTGATAATTTAGATATTAAAGAAGCATTAGTGAAAGATGTTATTACACCTGATAATAAAGTTAGTGGTGTTTTACTTGAAAATGGTGAGATTATCAATAGTAAAATTGTTATTTTAACTACTGGTACTTATATGAATGCGGATATTATGGTTGGTGATACTAGACATAGAGAAGGTCCTCATGGAGAGAAGCCATCTAATTATTTAAGTGATAATTTAGCTAAAAAAGGTTTTATTATTAAAAGATTAAAAACTGGTACACCACCTAGAATTGATAAAAGTTCTATTGATTTTTCTAAAGCTAAAATAGAAAATGGAGACACTATTTATCATACTTTTAGTTTTGATAATGATCCTATGTATGATATCAACAAACAAGTTCCTTGTTATTTGATTTATACTAATGATGAAACTCATAAAATTATTAGAGATAATTTAAATAAATCTAGTATGTATGGTGGGCTTTCTGATATTAAAGGTGTTGGGCCTAGATATTGCCCTTCTATTGAAGATAAGATAGTTAGGTTTAGTGATAAAGAAAGACATCAGTTATTTTTAGAACCTGAAAGTTTATATTATGATGATATTTATTTGCAAGGTTTTTCAACTAGTATGCCTTATGATGTTCAAGAAAAGATGGTGCATTCTTTATCTGGTTTGGAAAATGCGAAGATATTAAAATATGCTTATGCTATTGAATATGATGCTATTTATCCAACACAGTTAAAATTTAGTTTAGAGACTAAATTAATTGAAAATTTATTTACTGCTGGACAAATTAATGGAACTAGTGGATATGAAGAAGCGGCTTGTCAGGGATTAATGGCTGGTATTAATGCCTCTTTGAAACTAGAAGGTAAAGAGCCTTTTATATTAAGAAGGGACGAGGCTTATATTGGTGTTTTAATTGATGATTTAATTACTAAAGGTATAAGAGATCCTTATAGATTACTTACTTCTAGGGCTGAATATAGGTTACTTTTAAGAAGTGATAATGCTGATTTGAGACTTAGAGATTATGGCTATAAATTTGGTCTTATTTCAGATGAAAAGTATAATAGGTTTTTAAAGAAAAAAAATGATATTCAAAAAGCTACTTTGGAATTTAAAGAAAATAGATTAACGCCTAAAAATAATGATTATTTGATTAGTTTAGGTACTAAAGAATTAAAAGATGGTGTTTCTTTATATGATTTACTTAGAAGACCTGAAATTAATGTTAATGATTTGGTTAGATTTTTGGATAATGATTATAGTGATGAGGTTTTGGAGCAGGTTTCAATATCAGCTAAATATGAAGGTTATATTAATAAATCTTTAATGGAAGCTGAAAAGTTAAAGAAACTTGAAGATAAAAAAATACCTGATAATATCGATTATGATGCTATGCATAATTTAGCTAGTGAGGCTAAACAAAAACTAAAAGAGGTTAGACCTAATACTATTGGTCAAGCTATGAGAATTAGCGGGGTAAATCCGGCTGATATTTCAATACTTACTATGTATATGAAAAGAGGTTAATATGAATATTGATGAATTTAAATTAGAGGTAAATAAACTTGGTATTAATGTTACTTCTTTGGAATTTGATAAATTAGAAAAATATTATGATTTATTAGTAGAATGGAATGAGAAAATTAATTTAACGGCTATTACTTTGAAAAAGGATGTTTATTTAAAACATTTTTATGATAGTTTAACTATTAATAAAATTATTGATTTAAGTGAAATAGATACTTTATGTGATTTGGGTACTGGTGCGGGTTTTCCTGGAATTGTTTTGAAAATATTTTTTCCACAGTTAAAATTAACTTTAGTTGATGCTCTTAATAAAAGAATTAAGTTTTTAGAAATTGTTGTTAATGAACTTTCTTTAGATAATGTTGCTTTGGTTCATGCAAGGGCTGAAGAATATGGAAAAGAAAATAGAGAGTGTTTTGATGTTGTAACGGCTAGGGCTTTATCTAGTTTTCCTATTTTACTTGAATATGGTATTCCTCTTTTAAAAATAAATGGTCATTTAATTGCAATGAGGGGATTAAATGATAGTGATGAAGGTATTAATGCTTTAAATGTTTTGAATTCTAAAATTAATAAAATTATAGAGTTTAAATTACCTTATGAAAATAGTCAAAGAACTCTTATAGATGTAGTAAAGTTGGATAAAACTTCTATGAAATATCCAAGAAAGTTTGTGGAAATAAAGAAAAATAATTTGTAATTTTGTAAAACAATATTTAAGTTTTAGTTAATATTGTTTTTTTATGTAATTTTTGTTGAATTATTTCCCGAAAAATAGTATGATAAAATAAAAGAATAGAAGGGAGGGGTAGATTGTGTTTGAAAATGGACAACTTACAGTTTTAAATATTAAAGATATTTTACCTAATAGATTTCAACCACGCATTAGATTTGATGGAGAAAAATTAGAAGAATTAGCTGAGTCTATTGGTAAATATGGAGTTATTCAACCAATTGTTGTAAGACCGGTTAGTAATAAGTTTGAAATTATTGCCGGAGAAAGAAGATATAAAGCTAGTAAACTTGCAAATAAATCTACTATTCCCGCTATTATTGTGAATCTATCTGATAAAGACAGTGAAGAGATTGCTTTGCTTGAAAATATTCAAAGACAAGAATTAAGTCCAATTGAGGAAGCTGTTTCTTATAAAAGAATTTTAGATATGGGGTATATTACTCAGGAAGAACTTGCTCGTAAATTGGGTAAAGCACAATCTACAATTGCTAATAAAATTAGACTTTTGAATTTAGATGATGAAGTTCAAAGTTATTTACTTAATAATAAAATTTCTGAAAGACATGCTAGAAGTTTACTTAGAATACCTGATAAGGAACAACAAGTAGATATGCTTCATAGGATTGTTGAAGAAAGACTTACAGTTAAACAAACCGATAAAGAAATAGAAAAATTGAAAGAAAATATGAAAGAAACACAAAATGTTGTTAAACCAGTAGTATTAAATGTTGCTCCACAAAATAATAATGTAAGTGTTATTAATAATACATCTGAGGAGATCGAAAGTTTATTTGATGAAACAGATGATATGAAATCTGTACATAATGAAAGGGGAAATAATATGGATATAGATAAAATTATGCGTGAAGCTAAGGATATTAATGTACCGCAGGAGGCTCCTAAAGATATTTCTGGTTTGATGGAGTCAGGTAAAGATGTTCAAAGTGAACCAATAGTTAGAGCTGAGGAACCAGTAATACCAATGAATACTGATAATAATAAATTTATAAGTGTTGTACCTCAACCTGAACAACCAAAACCAATCGAGCAACCAAGTAATGGAGGAGTAACTTTTGATAGTATGTTTAATCAGCATGTTAATGTTGATTCAGCTTCTAATAGTGAGATGAGTGGCGTTAATAATTCTATCAATAATGTTACTACTTCAGCAAATAATGGTAATTCTAATTTTGAAAGTCCTGTTTCTGTTGATAATAATCCTCCTAAAGTTGATAAGTTTGTATCTAGAAATTTAAACCAAATGCCTATTACATCATCAAGTGTACAAAATGATGGTTCTGTAACTAATGAGGTACCTTCTATTAATCAAGAAAATAATGTTGAAGTATCTGATGACACTAAAAAAGTGATTTCTTCTGCCGTAGCTAATGCTTTGAAAAGATTTAATCAAAAGAAATCAGTAGCATCAACTGTTTCTAAGCAAACTTCATCTGATTTACCATCAACTGTTTCTAGTACACCAGTTATAGGGGTAGAGCCGTCTGTAGTTAGTGAAACTCCAGCAGTTGCATCACCAATTCCGTCAGAACCAATTGTTCAAACTAATCAACCAGTTAATAATGTAGCTAGTGTTTCAGAATCTAATATTCCAAGTACTGATATAATTTCAGATAATACTTTAAATGAATATGCCGCCTCTTCAGTGAATACATCTGATACAATGGCGAATGCTATGCCTCAAAATGTTAAAACGGTAAATAATCAAACTCATTTCGCGCAAATAGTTAAATTGCTTAGAGAATGTGCTGATAAAATTGAACAAAATGGTTATTTTGTAAATGTTGATGAACTTGATTTAGGTAATCAATATAAAGTTACGTTTACGATTGATAAGGAATAGTTTATGTTTAAGAAAAAAATTGATTGTTTAAATTGTGTAACCAAACCGTGTCAGAAAGGATGTCCTTTAAAAAATGATATTCCTAGTTTTATTAAGTATTATAAGGAAGATGATTTTTTAAAGGCTTTTAGTGTGCTTAGTGAAACTACAGTTTTATCTTCTATTTGTTCTAGAATTTGTCCTTTAGAAAAAATGTGTGAGGGAAATTGTGTTAGAAGATTAAAAGGTGAAGCTGTTCAAATTGGTTATGTGGAATCTGTAATTAGTGATAAAGCTCTTAAAAAAAATTATCCTTTATTTAGCGAGATAAATAAATCTAATGGCAAAAGAGTAGCTATTGTTGGAGCTGGACCATCTGGACTTACATGTGCGGCTTTTTTAAAAAAATTAGGTTATGATGTAACAATATATGAAAAGCATGATTATTTAGGTGGTCTTATTAGTCATGGTATTCCTGATTTTAGATTAGATAGAGATGTTTGTGAAAACACTTTTAAAAAAATTATAGATTTAGGTATTGATGTTAGGTTTAATTATGAACTTGGTAAGAATATTTCTTTAAAAGAATTAAAAAATAATTATGATGCTGTATATTTAGGGTTTGGAGCAAATAATTCTAAAATACCTAGTATTAAAGGAAAAAATTTAGATAATGTATATGGAGCTAATAATTTTTTAGAAAGTAAGAATCAATTGAATTTAAAAGGAAAATCTGTTATTGTTATTGGTGGTTCTGATACAGCTATGGATATAGCTAGAGTTTCTAAAAGATTAGGCGGGAATGTTTTAGTTGTTTATAGAGGTAATTTTAATCAAATGAAGGCTTTAAAAAGTGAATATTCTTTGGCTAAAGACGAAAAAATTGAATTTCTTTTTAATACAAATGTTAAACAAATTATTTCTGGTGGTAATAACTATAAAGCTTATTTATTTACTAATGATGGGTATAAGTTTATTTATCCTTGTGATTATGTGTTTTTTGCAATCGGTTCTAAACCTGATTTAAAAGTGTGTAAAAAGTTAGGTATAAAATTAGATATTGATGGATATATTAAGGTAGATAAAAATCAAATGACTTCATTAGCTGGAGTTTTTGCAGGGGGAGATATTATAAGAGAAAAAAATACGGTTGCGAATGCATCAGCCTCTGGTAGAGATGCAGCTTATAATATTGATACTTATTTAAGAAAAATTGACAAGAAGATTAATTAACTATAAAATGGAAAACATCAGGAGGAGTTTTAATGATTAAATTTACAAAAATGGAAGGTCTTGGCAACGATTATATATATGTAGATGTAATTAATCAAAAGGTTAATAATATAGAAAAATTAGTTAAAGAACTTAGTGATAGACACTTTGGAATTGGTTCTGATGGTTTGATTTTAATTGATAAAAGTGCGAAAGCTGATTTTAAAATGAATATTTATAATGCTGATGGTTCACAAGCGGAAATGTGTGGTAATGGAATCAGATGTGTTGGTAAATATGTATATGATAAAGGTTTAACTGATAAGACAGTTATTACTATTGAAACATTAGCTGGTATAAAAAAATTAGAATTATTTTTAGATAATGATAAGGTTTCTTTAGTTAAAGTTGATATGGGTGAGCCTATTTTAAAGGCAAATAATATACCTGTTATTAATTATAGTTTGAATGAGTCTTTAGATGGAACGGAGTTTATTAAAACGAATGTTAGTGGTTATGATTTAACACTTGTTTCTATGGGTAATCCTCATGCGGTTTGTTTTTTAGAAACTATAGATTTTGATATAAATGAAGTAGGCCCTATTATAGAAAAGGATAAGAATTTTCCTAATAGAATTAATGTAGAATTTATTAAAATAAAAAATACTAAGGAAATAGATATGCGTGTTTGGGAAAGAGGAGCAGGTGAGACTTTGGCTTGTGGAACTGGGGCATGTGCGGCTTTAGTTGCTAGTTATTTAAACGGATATACAAAAAGGAAAGTTATAGTTAATTTACTTGGAGGAAAATTAGAAATTGAGTGGAATAAAGATAATCATATTTATATGACAGGACCTGCTAGAAAAGTTTTTGAAGGTAAAATTGATTTAAATTAGACATTTTTTGTGTCTAGTTTTTTATTTTTTTAATTTTTGCCTTTTTCTCCGTGATATAATTATGTTAAAGGTAGATGATTGGATGATTGAATTTAAAAAAGTATCAAAAGCTTATAAAAATAATACGGTTTTAAAAGATATTTCTTTTCAAATTGAAACTGGTAAATTTACTGTTTTAATTGGAGAATCTGGGTGTGGTAAGACAACTTTACTTAAAATGATTAATAAATTGATTGTTCCAACTAAAGGGGATATTTTTATTGATGGAAAAGATATAAAAGAAATTGACGATATTAAACTTAGAAGAGGTATGGGATATGTTATTCAGCAAACTGGTCTTTTTCCTCATATGACTGTTAGAGAAAATATTACAATTATTCCAAAGATTTTAAAGATGGATGAAGGTAAAATTGAGGAAGATACTTTAAAAATGATGGAAATGATTGGTTTAGATGAATCTTTACTTGATAGATATCCTAGTGAGCTTTCTGGCGGGCAGCAGCAACGTATTGGAATTGCGAGAGCTTTTATTACTAATCCAGAGATTATTTTAATGGATGAACCTTTTAGTGCTTTAGATCCAATGAGTAGAGTTTCTTTGCAAGACGAACTTTTAAAATTACAGGAAAAGTTACATAAAACTATTGTATTTGTAACTCATGATATGGATGAGGCTATAAAGTTAGCTGATAAGATTGCCATTTTTGATAACGGGGAATTAGTTCAATATGATGTACCTGAAAATATTTTAAAACATCCTGCTAATGATTTTGTTAAAAATTTTGTCGGTAAAAAAAGAATTTGGACGAGTCCTAAATATATTAAAGCTTCTGATATTATGATTGATAGTCCTGTTACTTCAGCCCCTAATTATACGGTATTTTATTGTTTGAATAAGATGAAGATGATGAAGGTTGATAGTTTAATGATTGTTGATGAAAATAATAAGTTTTTAGGTGTTTTATATGCGGAAAGTGTAACTGATAAAGAAGCTTTAAATAAAATGGCAAGTGATTATATGCTTAAAGATATTCCTGTAGTTAGAAAAGATGATTCAATTAGTACTTTAGCTAAATTAGTTACTGAAAGTAGGCTTTTGAATATACCTGTTTTAGATATTGATGATCATTTATGTGGGCTTATTACGAGAAGTAGTTTAATTACAGCTTTGAGTCAGCAGTTCTTGGAGGAGGAATAAGATGGAGTTTTTTAATTATATTATTCAAAATAAAGAACAGATTATTTCACTTTTTTTAGAACATATTGAGCTTACTTTTATTGCAGTTTTACTTTCTATTTTAATAGGTGTGCCTATTGGTATTTTAATTAGTTATGTTAAAAAATTAGATAAACCTGTTTTGGGCTTGTCTTCAGTTATTCAAGCTGTTCCTTCCATGGCTTTACTTGGTTTTTTAATTCCTTTTGTCGGTATTGGAACTATTCCAGCTATTATTGTGGTTATTTTATATTCACTTTTACCAATTATTAAAAATACTTATACTGGTATTAATGGTATTAGTGAGACAATGATTGAGTCGGCTAAAGGTATTGGTCTTACTAAAAGTCAGATTTTATTTAAGATACAGATTCCACAAACTTTACCTGTTATTATGGCTGGTATTAGGATATCTGCAGTATCAGCAGTTGGTTTAATGACTATGTCAGCATTTATTGGTGGTGGAGGTCTTGGTTATTTGATATTTTCTGGTATTAGAACAGTTAATAATTATCAAATTTTAGCTGGGGCAATTCCTGCATGTATACTTGCTTTAATTGTCGATTATTTCTTTGGTTTAATTGAAAAATTAGTTACACCTATTAGTTTACAAATGAAAGATTCTTCTAGGGAAGAAGTTATTAGAAAACGCAAAAAACAAAAGGTAATGCTTGTTATTATTTTGATTTTAGTTGGTTTGGTATTTTTAAGTCAAATTAAGTTTAGTGATGGAAATTCTAAGATTATTACTGTAAGTGGTAAGGATTTTACTGAACAAAATATTTTATGTGAAATGGTTTCTGATTATATTGAAGCTAATACGGATATTTCGGTTAATAGGAAATGTAATTTAGGAGGGGCACAGGTAGTATTTTCAGCTATTCAAAGAGGAGATATTGATTTATATGTCGATTATTTAGGTACTGATTATACAGATATTTTGAAGTATTCACCAATTAGTGATGTCGATAAGGTTTATGATACGGTTAAAAAAGAGTTTAATAGTAAATATGATTTGGCTGTTTTAAAGCAAATGAGTTTTAACAACACTTATGCTTTAGCGGTGCGTCCTGATACGGCTTCTAAATATAATTTGAAAACGATTTCGGATATTGTTCCTTATTCTAATGAACTTAAGATTTCTCCTACTTTGGAGTTTGTTAATAGGGAAGATGGTTTAGCGGGTCTTAATAAGGTTTATGGGCTTAATTTTTCTGATGTTATTGCGATTGATGGAAGTCCTAGATATACGGCTTTAATGAATGATAATAGTCAGGTTATTGATGCTTTTACGACTGATGGTTTACTCAGAAAGTTTGGATTAGTGGTTTTAGAGGATGATAAGAATTTCTTTCCACCTTATTATGCGGTGCCTGTTATTAGAAATGAAGTGTTGGATAAATATCCTGAAATTGAAGAATTAATGAATAAAATAGGAACTTATTTAACTAACGAGAGCGTGCAAGAGTTGAATTATGAAGTGGATGAGCTTGGTAAGAATCCTGAAGTAGTGGCAAATGAGTTTTTGAAAGAAAATGGTTTGATTTAGGAGGCATTTATGATAAAGGTTAATATTCAAAGTAGTATTTTGATTGACGAAGGGATTAAGATTTATTTTGACCCATTAAAGATGGATAAAAAGTATGATGCGGATTATATTTTTATAACGCATAGTCATTATGATCATTTTTCTAAGGAAGATATTTTGAATTTAAAAAATGATAATACGGTTATTATTTGTCCTTATGATATATATGATTTATGTGTAGATATGGGGTTTAAAGATAGTAATATTGTTAAGGTTAAGCCTTTAGATGAAATAGATTCAGGTGTTTTTAAGTTTAAAGCAGTGTATGCATATAATATTAATAAACCTTTTCATCCTAAAGAGAATAATTGGGTAGGTTATGTTTTGAATTTGTATGGTAAACATTACTATATTGCGGGTGATACTGATTTGTTAGAGGAAAATCTGCCTATGCTTAACGATATAGATTATGCTTTTGTTCCGATTGGTGGAACTTATACAATGGATGCTTTGGAGGCTAGTAAGTTTGTGAATTTATTTAAGCCTAAAACAGTTATTCCTATTCATTACGGTATGGTAGTAGGTAGTGAAAAAGATTTGAATATTTTTGTTCAAAATATATCTGATAACGTCATTGTGGAGGTTTTAATTTGAAGAGTGTTTTACGTGGAAGCAAGAAATTTATTTTTAAAGTTTTTGAAATAAGTGAAGAACTTCAAAAAATGTAATTTCTAATTATATAGGAGCAAATAGTTTTACGACAATTGTTTTTGGATTTTATCATGACAAAATAGTTTATTGATTAAATGATATATATGAACCATATGCAGAAGAGTTAGTTTCATGGGAAGTTATTCCTTTACATGGTGTTTTGAATAAAATAAAGGAAAATAATTTGTAAATTGTGTTTTTTCAGTTAGATTTCACAAATATATGATATATAATAAATATGAGGAGGAGAAATATGAAATGTCCAGTTTGTAAAGATGTTACTCTACTTATGAGTGAAAAGAAAGGAATAGAGATTGATTATTGTCCTGAGTGCCGTGGTATTTGGCTTGATAGAGGAGAACTTGAAAAATTAATGGAAAAGGAAAATGAAGTAGTTAATCTTGATTATAATAAACATGATGATAGGAAAGGAAAACATACCAAAAGAAAAAAAGAATCTATTTTTGGAGAAATTTTTGATATGTTTGGCGAATAGTAAACACAATAATAAACTTTTGTGTTTATTTTTTCTTGCATATTTTTTTGTTTTTTTGTAGAATATGTTGCAATGGTGATGTATTATGGATTATATTGAAGAAATTATTAGGGAACTTTTAAAAAATCGTGATTTTAAACAAGTATGTGATGAGTTTAGTTTGTATAATTATGATTTAATTAAAATTATTCTTTATTTTCTTGATCCAATGTTTGGTGGTATATTTACTAAGAATAAATATAGTGAAGATGATGTTAATTTTCTTAAAGATATTTATAAGAGTAATGCTGTTATGTTTGATATCTCTGATGAGCCATTTTTATTTATTTCTGATACCCATATGGGAAGTGTTAGAGAGAGATTAGATTATTTTGAATGTGTAATAGATTATTGTAAATATAATCAAATTAGATGTATTATTCACGGTGGAGATATTGGAGATGGCACTATTTTTAGAAATGGCCGTAGTGAATGGATTGATGATCAAATTGATGCACTTAATCAAATAAAATATATTTTAGAAAGATATCCATATAGTGCTGATGTGGTACAATTTTTATTGGCTGGAAATCATGATAATAAGTATTGTGATTATGATGTTTTAAAAGAATTAGTTAATGATTGTACAGACAAAAATATTTATCCATTGGGTTATTATCAAGCTTTTTTTTCAATAAATGGTCATTGTATTTCTTTAGAACATGAGAATCATATGATTCCAGAAATTACTTTCGCACCTACTTTATTGCCACATGATTTAACAATTCATGGTCATAGTCATATATCGTATTTTTATGAAAATGATATTTATTTACCAACATTGAGTGATAATATATGTCATAATAATACTGAATTAGGTTTACCAGGCTTTTTAGTGGTTTTTCCTCAAAGATTAGGTGATGTTACTAATTTACAATTTACAAGATTTTATTTTAAAAACGAAGAGTGTATTAAAGACGAAGAACAGCATGTTTATACTTTAAGAAGATAGAAGGATTATTATGGTTTTGAATGTTAGTGGTAGAACAGATATAGTAGCTTTTTATAGCAAGTGGTTTATGAATAGGTATAATGAGGGTTATGTAGATGTGCGTAACCCTTTTTATCCTAAGCTTGTAAGTAGAATATATTTTGATGATGTTGATTTGATTGTTTTTTGTACTAAAAATCCTATTCCTATTTTAAATAATTTAGATAAAATTAAAAAACCAATTATTTTTCAGGTAACGTTAACGCCTTATGGTAAAGATATTGAACCTAATGTTATTTCTAAGGGAAATATTGTTAATTCTGTTAAAAAATTATCTAAAATACTGGGCATAGATAATGTTTATGTCAGATATGACCCTATTTTAATTAATGATAAGTATGATGTTAATTTTCATATTAGAGCTTTTGATAGTTTATGTAATAAGTTAAAGGGATATGTTAAACATGTTATTGTGTCTTTTGTTGATGATTATAAAAATGTGAGGAATAATATCGGTGTTTTAAAACTTAAAAAAATAGATATTGATATTTATAAAAAAGTAGGAGAAAACTTTAGTAAGATAGCTTTAGAAAATGGGATGACGGTTCAAACGTGTTATGAGAAAAATGATTTATCTTGTTATGGTTTTATTTCTTCTCCTTGTGTGTCTAAAGATTTAGCTTTTAAATTAACTGGGGAAAACTTTCCTAAGTGGAAAGCTAGAGATTGTGGATGTGTAGAAATGGTGGATATTGGTTTTTATAATACATGCAGTCATTTTTGTAAGTATTGTTATGCAAATTATGATGAGAAACGAGTAAAATTTAATGTTAAATTACATGATGATAATTCTTCTTTGCTTGTTGGTTATTTAGAAAAAGATGATATAGTAAAAGTTAGAAAAAGATGATTTACATTTTATTTACGCACATAATTATTTTTGTGTAATTTTTCAATAATGTTACTTTTTGGTTTTTAAAATTACTGGTTAAAATTATTTGATAAAACATTTACAATTTTATTAAAAGTGTATTATTTTGGGATAAAAGGTAATAAAATGTCAAAATATTTATGTTTAAAATAGTAATTTGTTATTGGTTTAGTATATATTTTGTTATCCTTTTTTTGGATTATTCTGTTTTAAACTATCCTAATTATTGAAATGATAATGGTTAAAAAATATTTTAATAAATCGATATTAAAAGTTAAATTTGACAAAAAAATATTATGTTATATAATATTTTGCATGTTAAAGGGGGAAATAGTATGAATTATAAAGGTGTTGAGAGTAAGAAAGGATTAGCTATTTTTGATAAAAGTGCTGAGAAAGTGAATATAAATTCAGAAATAGTAACAGTTGCTTGTAATTATTTATTAAATCAAATTGAGATGGCTGGAAAAAGACAAATAAGTTATGAACTGGGAAATGGTATTATTAGTTTGTCTGAGGATGATTTGATAAACATAAAGAAAAATTTATATAAAAATATTTTGAAAAAATATCCGGTTGATGATACTTATTTAATGCTTTGGACTTCTGATGGTGAGTATTTTGATCAAATAGGAGTTGATCCACTTTTAAAACAAGTGATGGAAAAAAGTGGTCTTTCTACTACTGTTTTACCTAGTAATTTGGTGATGTGGATTTATCCTAAAAAGGTAATGGTTGAAGAAGATTTGGAATGTATTCAACTATATAATTGTGATAAAAAAATTAAATAAAAATGGAGTTTTTAATTCCATTTTTTATTTGTTTGGGTCAACTATAATTTTTACTGCACTATCATTACCACTAGTTAATCTTTCATATGCTTTTTGGGTATCTTTTAGAGGAATGATGTCATCTATAAATTTTGAAACATCAATTTTTTTGTTAGATATTAAATTGATACAATTTTTAAATTCTTCTTTGGTATAAGCAATAGCTCCTTTTAGTGTAAGTTCTTTCATGACAGCAATAACAGAAGCAAATTCAATAGGTTTAGAAGAAACTCCAACTAAAATTATAGTTCCTCCTTGTTTAACTGTTAGGAGACTACTTTCTACAGCTTTAGTATTTCCCGAACAGTCAATTACTATATCAAATCCGTTTGGAACGTCAGTTAAAACGGTTTGTAAGAAGTTTGGATCTTTGGCGTTATACCATTTATCTGCTACATTTAATTTAACCGATTTTTTACCTCTTGATTCATTTGTTTCGCTGATTGCTACTGACTGTGCTCCTTCTAATTTAGCAAACATGGCTGACATTAAACCTATAATACCTCCACCAATAACTAATACATTATCACCGACTTTAATATCAGCTAAGTGAATTGCATGTAGACCTACGGCAGTAGGTTCTATCATAGCACCTTCTTCATCTGATATATTATCAGGTAATTTTATTACCATATCCGGTCTGACAGCAATTTGGCTAGTTAAACCTCCGGGATTATCTAATGATAGTCCAACTGCGTGATTCCAAGTTTCTTTACAATATTGTGGATTTCCTGTTTCGCATGCTTCACAATGACCACATGGGGATATTGGTAAAGCTGTTACTCTATCACCAACTTTTAAATCTACTCTAGATGCAGGATTTACTACTTTTCCACTAAATTCATGTCCCATAATTAGTCCTTTTGGACTTCCACTATCCCAATTATGGATATCGGAACCGCAAATTCCAGTTTTTAATATGTCTATGATGACTTTGTTTTTGTCTTTTGGTTTTTCAATCTCTACTATTTTAAATTTTTTTATATCATCTAATTGTGCTGCTTTCATTTAATTACCTCCATTTTAATTATAACATTATTTAATACGTTTAAGTGAATTATTTTAAATTATTTTACTTTTTATATACTAAAAAGCAATATGCGATATTTACATATTGCTATTAAATTATAATATTCTAGTTATTGAAACTGAACCAGAATATAAGTCATTTGGTACTAATTTGATGTCAATGTCTGAAGTGTTTATGAATCTATAGCTAGCTCCTGGTAGTGCAGTAAATATAGCATTTCCACTTACTGTTCCAGTATCACAACAAGTTAGTTTGTTATGAGTAGAAGAGTGGGCAATTAATACATCATTAGGCCAATATTGATGAAATTCAATCCCTATTGTTTTAGGTTCACAATTTGAATTTTTATTATCGCTGTGTCTTACGTTAATCCACCAGTGAACTATATAGATGCCTTCTTCTGGAATTGAAAAGTCTCCTGTATTTGGGTCATATGTTATTTTGTTTGAAATATTTGTTGTTTGGAATTTTACTGGATTATTGGTTGGTACTGTTGAATCTGTTTCATCATGAACCATTGCGTAGCTATTGAAATTTTCTGCAGGTGTTCCAGCTGGACCTGTTGGACCAGTAGCTCCAGTTGCACCAGTTGCTCCAGTTGCCCCAGTTGCACCGGTAGGACCTTGAAGACCAGTAGGTCCTGTTGGCCCTTGTACTCCAGTTGCTCCAGTTGCCCCAGTAGCCCCAGTTGCACCGGTAGGACCTTGAAGACCAGTAGGTCCTGTTGGCCCTTGTACTCCAGTTGCTCCGGTAGCTCCAGTTGCTCCAGTTGCTCCTCTAGGGCCAGTTGGACCAGTAGGCCCTCTATCACCTTTCCTACAAATACATTCTAGAACCTTACATAAACATTCATCTTTATTTTGAAAATTATTTTCATTTTCTATTTGTTTATTAAATTCTTCTTGCTTATTTTCGTTCATTTTTTTTCTCCTTCCATTTTATGATATGAAGGAGAGAAAATTTGAACTGAGTTAATATCTAATAATTATTAAATATTTTTAAAATTTTGCTTTCGTGTTATACTATAATTGAATTTTATAAAATATGATTTGAAGGTGTTTAAAATGACTGATTTAGATAGATTTGTAAAAGCACAGGAAACTACTTATTTAAAGGCTTTAAGTGAGATAAAAAATGGTAAAAAGCAATCACACTTTATGTGGTATATTTTTTCACAAATTAGAGGGCTTAGTATGAGTGAAATGTCTAGATATTATGGTATTAGCTGTCCGTTAGAAGCAAATGATTATTTAAATCATGAAATATTAGGTAGTAGATTACGTGAAATTACAAGTGAACTTTTTAAAACTCAATGAGGATAATCCAGAATCTATTTTTGGATTAGTTGATGCTATGAAACTAAAATCTTGTATGACTTTATTTGATTATGTTTCTTCTTTTGATATTTTTAAGGATGTTTTAGATAAGTTTTATGGTGGAAAAATTGATGAAAAAACAATTTTTCTTTGTAATAAAAGTAAAAGTTTAATATATAAAAAGCAATAATTTTTTAATAATTAATTTTATCAAAGCCCATTATTTGATTTATATTATGATAATGTGATTTAATAGTTGTATAGAAGCAAAATTATTTTATTAGTTATTATGTTTTTAAGGAGTTATTTATATGAATTATAAAAAGTTAATTAGTGAACATATGAAAAACGAAAAATATTTATTAATTCTTATATTGTCATTTATTGCTATAATATTTGTAGGTTTGGTTATAGTGCATAAAATGTTTTTGAGAACTTTAATTGTTTTAATTTTATTATGTCTTTTCCTTATTGGCTTACTTTTTTATCGAAAAAAACAGTTTAATAATATATATGAAAATTTATCTAAGGAAGAACAAATAGAATTAGATTTGGATATTAACCAAACTTACTTTTTTTCAGGAAAAGATTATGCTTTATCAAGTAAATATATTATAAATTTAAAAAAACCAAAAATTATTAAGTATAGTTCGATTTTAATTGTTGATAAAACTACAGGACTTAATTCGCATGGTAAGCGTAGTTTTATGTGCGATATAGTATATGTTTTTACTAAAACTGAAAAAGTTGGTTTAATTCTCAAAGAGTATGGTGTATTAAATGTTCAACCACAATATTATGCTGGATTATATAATTATATTAAAGCTCAAAATCCTAATGTATTAAAAGGCTATACAAAAGAAAATAGAAAAATAATAAAAGATAAGTATAATATTGAAATTTAATTTGTAAGACTTTGTTAAAAAATATGAAATATTGTTGTTTAATAAGATTATAAATGATAAACTATCTGTTGATTTGATAAAATTTTATTATTAGATGTTATATGATGCTTAGTAAATTTGTGAATTTATGAGGAGGAATATTATGCTTGAACTTAAATCAAAGTTTAGTCCCAGTGGAGATCAGCCAGAGGCAATAGATGAACTTGTTAAAGGAGTAGATGAGGGTAAAAAATTCCAAGTATTACTGGGTGCGACAGGTACTGGTAAGACTTTTACGATAGCTAATGTGATTGCTAAAACACAAAAACCTACTTTAGTTTTAGCTCACAATAAAACTTTAGCTGGACAGTTGTATGGTGAATTTAAAGAACTTTTTCCAAATGCACATGTTTGTTATTTCATAAGTTACTATGATTATTATCAACCGGAAGCTTATGTTGCAAAAACAGATACTTATATTGAAAAAGACGCATCTATAAATGATGAGATAGATGAACTTAGACATTATGCGACAGCTTCACTTTTAGATCATAAAGATGTTATTGTAGTGGCTTCTGTTTCTTGTATTTATGGTATTGGTGAAATTGAAGATTATAAGAAAAAGGTTTTATTTTTAAGTGTTGGTGAAACTGTTGACCGTGATGAAGTGATTCAAAAATTGATTGAGATGTTTTATGAGAGAAATGATATTGATTTAAAAAGAGGAACTTTTAGGGTTCACGGAGATGTTTTAGAAGTTGTTCCTATTGGGCAACATGCACATGGAATTAGAGTTGAATTTTTTGGTGATGAGATTGATAGAATTAGTGAGTTTGATTTAGTTACGGGAACTTTAGTTAATGATAAAAAAACTTATACGTTGTTTCCAGCTAGCCATTTTGTTACCAATGATGAGAAGTTAAAGATTGCTATTGAAAATATTGAGAAAGAATTAGCAAGTCAATTAGAAAAATTTCAAAGTGAAAATAAATTATTAGAGTATCAAAGATTAAAAGAGAGAACTAATTATGATATTGAAATGCTTAAAGAAACTGGTTCATGTAGAGGAGTAGAAAACTATTCAGCACCTTTAGCTTTAAGAAAACCAGGGGAGATGCCAACTACTTTGATTGATTTTTTTGGTGATGATTTTTTGCTTGTTGTTGATGAGTCTCATGTTACTTTGCCGCAAGTTAGGGCTATGTATAATGGTGATAGAATGAGAAAACAAGCTTTGGTTGATTATGGTTTTAGATTACCTAGTGCTTTAGATAATAGACCTTTAAAGTTTGAAGAATTTGAGGGTAAGATTAAACAAGCTATATTTGTTTCTGCTACGCCTGGAGATTATGAGATGGAAAAGGTTCATGATAAAGTGGTAGAACAAATTATTAGGCCAACAGGTTTATTAGATCCTGTGATTGAAGTGAAATCTACTAAAAATCAGATTGATGATTTGGTTAGTCAGATTCATAGTCAAATTGAGAAAAATGAACGTACTTTAATTACTACTTTAACTATTAGAATGGCTGAGGAGTTATCTGTTTATCTTAAAAATTTGGATATTAAGGTGGCATATTTACATAATGAAATTAAATCTTTGGAAAGAATGCAGATAATTCATGATTTAAGGGTTGGTAAGTATGATGTGGTTGTTGGTATTAATTTACTTCGTGAAGGAATTGATGTTCCAGAAGTTAGTTTGATTGCAATTATGGATGCAGATAAACAAGGTTTTTTAAGAAGTGAGCGTAGTTTAATACAAACGATTGGTAGAGCTGCTAGAAATGCGAATGGTAGAGTTATAATGTATGCTGATGAGATTAGTTCGGCAATGGATGCGGCTATAAAAGAAACTAACAGAAGAAGAAAAATACAAGAAGAATATAATAAAAAACATGGAATTGTTCCTAAGACTATTATTAAAGAAGTTAGAGAAGTTATTTCTAATAAGTTTGAAATAAAAGAGAAAAAAGAAAAGAAATTAAATAAAAAGGATAAAGAAAGATTAATGTTTGAGATGGAGCACGAGATGAAAGAGGCTGCTAAAAACTTAGATTTCGAAAGAGCTATGGAACTTAGAGATGCTTTATTTGAAATGCAAAGTGAATAAAGACTGATGTTTTTCAGTCTTTTTCTTCTTTTGCGAGGAATTTTGGAATATGATATAATGATAAATGAAAGGTGAAAAGATATGAAAAAGAGTAAACATGGTTTGTTTATTAAAATTTTTGATTGGGTTATTCGTATTTTAGGTTATACAGTTATACTTATGCTTATGACATTAGTTTTTAAAAATACACTTTATATTGATAATTCATATTATGGTTTATGGTGTTTAATAGCTTCTATTTTGATTTATTTACTTAATAAGACAATTAAACCTTTTTTGATATGGCTTACTATTCCAATTACGGGTATTACTCTTGGACTTTTTTATCCTTTTATAAATTTAATTATTTTAAAAATTGTCAGTTTGATTTTGGGTAAGCATTTTGCTATTTATGGTATTTGGTTTGCAGTTTTAGTTTCTATTTGTATATCAGTTTTAAATGTACTTTTAGATATGACGGTGTTTAAAAAATTAACATTTAAGGAGGAAAGTGATGGAGCCGATAATTGATTTAGGAATTATTTCTATTCATTGGTATTCTATTTTATTATTTATTGCTATTTTATTAGGTTCTAATTTAGCTATAAAAGAAGCCAAAAAGCATGGCTTTGAAGAAGATTTTATGGTTAATTTACTTTTTTTAGGGGTTATTATTGGTATTTTAGGAGCCAGAATTTATTATGTTATATTTAATTTTGATTATTATAAAGATAATTTGATAGAAGTATTTAAGGTTTGGAATGGTGGACTAGCTATTCATGGTGGAATAATTGCAGGATTTATTACAATAGCTATTATATGTTATAAGAAAAAAGTTAATTTACTTAAGATTTTAGATTATTTAGTAGTTGGACTTATTATAGCACAGGCTATTGGTAGATGGGGTAATTTCTTTAATGGAGAGGCACATGGTGCTATTACAAGTTTAAGTTATTTAGAAAGTTTATATTTACCACAATTTATTATTGATGGAATGTATATTAATGGTAGTTATTATATTCCAACATTTTTGTATGAATCTATTTGGTGTTTGATGGGCTTTATTATAATGATTATTTTGAGAAGAAAAAAGTTTATGAAGGTCGGATATTTAACTAGTTTTTATTTAGTTTGGTATGGAGCGGAAAGATTTTTTGTTGAAGGATTAAGAACTGATAGTTTGATGTTTTTTTCTTTGAGAATTGCACAACTAGTATCACTTGTAATGATAGTAATTGGTGTTGTTATATTTATATATAGTTTAAAGAAATCTAAAAAATATGAGGAGGATGATAAAATTGCGTAATTGTGTGATTATTGGAGCAGGTCCTGCTGGTATGAATGCAGCTTTATATTTAAAACGAGGCGGAATAGAGCCTATTATTATTGAAAGTGATGTACCTGGTGGAGAAATGCTTAAAACTTATAAAATTGAAAATTATTTAGGATATGAATCTATTGATGGCGGCGAGCTTGCTTTAAAAATGAGTAAGCAGGTAAAAGATTTAGGTGTTAAAATTATTAAAGATAAGGTTGTTAAAGTAACTCATGAGGATAAATTTGTTATAAAATGTGAGAATAATGAGTTTGTTTCCGATTATGTTATAGTAGCTACTGGAAGAATTCCTAGAAAATTAGGATTAAAAAATGAAAGTGAGTTAACAGGTAGAGGTATTAGTTATTGTGCGGTATGTGATGGTGCTTTTTATAAGGATAAAGAAGTTGCTATAATTGGTGGTGGAGATAGTGCTTTAACAGAGGCTTTATATTTATCTGATTTATGTTTAAAGGTTTATGTTTTGGCTAGAAAAGATTTAAGAGCTAGTGATGTTTTACAAAATAGAGTTAAGAATAAAGATAATATTGTTATTTTAAAAAATGTAGAAGTTAGTGGAATTTTGGGTAATGATAGGTTATCTTCTATTTTACTTAATAATGGAGATAGGTTGGATGTTAGTGGTATGTTTATTGCGATAGGTGGTAATCCTGAACTTAGTTTTTTAGATAGTCTTGGAGTAGAGCTAGTAAATGGATATATTAAGACTAATGATAGAATGGAGAGTAATATTAAGGGGTTATATGCAGCTGGAGATGTAAGATATAAAGATTTTTATCAAATTATTACAGCAGCTAGTGATGGAGCTATTGCAGCTTTAAGTATTAGGGAGGATGTATAATTATGAAAGTAGCTGTTTTAGGCGGTGGAACAGGAATGAGTGGGTTACTTAGAGGACTCAAAAAATTACCTTTTGATATTTCGGCAATTGTATCTGTCTGTGATGATGGAAGTAGTACAGGTAGACTTAGAGAGGAGTTTCACACGCCAGCGGTTGGAGATATTCGTAAAGTTTTAATTAGTTTATCCGATAATGAAGAAGAGGTCAAAAAATTATTTGATTATAGATTTAACACTTCTAGTGATTTGGATGGGCATGCTTTAGGTAATTTACTTTTGACTGGAGCTGCTGAAATTACAGGGAATGTATCTGATGGAATTGAGCTTGTAAATTCTCTTTTGAAATTAAAAGGTAAGGTTATTCCATTAACTGAAGATAATGTTACTTTGATGGGTAAGATGAATAGTGGTAAGGTTGTTATGGGTGAACATCATATTACTGAATATAATGATAAGATTAAGGCAGTTTATTATAAGGATACACCTGAGGTTAATCCAGATGTTTTAAAGGCTATTCGTCATGCAGATGCGATTATTTTAAGTATGGGTAGTTTATTTACAAGTATTATTCCAAATTTGTTATGTAAGGAAGTTAAAAAAGAGATAGATAATAGCAAAGCTAAACTTATTTATGTTTGTAATATTATGACGCAACCTGGTGAAACTGATGATTTTAAGGTTAGTGATCATGTTAAACTTTTAAATAAATATTTAGGTAAAAGAAAAGTAGATGCGGTAATTTTAAATAATGGTAAAATTGATCCAAGTATTGTTAAAAATTATGAAACAACTGAGCAAAAGGATTTGGTTGATGTTGATTATGGAAATTTAGAAAAAATGAATTTGGATATTATTGATAATGATTATATTGTAATTGAAAATGGTATGATAAGACATAATACATTAAGAGTTGCTATTGATATTCTTTCGTATTTGTTAGATTAGAGGTGATTTTATGTCCTTTACGGCTGCTGTTAAAGAAGAAGTTAGTAGAATAGAGTATGAAGATACGGAAAAAATTTCTGAGTTATCTGCAATTGTTCAAAACAATGAACATGATGACATAATTAAAATTACTTTGGAAAATAATGCAGTAGCCAGATTAGTTTATTCTTTGTTTAAGGATTTATTTGGTGTTTATTCTAAGGTAAGTGTTAAAAGAGGATATAACTATAATAAGAATATGCTTTATACTTTGGAGATTAAAAATAAAGTTTCGGATATTTTGAAAGATTTAGGGATAGACGGTAATATTCCTGAAGATTTTATTTATGCGGATGAAGGATTGCTTAGAGCTTATTTAAAAGGTTTGTTTTTAATAAAAGCTAGTGTGAATGATCCTAAGACCTCGAGATATCATTTGGAATTTAACTTAGATAATTTAGAGTATGCGGATTTTGTTAAGAAATGTTTAAATCATTTTAGACTTAATAGTAAGATTTTACACAGGGAACATAGATATGTTGTCTATATTAAAGAAGCTGAGAAAATAAGTGATTTTTTAAGGATTATTGGAGCTGTTAAAGCCGTACTTTATTTTGAAGATATAAGAATTTATAGAGATCATAAAAATATGACAAATAGGCTTAATAATTGTGAGCAAGCTAATGTGGATAAGATTATCGAAACGGCTAATGAACAGGTTAAGGATATTGAGTTACTTAAAGAAATGGATGTATATGATTTACTTAATGATAAGGAAAAAGAAGTTTCATATTATAGATTAAAATATCCAGAAGCTTCTTTGGTGGAATTAAGTCAAATAATTAGTATGGAAACAGGTAACAAAATTACTAAATCAGGTGTGTATCACCGACTTAACAAAATTAGACAGTTGGCTGTAAAGATGAGAGAAAAGTCAAAATCGGATCAATAAAAATACTTTGGCTTGTGATAGAAATTTTGTTATTTATATAAAATAGAAATTAAGTTTTTATAGAATATTGTGGAAGAATTCACAATATTTTTATTTTTTAAAAAGCTAGCACAAGACAATATTGATAAAATATAGTATAATTAATGAAGAGGTTGAAAATTATGCACGAATTATTTGAAGCTTTAAATGAAAATATAAAAAAACACGACGAAATTATAATTATGACACATGCAAGACCTGATTTAGATGGTATGGGGTCTGCTTTGGCTTTATTTAAAATAGTAAAATCCATGGGTAAAAAATGTTATATCGTTTCACCTTTAAAAAAATTATATCGATCTTTAGACAAAGCTATGAAATTACTTTCGCAAAATAATATAACAATTGAATTTAAAGGGAAAGAAGAAATAATTAATGGCAAACATTTGAATCCTTTATTAATTATTTTAGATACTCAAAAGCCTGAATTAGTAGAGTCTGATCGTGTTCTTAATTTGATAGATGATAAAATCGTTATCGATCATCATATCGGTAGTTTAGATACCATTGATGATACTATATATAAGTATAGTGATGCGAATAAATCTAGTATTGTTGAAGTGATGGCTGAATATTTAAAATTTTTAGAATTAGAAATAGAACCTCTTATTATGACAGTGTTACTTTCAGGCATGGTTGTAGATACTAGTAGTTTTAATATTAAAACTACAGCTAGAACTTTTGAAATGGCCGCTTATTTAGCTAAAAATGGGGCAGATTTTGTTCTTATTCAAGATTTACTTAAAGAGCCTAGGGAAGAAATGGTGGAAAGATATGGCTTTATAAGTAATAGTAAAGAAATAGTTAAGGATGTTTTGATGTGTAAGATGGATGATAAAATTCACGGGAATGTGGATATTGCCCTTTTAGCTAAAGAATTATTAAAGTTTGAAGATATTAAAGCATCATTTGCAATTGGAAGACTTTCTCATAGGATTGTTGGTGTAAGTGCTAGGTCTATGGGTGGTGTGAATGTCGGTGATATTATGGAAAAACTAGGTGGTGGTGGTCATTTGACTGATGCGGCTGCTCAAATTAAAGATAAAAGTGTAGAAGATGTTGCTAAGGAATTAGAAAGAATAGTTAAGAAGGTGATAAGATGAGAGTTATATTACTTAAAGATGTCAAAAAGCAAGGTAAAAAGGATGATATAATTGAAGTAAAAGATGGTTATGGTAATTATTTAATTAACAATAAATTAGCGGTTTTGGAAACTAAAGGAAGTAGTAAGGTTTTAAAATTTCAGCAAGAAAAAGCCGCATTAGAAGAAAATTTGTTAATTAAAGAATGTGAGAATATTAAGAAAAAATTAGAGAATATGACTTTGAATTTTAGAGTTAATACTGGAAAAAATGGTCAAGTGTTTGGTCAAATCAGTACTAAACAAATTTCAGATGAACTGAAGAAAAAAGGTTTTGATATTGATAAAAGAAAGATTCAGTTAGATGTTCCAATTAATACTTTAGGGACAACAAACGTTAAAGTTTTATTACATAAAAAGGTGGAGGCTACACTAAAGATTCATTTGCAAAAGTAGGTGATTAGATGGACGGAAGGACAATGCCACAGAAGATAGATGCTGAACAGGCGATAATAGGTTCAATGTTTTTAAGTGAGAAAGCTTTAGAACGTATCGTAGAAAGATTAAATAAAGATATGTTTTATTTGGATTCTCATAAGAAAATATTTGAAGTTATTAAGAATTTAGCTGATAAAAAGGTTCCAATTGATATTACAACAGTTACAGCTGAACTTGAAAAGAAAAAGTTACTAAATCAAGTTGGTGGTGTTGAATATTTAACACAAATAATTAATATTGTACCAACGGCAGCTAATGCTGAAGAATATATAAAAATAATTGAAGAAAAGTTTTTGAGAAGAAATTTAATTGAGGCTGGTACAGATATTGCAAATGCTGGTTTTTCTTCAACTGAAGATATTGGAGATATTTTAGATGAAGCTGAGAAAAAGATATTTGATGTTGTTAAAAATAGAAGAGGATCTGAGTTTAAGAGTATTCAAGATGTACTTTTTAAAGCTCAAGCTGATTTGGAAAAATTATCTTCTTTAAAAGGGGAAATTACAGGTGTTCCATCAGGATATTATGATATTGATAGATTGACGGCCGGTTTTCATGAAAACGAACTTATAATTATTGCAGCTAGACCAGCAATGGGTAAGACAGCTTTTGCTGTTAATATGGCTGTTAATATGGCTATGAATGCCAAAAAAACAGTCGCTTTATTTAATATGGAAATGGGAGCTGAGCAGCTTATTTCTCGTATGCTTTCTTCTGTTGGTCAGATTGAGGCTTCTAAACTTAGAACCGGTAGATTAGAACATCAAGATTGGAAAAGGGTTAATGAAGCTATTAGTAGACTAGCCGATACGAAAATATTTATTGATGATACTCCTGGTATGACAGTTAGTGAGATTAGAGCTAAGTGTAGGAGACTTGCTAATTCGGAAGAAGGATTAGACATTGTTATAATCGATTATTTACAATTGATCAATGGTTCTAGTAGATATGCTGGCCAAAGGCAACAGGAAGTTTCTGAAATATCTAGATCTTTAAAGACTATGGCTATGGAACTTAACATTCCTGTTATTGCTCTTGCTCAGCTTTCACGTAGTGTTGAAGGAAGAGAAGACAAAAGACCACTTCTTTCTGATTTGAGAGAGTCTGGCTCTATTGAACAGGATGCAGATATTGTTGCATTTTTGTATCGTGATGATTATTATAATAAAGAAAGTGCAATAGATGAAAATACAAGCAAAAGTGAATTTATTATTTCTAAACACCGTAGTGGACCTACAGCTACTGTAAATTTAGTTTTTAAAAGAGATACTAGTTCATTTTTTAATATGGAGAATAGTCAGGTAGGTGAGTAGATGAAAAAATTTGGAATAGGATTGATGTTAGTTATAACTATTATTTTAGTATGTGTTTTAGGTTTTGGTTATAAGGCATCTCCTGAGCCTAACAATTATTATGAGGTTTATTTAGATGATAAGTCTTTAGGAACCATTGCTTCTAAAGAAGATCTTGAAAATTATATTGATGAAAACGGATCTTATTATAAAAATAAATTTGATGTTGATAAAGTTTATTCTCCAAAAGGATTACAAGTAAAAAAATTAACTACTTATAATGGTGATGTTGATTCAGTGTCTGATATTTATAGAAAGATTTCTAAAAAAGAATCTTTTACGGTTAAAGGTTATGAATTTGTAATTAAAAGAGAACTTGCGGAAGATGAAAAAGAGGATGCTAAACTTACAACCCAAAGCGTTTATGTGCTTGATAAAAATGTGTTTAAAAAAGCTGTTGAAGCTTTAATTAGGACTTTTGTAGGTGAAGATGAGTATAAAGCTTATATAGAGGACAATCAAGTAGAAATTGATACTACTGGCGAAGAAATTCAAAATGTTTATGTTAACGAGGATATTACAGTTAGGGAAACTAACATTCCAGTAGATGAAGATATTTATACTAATGAAAATGATTTAGCTAATTTTTTGCTTTATGGTAAAGATCAAAAAGCTAAGGAATATATTGTTCAAGCTGGAGATACTATTGAAAATGTAGCTTTTAATAATAAAATTAGTCCTGAAGAAGTGTTAATTTCTAATTCTAGTCTGACTAGTACTACTAATTTGTTGTATCCTGGACAAAAGTTGAAAATTGTAGAGACTAACCCACAAATTAGTGTAGTGGAGGAGTCATATGTTGTTCAGGATATCGAAAGTCAATATCCTACTGAGGAACGTTATGATGAGAATGCAGCTATTGGTGTAGATAAAGTTATCCAAAATGGTGAAAACGGTTTGGAAAGGGTTTCACAGAGGGTAAGGAAAGTTAATGGTGTTATTAATTATGTTGATCCAGAAGGCAAAACTGTACTTAAAGCACCAATTAGTAAAATTGTTATGAAAGGGACTAAATATATACCGGATGTTGGTAGTACTTCAAGTTGGGGTTGGCCAACAGATAGTGGTTGGACTTTAAGTAGTGGATATGTTTGGAGAACTAATCCTGTTACTGGTAGACGTGAGTTACATGGTGGATTAGATATAAGTGGTACGGGATACGGTTCAAAAATATATGCGACTAATAATGGTAGAGTAAAAGAGGCTGGTTATCATTATAGTTATGGTAATCATGTTATTATCGATCATAATAACGGTTATTTAACTTTGTATGCACATATGTCTAGAATTAATGCAAAAGTGGGACAAGTGGTAGCTAGAGGAGATGTTATTGGTTATGTTGGAATGACTGGTACCGCTACTGGTCCACATGTACATTATGAAATATGGAAAGGTTGCGATTATTGCCGAATTAATCCAATGAGTATGTATTGATGAAAATTTGTGTGTTAGCTAGTGGAAGTAAAGGTAATTCATCTTATATTGAAACGGATGAAACAAAATCATTAATTGATTTGGGCATGAGTGCAGGCTATACAGCGAAAGCTTTAAAAAACATTGGTGTAGACCCTTCAGAAATTCAAAGGGTCTTTATCACGCATACACATTCTGATCATGTGGCAGGATTAAAAGTTTTTTTAAAAAAATATAATCCAATAGTTTATTTGACTAAAAGAATGGAAGAAGAGATAGACTTTGAGATAGAAGATAAGGTTTATATTGATGGTGATATCAAGATTGATGATCTAAATGTAACAGTTATTAAAACTTCTCATGATACAGCAGATAGTAATGGGTATGTATTTTCTTCGCTTGGGAAATCTATAGTTTATATTACTGATACTGGATATATTAATGTTAGAAATTTTGATAAATTAAAAAACAAAAATATATATGTGCTTGAAAGTAATCATGATGTTCGTTTGCTTAGAGAGGGAAAATATCCTTATTATTTACAGCAAAGGATTTTGAGTGATAAAGGACATTTATCTAATAAAGATTCGGCTTATTATTTATCGGAATTTATTGGTGATAAAACGAAGGAAATTATTTTGATTCATTTGAGTGAAGAAAATAATAAACCAGAACTTGCTTTAAAAACATTACTTGATACTTTAGATAAAAAAGGTGTTAAAGTTCCTAGTGTTTTAATTGCTGATCAGAAAGAGAGTACGGAGTTAATAGAGATATGAAAATAATTTGTGTAGGGAAAATTAAAGAAAAGTTTTTAAGAAATGCAATTGATGAATATAGTAAAAGAATTAGTAAATATACCAAGTTAGATATTGTCGAGATAAATGATGAGGCTACTAAAAGTGTGGCTTTAAAAAAGGAAGGTGAAAAGATACTTTCTAAGATTAAAGATAATGACTATGTTGTTACTTTAGAAATAGAAGGTAATGATTTAAACTCATTAGAATTTGCTCAAAAAATAGATAATAATTTTAATAGTAATAAAAATTTAACGTTTGTGATAGGTGGTTCTTATGGTTTGGATGAATCTGTTAAATCAAGAAGTAATTATAAAATATCGTTTTCTAGATTAACTTTTCCACATCAACTTTTTAGAGTAATTCTTTTAGAACAAATTTATCGAGCATATAAAATAAATAATCATGAAAATTATCATAAATAAATTAAAAAAATTGAATAAATAATAAGAAAACTACTCAATATTAATTTAGAAGGGTGGTTTTTTAATTGAAAAAAACATTTGTTTTAATTATATTTATTGGCATATTTTATGTTTTTATATCTGATGCTTTGGCAAAAAATTTAACAATACCTAATGATGCTATTAGAATTAGAATTATTCCTAATAGTAATTCAGCATTTGATCAAGATATAAAAAGAAAAGTTAGAGATAAAATAGAGATAACTATGTATGATTTACTTAAAAATGTGGATAACAGTGAAGAAGCTCAAAAAATTATTGTGGATAATTTGGAATTGGTTGATAGAGATGTCAAAAAGATTTTAAATGAAGAAAATTATGATAAAGGTTATAAAATTAACTTTGGTAAAAATTATTTTCCTGAAAAGGAATATAAAGGAGTGAGATATGAAGAGGGTTATTATGAATCTTTACTTATTACTTTAGGTAAAGGTGAAGGTGATAATTGGTGGTGTGTTTTATTTCCACCTTTATGTTTGATAGAAGGTGAGGAAAATACTGAGGTGGAATATAAATCGTTTGTGATGGAAATTTTAGATAAATATTTTGATAACTAGTACCATATGATTTTGTAAGAGGTGGAATTATTATGCTACTGGTTTTTTTAATGGCAATTAGTTTAAGTATGGATGCATTTTCTTTAGCTTTAGTGTATGGTACTTTTGGTATATGTAAAAAAAATAAAATTATTTTATCTATAATTGTTGGATGTTTTCATTTTTTAATGCCTTTACTCGGAATGTTAATAGGTGAACTTATTTTATCTTTATTTAATTTTAATACGGATATTTTGGTGGCTATTATATTATCTTTTATTGGTTTGCAGATGATAATATCTTCTTTTAAAGAATCAAATGAATTTCAACCTTTGAAATTTAGTGAATTTTTTCTGTTTGGATTTGCGGTTAGTATTGATAGTTTTTCACTTGGCATAACTTTACCAAATATGAATATGGCTAATATTTTTTCGCCTTTGATTTTTGCTTTAACAAGTTCTATATTTACCTTTATTGGTTTATTTATTGGTAATAAAATCAAAAAATTATTAGGTAAATTAGCAACTGTGATAGGAGGTGTTATTTTAACTATTATTGGGATATTATATTTTCTTTAATTGTTAATATAGTGTATAGATATTTGTAAATTTCTGTGAATGTGTTAAAATAAATTGAAGGTGGTTTGGATGGATAAGATTAAAGTTATTGGGAAACAAATTTTAAGTGGAAAAATATATATAAGTGGGTCTAAAAATAGTGTTGTTTCTTTACTGCCAGCGGCTATTTTGTCTGATGAAACAATTATAGAAAAAGTTCCACATATTTCAGATGTAGATAATTTAGAAGAAATTTTGAGATATTTAGGTGTAAAATTTTCTTTAGAAAGTGGAACTATTCATATCGATAGTACTTCTATGATAAATAAACCAATTACCTTAGAATATTCTAGTAAACTTAGAGCTTCTTATTATTTTATGGGAGCTATGCTTTCTAAGTTTAAAAAGATAGAAATTAGTTTTCCTGGTGGTTGTAATATTGGTAAAAGATCTTTTGATTTTCATTTAAAAGGTTTTGAAAAACTAGGGGCTAAAGTTATAATTAAAGATAATTTATACACAATTGTAGCTGATGAGTTAAAAGGTGCAGAAATTAATTTACCTTTTCCTAGTGTGGGGGCTACAGTAAATATATTATTAGCTTCAGTTAAGGCTTTAGGTAAAACAGTAATTAATAATGCTGCTAGTGAGCCAGAAATTGGAAATTTGATAGATTTTTTAAATAGTATGGGAGCTAAAATAAAAGGAAAAGATACTAGTAAATTAGAAATTGAAGGCGTGGATAGATTAAGCGGTGGTAAAATTAAAGTTATACCTGATAGAATAGAGGCTGGAACTTATATTTTGGCTGGTATTATGAATGGGTGTAATTTGGAAATATGTGATGTAAGACCTGATCATTTAAAGAGCTTTTTTGATGTTTTAGATGAAATGGGTGCGGATTATAAGATAGTTGGTGATAAAGTCGTTACTAATAAAGTGTCACATTTAAAACCAGTTAATATTGTTACACAAGTATATCCTGGTTTTGCGACGGATTTACAGCAACCTATAACAACTTTATTATTACAGTGTGATGGAATAAGTACTGTTAAAGAAACTATTTATGAAAATAGATTTCAAAATACTAAATATTTAAATGAAATGGGTGCTAATATAGAGGTTGAGGGTGATACCATTACAGTTTATGGGCCTACCTTTTTAAAAGGTAAATTAGTTAGAACTAGTGATTTAAGAGCAGGGGCGGCTCTGGTTTTAGCGGCTTTATCGGCAGAAGGAGAAACAACTATTACAGACATAAAGCATTTACTAAGGGGTTATAGTGATTTAATAAAAAAATTAACTAATGTAGGTGCTAAAATATGGTTAGAAGATGAATAATTTTTATAACTATTTAATATATTAGAGTAGATTTTATCTACTTTTTATTATGGAGGAATATATGAAAAAAGTATTAATTATAGGTTTAGTTTTTCTTTCTGTATTTTTAATTTATTTAGCTAATATGGATAAAAAAGTTTATTATGTGGCTTTGGGCGATTCTTTGGAAAAATTTTATTTAAATGGAAAAAAGGTTTATGGTTATTCATATTATGTAAAAAACTATTTAAAAGATAAGAATTTATTGGAAAGATATTCTGATGATTTCGCGCGTGTTAATATGCGTAGTACTGATATTATTAATGATATTATTAGTAATAAAAAAGTTACAACGGCTAAAGGTTCTTTTAATTTAAAAAACGCTTTGATAAAAGCAGATTTAGTTACTTTAAATATTGATTATAGTGATATTTATAATAAATTAAATGATCATAATGTTATATATAATGATGTATATGATTATATTGATGATCTAGCCTATGATTTAGATAATTTATTTAAATTAATGCGAGAGTATTGTAAAGAAGATATTGTATTTTTAGGTAGTTATAATCCTTTTGATGAAAGTTTAGAAGTTACAGATGTTTTTGATTATCTTAATAAAAAATATAAAGATATATGTTTAGAATATGATGTGATTTATGTTGATTTAAATATGGTTAAAGCAATTAACAACGATACTTTGAAAGAAATTGGAAATAAAGTGATTTTTAAAATGAATAAAAATTTATTTGAGGGTTGATTTTTGTTTGTTTGTTTGTTAGAATATATTTGCATTAAATTTCTATGACAAGTTTTTGTCATGGCGGAAGGAGAAGGTAAATATGAAAAAAAATATTCATCCAGAATATATGGATACCAAAGTAACTTGTGCTTGTGGTAATACGTTTACAGTTAGATCTAATAAACCTGAGTTAGAGGTTGAAGTTTGTGATAAATGTCATCCATTCTTTACTGGTAAACAAGGAACAGTTAAGAAAGCTGGTCAAGTTGAAAAATTCAATAAAAAATATGGATTTACTAATGAAGCTAAATAAGCTTCTTTTTTTGTATCATGATATATAAAATAGATATTATGGTTAGTGAAATTTGGTTAAAATAAAAAACCATTTAAGGTTTTTGTATTAAAAAATTTATTAATTCTTCTGGGTTTTTATGCTCATATATTATTTTTTCCATCAAATTAATTATTGGCATATCGACATCTTTGTTTTTTACTAGTTCACTGATTGATTTTAAGGTGTATAATCCTTCAATCGTGGTGTTTTTGATGTAATCATCAATTTCTTGTTTTGAGGCTTTAGAACCAATTAAGTATCCAAAGGAATAATTTCTACTTTTGGGTGATGTAGCAGTTAATAATAAATCTCCAAATCCTGCATATGATAATACAGTATTACCATCACCACCTAGACCTTTGATTAGTCCTCTGATATCATGAAGTGATTCAGTTATAAGCATGGCTGACGTTGATTCTGGCATATTTAAACCGGCTAAAATTCCAGAAGCTATAGCTATAATATTTTTAACAGAGCCACATAATTCAGTACCAATAATGTCATGACTTTTTCTTAATTTAAAGTGGTTGTTAGATAAAGCTTTAAAAGTTAAATCGATTGTTTTTTTATCTTGACAAGCTAATGTTAGACCAACAGGGAAATTATGGGCTATGTCGATAGCAAATGATGGACCAGAGATAACAGCAATTTTATCAGTTTTTAATATATTTTTAACGACATCATGAGCAAACAAATTTGTGTTTTGTTCTATTCCTTTAGTTGCAATACATATAGGTGTATTTTGATAATATTTTTTTACCTTTTTAATACTACTAGATAAAAAAGCGGTTGGTATTGCTTCAACTATTAAGGAAACATCATTTAATGCTTTTTCTAAGTCAGTGGTAATTTTAATATTATTGTATAAAGTAATGTCGGGAAGTTTAGGAGAAATTCTAATTTCTGTTAGATTTTTAGCTTCATTTTCAAATGGAGTCCATATAGTTACATTATTTTTATTTTCACTTAATATTTGAGCAAGAGCACAACCATAAGCACCTGCTCCTAAAACAGTTATTTTCACATTTATCACCTAAATTAATTTTAACATTTATGATAATATAAGTAAATATTTTAAAAATAATATTTACGATAACAAAAAAATTTAAGTTTTACTTATTAGGATATAAATGATATAATTTATATAAAGATAAGGAGGGTGATAGTATATGAAAGAAACTTTAGAAAATGTAATGCTTATGGGCTTAGGTGCTATGGTGATGACTAGTGAAAGAGCTAAGGAATTGAAAGAAGAATTATTACAAAAAGGTGAAGAAGCTTATAAGCAAGGTCAGGCTTTGAATGAGGAATTAAAACATAAAATAAATGAAAAAATGGTGGACAATATTACAGTTACAGTAGAAAAAGCAAATTTAACAAAAGAGGAGTTGGCAGATAAAATTAATGAACTTAGTGAAGAAGATAGAAAAGAAATTTTAAAATTATTAAAGGCTAATAAGAAAAAAGATGCTTAGTGGTAAAGAAAGATTGTTTGAACTTGTTCGTATTATTAAAAAATATAATTTGATAAATAATGCGACACCAGAAGGTTTACGATTAGCTATTGAAGAGGCTGGACCAACTTTTATAAAGCTCGGTCAAATTTTAGCTTCTCGGGATGATGTAATCCCTAAGAATTATTGTGATGAGTTATCACATTTAAGAAATCAAGTTAAACCAATGGAATATGAAAAGGTATTGGAAATATTAGATAGAGAATATGAGGAAAAAACTTCTGAGATTTTTTCTAAGATTGAAAAAATACCTATTGGATCGGCATCAATTGCCGAAGTTCATAAGGCTGTTTTAAAAGATGGTACAGAAGTAGTTATTAAAATTCAAAGAGAAAATATTTATAATTTGATGGCTATGGATGTTATGCTAATAAAAAAAATTATCAGTTTATTTAAGATCGATAAATTATTTAATTCTGTGTTTAATTTTAATGATATTATTGATGAGATGTTTGAAACAGCTAAGGAAGAAATGAATTTCTTGATTGAAGCTTCACATACAGAAGAGTTTTATGAAAAAAACAAAGAAGTTTTATATATTAGATCGCCTAAGGTATATAGAGAATATACTACCAGCAAATCTTTGGTTATGGAATATTTAGATGGTATTAGTATAAATGATTTTAATACTTTGGAAAAATTCGGCTATGATAGAGATGAAATAGGTAAGAAACTAGCAGCTAATTACATTAAGCAAGCTTTGGATGATGGTTATTTTCATGCGGATCCACATATTGAAAATTTAAAAATTAAAGATGGGAAGATTGTGTATTTGGATTTTGGCATGATGGGTAAACTTTCTTCTAGAGATAGAGATTTGTTAAGTCGGTGTATATTGGCTATTTTGAAAGATGATGTAACCGAGGTTTCACATATTTTACTTACTTTTGGTAAAGCTAGAGGCCAGGTTGATCATATGGTTTTAAAAAATGATATTAGAGCAGTTATTAGGAAAAATAAAACTCAAGATATTATTGATATTGATATTAAAGATTTTATGAATGATTTTTTGAGTATGTTATCTAATAATCATATTAGTTTACCTAAAGATGTAACAATGCTTATGAGAGGAATTATTGTATTAGAAGGTGTGCTTAGAACTGTTAGTCCACAAATTAATTTAATACAAATTTTAAAAACGCATATTCGTCCAAGAAAGTTTTTGGATAATGAAAAAGCAAAGCATTTTGTACAAAAAAGTATAGAGAGTGGAGCTGATTTAATTTATTTGCCTAATGAAATGCTTTCGTTTTTAAAAGGGGTAAATAGTGGTGAATTAAGATTTAATATAGAACTTAATGATTCTAAACATCAGATGCGTAATTTGGAACAACTTGTACATTTATGTATGGTTACAATTTTAGATGTGGCATATATTTTAGGAACAAGTTTGATTGTGATGCAAAGTGATGGTGATTTACCTTTTATATTTTATGTTTATTTAATATTAGGAGGCATATGTACTATTTGGATTTTTTATAAAATGTTTACAAGTAAAATTAGAAATAGGAGAGGATAATTATGAATGGATATGAACCAAATTTGAAACTTCAGGAAATGGTTAATGGTCCTAAAAAACCAAATAAAAAATTAATATATATTTTGTCTGGTGTAATAACTTTACTTTTACTTATTATTTTAATTATGGCTTTTAGTGGTACAAAAATAGTAGAAAGAGAAGTGGCTCAAAAAAAGAGTTTGGATGATGTTTCTGTTGAATTAAAATATTTTATTGACACTAATAAATTGGATTCATTAGATGCTTATGGCTTTGACAATTTAACTAGAGTAGCTATTAGTGATATTTGTTATGGTGTTGATAATTGTAAATCTATTAGTGCGGAAGCTGTAGAAGAATATATTGCGAATGTATTTGATAAAAAGGTAACATTTTCTGATGTTAGCTGTGAGGTTGGAGATGGAACACTTTACAGTTATGATAGTGTAAATAAAAAATTTGTATTTACAGGAAATCACAATCATGAAGCTATAGGTACTAAGGCTTTATATACTAAAATAAATACTATTAAAAGAAAAAATGATAAGTATGAACTTGTTTTAAACAAACTTTATTTCAATCCTACTAGAAGTGAATATATTACAACTGATCCTTTGGGCATTAATAGAGTTTATAATTCTAAAGAGTATATGCATACAACTGAAGATGGTGAAGATGTTGACTTGACTAAATTATCAGCTAATTATGAAAATAATTTTGACGAATTAAAGAATGTAGGTACTAGATATAAATATACTTTTGCTATAAAAGATGGTCATTATATTTTAGAAAATTATGAAGTTATAAATGATGATGAGTAAACTGTTAATAAGGTTTACTTTTTTTTGTAAAAAAGTGTTAAAAAAGTATTGATTTTCATATATTTTTAGTGTATATTATTGAATGTGTGACGTGCTTAGATGTGTGAGGTTGCCGATACACCAGGTTAAGTTGTAAAACAATTTAATCCTTAAATCGGGTTTTTACACGGAGCAAGTCTATACTAGATATAGGCGAGAGGAGGATACAATAATGTCAAAGAAGGTTCGTATTAAATTAAAATCTTTTGAACACAAGAATTTGGATACTGCTTGCGGTAAAATTGTCGACACAGTTAAAAGAACTGGCGGCGAAGTTAGTGGACCTGTACCACTTCCAACTGAAGTTGAAAAGATTACAATTTTAAGAGCTGTTCACAAAGATAAAGATTCACGTGAACAATTTGAAAAAAGAACACATAAAAGACTTATTGATATCAATAATCCAAGCAAGGAGACTATTGATGCTTTATCGCATTTAGATATTCCAAGCGGTGTTGATATTCAAATTAAATTATAATAGGAGGATGAAAATATGAAAGGAATCTTAGGTCGTAAAATCGGAATGACTCAAGTTTTTGATCAAGATGGTAAATTAACTCCAGTTACTGTAGTTGAGGTTACACCTAATGTAGTAACACAAGTTAAAACTATGGAAAACGACGGTTATGAAGCTATTCAACTTGCATTCGACGATAAAAGAGAAAAATTAGCGACAAAAGCTTCTACTGGTATTACTAGTAAAGCTAATACGACACCTAAGCGCTTCTTTAAAGAAATCAGAGGTGTAGACATCAATAATTATAACCTTGGTGATGAGGTTAAAGCTGACATTTTTGAAGTTGGTGAGATGGTTGATGTAACTGGAACTACTAAAGGTAAAGGGTTCCAAGGAAATATAAAAAAATATAATCAAAGTAGAGGACCTATGGGTCATGGTTCTAAATACCATAGAGGTGTAGGTTCACTTGGTACAATGCTTCCAAAACGTGTATTTAAAGGTAGAGGACTTCCAAGTCACATGGGAGTTAATACTGTAACTATTCAAAATCTAGAAATCGTAGATGTTGATTTAGAAAATAACGCTATTTTAGTTAAAGGAAATATTCCTGGACCTAAAAAAGGCTTAGTTATGATTAGAAGTGCAGTTAAAAATATGGGTAAAGTAAATAAGCGCGCAGAACTTGTTAGTTATGTTAAGGAAGAAGTTAAACCTGGCGAACAAGCAGAAAATACAGAAAGTGCTGAAGCATAGGAGGTATTTTTATGAAAAAAAGTCATGTAATTAATGTTAAAGGCGAAAAAGTTAGCGACATTACTTTAAATAAAAATGTTTTTGGTATTGAACCTAACGACGCTGTTTTATATGATGCTATTACTTTAGCTCAAGCTTCTAGAAGACAAGGAACTGCTGATACAAAGACACGTTCAGAAGTAAGCGGTGGCGGAAGAAAGCCATGGAGACAAAAAGGTACTGGTAGAGCTAGACAAGGAAGTACTAGAGCCCCACATTGGTATCATGGTGGTGTAGTATTTGGACCACATCCAAGAACTTACGGTAAGAAAATGAACCGTAAAGAAAGAGTTTTAGCTTTAAAATCAGCTTTATCTTATAAAGTGGCTAATGATGAATTAATTATTTTAGATAGTTTAGAAGTTAAAACTCCAAAAACTAAAGATATGATTAAATTATTAAATGATATTAAAGCTCCTAGCAAAACTTTAATCGTTGTAGATGAGCTTACTGATAATTTAATTTTAGCTACTCGTAATATTCCTAAAGTGGAATTGTTAGAAGCTAATGAAATTAATGTTTTGGATATTATAGGTGCGGATGGACTTGTAATAACTAAAAAAGCATTAGAAATGATAGAGGAGGCGTATAAATAATGGAAAATTATAGAGACATTATAAAAGCTCCAATTATCACTGAAAAATCTAGTGATTTAGCTAAGAACAACACTTATGTATTTAGTGTTGATACTAAAGCTAATAAAATTCAAATAAAACAAGCTATTGAAAAGATTTTTAATGTTAAAGTAGAAAGTGTTAATACAATTAATACTTATGCAAAAAGAAAAAGAGTTGGACGTTATTTTGGTAGAGCCAACAAAGTTAAAAAAGCAATTGTTAAGTTAAAAGAAGGAAATTCAATTGAATTTTAAGGAGGACGAATATGGCAATTAAATCATATAGACCAACGACTAATGGTAGACGTGGTATGACAACTTTAGTAAATGATGAAATTACTAAAACAACTCCAGAAAAATCATTAGTTGTAACAATGAAAAAATCAGGTGGTCGTAATAATCAAGGTCAAATTACCGTAAGACATCACGGTGGTGGAGCTAAGAGAAAATATAGAATCATTGATTTTAAAAGAAATAAGGATGGTATTCAAGGAACTGTTGCTTCAATCGAATACGATCCAAATAGAAGTGCTAACATTGCTTTAATTAATTATGCTGATGGAGAAAAGAGATATATTATTGCTCCAAAAGGTTTAAAAGTTGGAATGAAGATTGAAAGTGGAGAAGGTGCTGACATCAAAGTTGGCAACAATTTACCACTTGCTAACATTCCAGAAGGTACTTTAGTTCACAATGTTGAATTAAAGCCTGGTAAAGGTGGCCAAATGGCTAGAAGTGCAGGTTCTAGTGTACAAATTTTAGGCCGTGAAGGAAATTATACATTACTTCGTTTAACTAGTGGCGAAGTTAGAAAAGTTTTAAGTGTCTGCCGTGCGACTATCGGTGAAGTTGGTAACGAAGATTATAGTTTAGTAAATTATGGTAAAGCTGGAAGAAAAAGACATATGGGAATTAGACCTACAGTTCGTGGTTCTGTTATGAACCCTAACGATCACCCACATGGTGGTGGTGAAGGTAGAGCTCCTGTTGGACGTAAACACCCAGTTACACCTTGGGGTAAACCAGCACTTGGCTTTAAGACACGTAATAATAAGAAAGCTTCAAGCAAACTAATTGTTCGCTCAAGAAAAAAATAAGAAAGGATGATTTATAAATGGCAAGAAGTACAAAGAAAAAACCTTTTGTTGACGATTATTTAATGAAAAAGGTTGAAAAAATAAATGAATCTGGTAAAAAAGAGGTAATTAAAACTTGGTCTCGCCGTTCTACAATTTATCCTGTATTTATTGGACACACATTTGCTGTGCATAATGGTAAAGAATTCATTCCAGTTTATGTAACAGAAGATATGGTTGGACATAAATTAGGAGAATTTGCCTTAACACGTAAATTTGGTGGCCACGGCGACGATAAGAAAAAGAAATAAACCGGAAAGGATGGTATAAATGGAAGCTAAAGCAATTGCTAAAGAAATTAGAATTTCACCTAGAAAAATGCGTTTATCTATCGATTTAATTCGTGGAAAAGACGCTAAAGAAGCAGATATTATTTTAGCTAATTTAAATAAAGAAGCTGCAAGAGTAATTCGTAAGGTTTTAAAATCTGCTGTATCTAATGCGGTAAATAATTTAGAACTTAACGA
Organism: uncultured Bacilli bacterium; assembly: GCA_944329355.1. Taxonomy (GTDB): domain Bacteria; phylum Bacillota_I; class Bacilli_A; order RF39; family UBA660; genus Coprosoma. Next base: position 45,879 of record CALVID010000001.1, read on the forward strand.
AGATAATCTTTATGTAAGTGAAGCTTATGTTAATGAGGGCAGAACTCTTAAAAGAGGCCGAGCTGGTGCCAAAGGTAGCCCTAAACCAATATTAAAAAGATCAAGCCACGTTACAGTGGTTGTGAGTGAGAAAAATTAAGCAAAGGAGGGTAATGCATGGGTCAAAAAGTTAGTCCAGTCGGACTTAGAATTGGTATAAACAAAACTTGGGAATCTAAGTGGTATGCTGGAAATCAAGATTTTGCTAAATACTTAAACAATGACTATAAAATTCGTGAATGCTTAGAGAAAAAATTAAAAGACGCCGCTGTTTCAAGTATTCTTATTGAAAGAAATAGTGAAAAGACCGAAGTTATTATCAATACTGCCAAACCTGGTGTAGTAATTGGTCATGGCGGAGATGAAATAGAAAAATTAAGAAAAGAGTTAAATAAATTAACTGGTGAAGAGATTCATATTTCTATTAAAGAAATTAAGAATCCAAATTTAGATGCGGCTTTAGTTGCAGAAAATATTGCCCATCAAATTGAAAACCGTGTTTCTTATAAAATTGCTCAAAAGAAAGCAATTAGAAACGTTATGAAATCAGGAGCTAAAGGTATTAAAACTTTAGTGTCTGGTAGATTGAACGGTGCTGAAATTGCTAGAGGAGAAGGTTATACTGAAGGTAAGGTGCCTCGTCATACTTTAAGAGCTGATATCGATTATGCTTTAAAAGAAGCTGATACTATTTATGGTAAGATTGGTGTTAAAGTATGGATTTACAAAGGTGAAATCCTTGGAGATGGAAAAAACGAAGAAAAAGTTAGACCTTCTAGAAGAAATAAGGGAGGTGTAAAGGATGGCAGTAATTCCAAAGAGAACTAAGTATCGTCGTCCTCACCGTTTATCTTATGAAGGAAATGCTAGAGGAAATAAAAAAGTTTCATTTGGTGAATATGGTCTTCAAGCTTTAGAAGGAGCTTGGATTACTCAACAACAAATCGAAGCTGCCCGTGTAGCGATGACTCGTTACATGAAACGTGGTGGTAAAGTATGGATTAATATTTTCCCACATTTATCTTTGACTGCCAAAGGTATTGGTATGCGTCAAGGTAAAGGTAAAGGTACACCTGAAAAATGGGTTGCCGTTGTTAAAAAAGGAAAAGTTATGTTCGAAATTGCTGATGTTAGTGAGGAAGTTGCTAGAGAAGCGTTTAGACTTGCTATGCACAAATTGCCAATCAAATGTAAGTTTGTAAAGAAAGAAAGTGGTGAGGCAAATGAAAATTAATGAACTAAGAGAATTAAGTAACGAAGATTTAAAGAAAAAAATCGACGAAACTAAAGCTGAACTTTTTAATTTACGTTTTAGCCAAGCTACTGGTAGTCTTGAAAAACCAGCTAGAATTAATGAGTTAAGAAAGGCTGTTGCGAGAATGAAGACTATTCTTCGCGAACGTGAATTACAAGACTAGGAGGTTTTTATGGAAAATAAAAAAAGAGAATTAATTGGTAAAGTTGTAAGTGTTAAAAATGATAAAACTATTACTGTATTGGTAGAAACTTACATTATGGATAAAAAATATGGTAAAAGAGCTATGTACTCTAAAAAATATGCTGCTCATGATGAGAAAAATGAAGCTAAGGTTGGCGACAAAGTTAGAATTGCTGAAACTAGACCTTTATCTAAAACTAAACATTATCGTTTAGTGGAAATTGTAGAGAAAGCAGTTATTTTATAAGGGAGGTATTTAAATGATTCAACAGGAAACTCGTTTAAAAGTTGCAGACAATTCTGGAGCTAGAGAGCTTTTAGTTATTAGAGTGCTTGGCGGAAGTAAAGTTAAAACAGGCAATATCGGAGATATAGTAGTTGGAACTGTAAAAAAAGCAACACCTAATGGAACAGTGCCAGAAGGTAAAGTTGTAAAAGCTGTTATTGTTAGAACAAAACGTGGAGTTCGTAGAGAAGATGGTTCTTATATTAAATTTGATGATAATGCATGCATTTTAATCAAGGATGATAAGACACCAGTTGGAACTCGTGTGTTTGGACCAGTAGCTCGTGAAATAAGAGATGCAGGATTTATGAAGATCGTTTCACTTGCTAAGGAAGTATTATAGGAATCGTTTGGAGGAATTAATATGAAAATAAAACAAGGAGATAAAGTAGTTGTCATTGCTGGAAAAGACAAAGGCAAAGAAGGAAAAGTTATTCAAACTTTGAAGGCCCAAGATAAAGTCATCGTTGAAGGCGTTAATATTGTTAAAAAACATATTAAACCAAACGGTGGACAAGATGGCAGAATTGCCGAGGTTGAAGCACCATTACATGTTTCAAATGTAATGATTGTGGATCCTAAAACAAAAAAGGGAACTAAAGTAGGATACACTACTGATAAAAAAGGTAAAAAAATAAGAGTGTCAAGAAAATCAAATGAAAAACTTGACTAAACCTGAAAGGAGGGTATTTATGAACCGCCTACAAAAAAAGTACAATGAAGAAATCGTACCTAGTTTAAGAGAAAAGTATAATTATAAAAGTGTAATGGCAATACCTAAATTAGAAAAAATAGTTGTTAATATGGGTGTTGGTGATGCAACTAGTAATAGTAAATTATTAGATGCAGCAGTGGCTGATTTAAAGGCAATTACAGGTCAACAACCTATTGTTACAAAAGCTAAAAAAGCTGTCGCAAACTTTAAAGTACGTGAAGGTCAAGGTATTGGCTGTAAGGTTACTTTAAGAGGCGATAATATGTATAACTTCTTAGATAAACTAATTAGTATTACATTACCTCGTGTTCGTGACTTTAGAGGGATTAGTCCAAAATCATTTGATGGTAGAGGAAACTACACTCTAGGTTTAACAGAACAATTAATTTTCTCAGAAATAGATTATGATAAAGTTGTTAAAGTACGCGGAATGGATATTGTGTTTGTTACAACAGCACATACCAATGAGGAAGCTTTAGACTTATTAAAAGGTTTCGGTATGCCTTTTAGAAAATAATGATTAGGAGGAAATTATGGCTAAAAAAAGTATGATTGTAAAAGCTAATCGCGAGCCTAAATTTAAAGTACGTAAATATACTAGATGTAAAATTTGTGGTAGACCACATTCAGTACTTAAGAAATATGGAATTTGCCGTATTTGTTTTAGGGAATTAGCTTATAAAGGACAAATACCTGGAATTACAAAATCAAGTTGGTAAGAAGGGAGGATTAAATATGGTAGTATCAGATCCAATTGCTGATATGCTTACGAGAATCCGTAATGCAAATCAATTAAGATATAAAGAAGTAACAATGCCATCTTCAAAGATGAAAGAAGAGATTGCTAGAATCTTAAAAGAAGAAGGATATATTGTTAATTATAAAGTTATGAAAAAAGATGTTCAAAATGAATTAGTTTTGACTTTAAAATACGGAGCTAAAAAACAAAGAGTTATTACTGGTCTTAAAAGAATTTCTAAGCCAGGACTTAGAGTTTATGCTCATGCAGATGAAATACCAAGTGTTTTAAATGGACTAGGTATCGCTATTGTTTCAACTAGTGAAGGTGTAATGACAGGTAGAGATGCTAAGAAGAAATCACTAGGTGGCGAAGTGTTAGCTTACGTTTGGTAGAAAGGAGAAAGTAATATGAGTCGTATAGGAAACAGAGTACTTTCAATACCTGAAAATGTTACCGTAACTACTGATGGCAATGTTGTTACAGTTAAAGGACCTAAAGGTGAACTTTCTACTGAAATTAATAAAAATATTGCTGTTGAAGTAAAAGATAATGAACTTGTAGTTACTAGAAAAAGTGATGCATATAAAGCATTTCATGGAACAGCAAATGCAAATATTGCTAACATGATTAAAGGTGTAACTGAAGGTTTTGAAAAGAAATTAGAAATAGTTGGTGTTGGATACCGTTTCAATTTAGCTGGTAATAAGTTAACTATTCAAGCTGGTTATTCACATCCTGTAGTTATGGAAATTCCTGCAGGACTTACTGCAGAGGTTCCAAGTAATACAGAACTTACTATTAAAGGTGCTGACAAACAATTAGTTGGAGAGTTTGCGGCTAATGTCAGAAAAGTTAGAAAACCTGAGCCATATAAAGGTAAAGGTATTCGTTACCAAGATGAGTATATCATCAGAAAAGTTGGTAAGAAAGCTGCTTAATTAGAAAGGAAGAAGAAATTATGATAAAGAAAGTTAATCGTAACGAAGTGCGTCAAGCTAGACATGCTAGAGTTAGAAAAACTGTTAGTGGAACTACTGATGTACCTAGATTAAATGTGTTTAGATCAAATAGTAATATTTTCGCACAAATTATCGACGATACTAAAGGTGTTACTTTAGTTTCTGCTTCTTCAATTGATAAAGATTTGAAACTAGAAAATGGTGGAAATATCGAAGCAGCTGTTAAAGTCGGAGAATTAATTGCGAAAAGAGCTAAAAAAGCAAAAATTACTAAAGTAGTATTCGATAGAGGTGGATACTTATATCATGGACGTGTTAAAGCTTTAGCAGAAGCTGCACGTGAGAATGGTTTAGAATTCTAAAAGGAGGGAAATATAGTGGAAAGACAAAGAAGAGAACCCCGTCCAAAACAATTTGACGAAGAAGTTATCAGCATCGGAAGAGTTACTAAGGTAACTAAAGGTGGCCGTCAACTTCGTTTTGCAGCAACTGCTGTTGTTGGAGACCGTAGAGGTCGTGTTGGTATCGGTTCTGGTAAAGCAGCCGAAGTACCAAATGCTATTAAAAAAGCTGTAGCAGCTGCTACTAAGAATGTTACTAATGTCGCTATTGTTGGTGGCAATACTATCCCACATGAAGCTATTGGAAGAAGAGGAGCTAGTAAAGTTTTACTTAAACCTGCTTCTAAAGGTACTGGAGTTAAAGCTGGTGGACCTGTTCGTTCTGTATTAGAACTTGCAGGAGTTAAAGATATTTTATCTAAATCACTTGGATCAAGCACTAAAATTAATATGGCATATGCAACTTTAGATGCTTTAAAGCAACAAAAAACTGCTGAAGAAGTAGCTAAGTTACGTGGTAAGAAAGTAGAGGAATTATAATATGAAGTTACATACTGTAAAACCTAATCCATATGCTACTAAAGCTAAAAAAAGAGTTGGAAGAGGACCTGGAAGCGGAACTGGCAAAACTGCTGGTAGAGGTGAAAATGGTCAAAACTCTCGTAGTGGTGGAGGCGTTAGAGTAGGTTTCGAAGGTGGACAAACTCCATTATTTAGAAGATTACCTAAAAGAGGTTTCTCTAATGCTAAATTTAAAAAAGTATATGCTGTTATTAATTTATCAGATTTAAATAGATTTGAAGATGGTGCTATAGTTACTCCAGAGATTTTAAAAGATATGGGATTAGTTAAAAATACTTTAGATGGTATTAAAGTTCTTGGTAATGGTAAATTAGAAAAGAAATTAACGGTTAAAGCTAATAAGTTCTCTGCTTCTGCTTTTGAACAAATAGAAAAATTAGGTGGAAAAGCAGAGGTGATCTAATTGATTACAAAGATTAAACAATTCTTTAGTAAAGATAATAAAGATTTAAGAAAAAAAGTATGGTTCACTTTTGCAATGTTATTTATATTTAAGTTAGGTACTGCAATTGTTGTGCCTGGAGTAGATGATGATTTAAATGTTGGATTTTTAGAGCTACTTAATATATTAGGTGGCGGAGCTATGCAGAATTTTTCAATTTTCGCTTTAGGTGTTATGCCTTATATTACAGCATCTATTATAATGCAATTATTACAGATGGATATTATTCCTTATTTTGCCGATTTGGCTAAACAAGGTCAAACTGGTAGAAATAAGATTAATCAGATTACTAGAATTTTAGGTATTGTACTTGCCTTTGTTCAAGGATATATGTTCTCTTTTGCTTTTATTCAAAATGGAACAGTTACTGATTATATGGAAGCTGCTTTAGTAATGACAGCAGGTACTTCACTTTTGCTTTGGATTGGTGATCAAATTACTAAAAAAGGTTTAGGTAATGGTACTTCAATGATAATTATGGCTGGTATTTTAGCTAGTACGCCTTATATGTTTACTCAAGCTTTTGAGGGTTTGGTTACTGTAGATGCTGGAACAATGGGTGTAGTTAAGTTTGTTTTATTTATTATTCTTTATTTGGCTATTATACTTGGAGTTTTATTTGTTCAGCTTGCTGAAAGAAGAATTCCGATTCAATATGCAAATAAATCTGATAATGTGTTTGCAAACAAACAAACTTACATGCCATTTAAGTTGAATTCTGCTGGAGTTGTACCTGTTATCTTTGCTTCGGCATTGATATCAGCACCAGCGTTAATAGCTCAATTTTCTAAAAATGAAGATATGATGAAGTTTGTCAATGAATGGCTTAGTTTATCATCAGTTACAGGATTTGTTTTGTTTATCATATTTATTGTAGCATTTTCATTCTTCTATACGTTTATTGTTATTAAACCTAAGGAGATGGCTGAAAATTTACAGAAGTCTGGAGGATATATTCCAGGTGTTAGGCCAGGAGATGAAACAATTAAATATGTTAGTAAAGTGTTAATCAGACTTACGGTTGTTGGTTCAGTATTTTTAGCTGTTATTGCTGGATTACCTTATGTATTTAGTATGGTATCTAAGCTTCCATCAACTGTATCACTCGGTGGAACTGGACTTTTAATTGTTATTGGTGTTATATTAGAAGTATATAAACAAATTGAGAGCGGTTTAATTAGCCGTAGTTATAAGCGCCGGAGAATGTATTAATGAATATAACATTTATTTCAGCTCCAGCCGCTGGTAAAGGTTTGATATCATCAATGCTTAATGAAAAATATGGTTATCCTCATATTTCAATTGGGGATTTACTTAGAGGTGTTGATGATGATACTGTAAAAAAACAGTTAGAAAATGGGGAGTTTGTCGATAATAAAATTATTGCTAAGTTACTAAAAAAAAGACTTAGTCAGTCCGATTGTAAGGATGGTTTTATATTAGATGGATTCCCTAGAAATATATCGCAAATATCTATTTATGAAGATATTTGTGAAAATGCTAACGATAAGAAAAATATTATAATTGTCTTAGAAATACCTAGAGAAATCGGCGAGAAGAGGATTACTGGCCGTAGGGTATGTTTAAATTGTGGTTATGTTTTTAATGAGTATTATGACAAGCCTAAAATTTATGGTATTTGTGATCATTGTAAACATAGGCTTATTCAAAGGTCTGATGATAATATAGAGACTTATGAGAGAAGATATGATACTTATTTAAAGGAAACAAAACCAGTTATTGATTATTTTGAAACTAAAGGTGAAGTTTACCATGTAGATGGTTCTAAATCTGGTGAAGAAACTTTTAGTGAGATTACAAAAATAATAGGAGGCTATAATGATTAGCATTAAATCTGAAAGAGAGATTGAACTCTTACGTATAGCAGGTGAAATTACGGGTGCTACTCATAATTATTTGAAACCTTATATTAAACCTGGAATTACGACTAAAAGATTAAATGATTTAGCCGAAGAATATATTAAAAGTAGAGGTGCTACCCCATCATTTAAGGGTTATGATGGTTTTCCAGCGGCAATATGTACATCTATTAATAATGAAGTTGTTCATGGTATTCCTAGTAACAGAAAATTAAAAGAGGGAGATATTATTTCTCTTGATATTGGTGCTTGTTATAAAGGTTATCATGGAGATTCAGCTTGGACATATCCAGTTGGAAAAATTGATGACAAGAAGAAATATTTACTTGAGCACACGGAAAAATCTTTATATAAGGGATTGGAAGCTATTCATGACGGGTGTCATGTTGGCGATATAGGTTATGCGGTAAGTAAATATGCTTCTGAGCATAACCTCGCTGTTGTTCGAGAGCTTGTTGGACATGGTGTTGGTAATGATGTTCATGAAGATCCTGATGTTCCTAATTATGGTGCTAGACATACTGGTCCTGTTTTAAAAGAAGGTATGGTTATAGCAGTTGAGCCAATGCTTAATTTGGGAACAAGAAAAATTTATATTTTGGATGATGATTGGACTATTATTACAGCTGATGATAAACCATCCGCACACTTTGAACATACAGTATTAGTTACAAAAGATGGATATGAAATTTTAACCAGGAGGTGATAATATGGCAAAAGAAGATGTCATTGAAGTAGAAGGCTTAGTAGAGGAAATCTTGCCTGGAGGCGGATTTAAGGTCAAATTAGAAAACAATCACGTTATTAAAGCCCACATTTCTGGTAAAATGCGTCTGCACCGCATTCGTATTTTACTAGGCGACAAAGTGAAAGTAGAATTATCACCTTATGATTTAACATGTGGGCGTATAACCTATAGAGTAACAAAGTAGGAGGAATAGATATGAAAGTAAAACCATCAGTAAAAAAAATGTGTGATAAATGTAAGATTATCAGAAGAAATGGAAAAGTAATGGTTATTTGTGATAATCCAAAACACAAACAAAGACAAGGTAAATAGGAGGTGTTTTTATGGCACGTATTAAAGGTGTAGATATACCAAATAACAAAAGAATTGAAATCGCTCTTACTTATATTTATGGTATCGGAAGAAGTTTATCTAATAAAATATTAGCTGATGCTAAAGTTGATATTAATAAAAAAGCTGGAAGTTTAGATAATGATGAACTTGGACGTATTCGTGATGAAGTTAATAAATATTTAACTGAAGGAGATTTACGTCGTGAAGTTAACATGAATATTAAGACTAAGATGGAAATTAATTCTTATCAAGGTACTCGTCATAAAAAAGGCTTACCAGTTAGAGGACAAAGAACTAGTAGAAATGCTAGAACTCGTAAAGGTAAACCTAAAACAATAGCAAATAAGAAAAAATAGGAAACTATAAAAGGAGGATATTATGGCTTATAAAGCAAGAAAACGTAAAGTTAAAAAGAATGTCCCAGAAGGTAAAGCTTTTATTCATTCAACTTTTAATAATACGATTGTTACACTTACTGATAAAGACGGTAATGCGATCAGTTGGGCCTCAGCTGGTACAGTAGGCTTTAAAGGTAGTAAAAAATCAACACCTTTTGCGGCTGGTATGGCTGCTGAAGCGGCTGGTAAAGCAGCTGCCGATATGGGTATGAAAAAAGTTGAGGTATATGCGAAAGGTTTAGGTTCTGGAAGAGAAACAGCAATTCGTTCATTACAAACAGCTGGTTTAGAGATTACTTCAATTTCAGATGTCACACCTATGCCACATAACGGATGTCGTCCACCAAAACGACCTCGTGGATAAGAAAGGAGACCTTTATGAATTTTGAAAAACCAGATTATAAAATAACTGATTATGTTGAAAATAATAATTATGGAAAATTTGAATTAGAGCCTTTAGAAAGAGGCTTTGGTATGACTATTGGTAATGCTCTTCGTAGGGTTATGCTTTCATCAATGCCAGGTTCAGCTATTGTAGCTGTTAAGATTGATGGAGTGATGCATGAATTTCAAACTATTGAGGGTGTTATTGAAGATGTTACAGCTATTATTTTAAATTTAAAAGGTATAGCTATTAGAAATCATTCTGATGAGGTTAAGACTGCTCGTTTATCAGTTCACGAAGAAAGAACTGTTACAGCTGGTGATATAATTTGTGATAGTGATGTTGAAATAATTAATAAAGACCAAGTTATTGCTACTTTAGCTAAAGGTGGTAAACTTGATATGGAATTTATTATTGCCAACGGTCGAGGTGCAGATTTATCTAGTGTTAATAAGAAATATATAACTGATAATACTTTAGGATATATTCCTATTGATGCACTTTATTCACCAATTGAGAGAGTTAACTTTGAAGTGGATAATGCCCGTGTTGGTCAAGATGCTTCTTATGATAAATTAATTATGGAAGTTGAGACTAATGGTTCACTTCGTCCTGAAGAGGCTATGGCATTAGCTGCTAAAATTTTAATTGAACATTTAAATATTATTACTAATTTAAGTGAAATAGCTGATATTACTGGTATTATGAATGCGAAGCAAGAAGATAGCAAACAGAAAAAACTAGAAACTTCTATTGATGATTTAGATTTCTCTGTTAGAGCTTATAATTGCTTGAAAAGAGCAAATATTAATACATTAGGTGATTTAACTGAAAAATCAGAATTAGAAATGATGAAAATACGTAATTTAGGTAAAAAATCTTTAAAAGAAGTTATGGATAAAATTAAAGATATGGGCCTTAAATTCCGTGATGAAGATTAGTTAGGAGGTAATTATGGCTTATAGAAAATTAGGACGCGACAATAAACACAGAAGAAGTATGCTAGCTAATTTAACTAAAGATGTTATTAACAATGAACAAGTTGTTACTACTGAAACTAGAGCCAAAGAAGTTCGTAAGTTTGTCGATAAGATGATTACTTATGGTAAAGATGGTTCTTTAGTTGCAAGAAGAAAAGCTTTAGCGTTCTTACACAATGATAAAGATACTGTTAAAAAAGTATTTGATGACTTAGCTGTTCGCTATGCGAAAAGAAATGGCGGATATACTAGAATTTCTAAAATTGATGAAAGAAGAGGAGACGACGCTTTAATGGTTGTTCTATCTTTAGTTGAAGGAGATGCTAAATAAGCATTTCTTTTTTTTGTTATTATAGTTGATTTTGCAAATAACAATACAAATTTATAATTTAATATGATTGACGTTGTTTGTTTGCTTTTTTAACTGATAAATGGTATAAATATATTGGTGATAGTATGACTGATGAGGAGATTAAAGCTTATGTACAAAAAATAGAAGAAGCATCTGTTGATGAAGTTGAAAAAATTTTATCTTCTTTGGACACCAATAATCTCGATATTAAAATTAGTAGAATTTGTGATGGAGTATCTGAAAATATTCGTGTTTTGAAGCAATTAAATGTGGAAAATGGTGATGATGTATTACATGATGATATATTAGAAATGTCGAAAAAATTATATGTGTGTTCTCACTATTTAGATGAGCCTACTGTTTTATCTGATGAGGTAAATAATGATAGATATAGGTTAGTGTTCGTTACAACACTAGCCGGGAAACCTTATTTTGAAATTGATTTATCAAAAGTTCCTAAAGAGGCTTATGATGAGGTTTTGAATGTTTTAAAATATATGTTTAATTTTGGTGATCATTGGGATAGTAAAAGAGTTAAATATTATACTAACAATAATTTGCCTCAAAAAATTTTAGAGTTTAAAGGTTATCAGATTAGAATATTTACTGTATTATTAAAAAAGAAAATTTTAGGAGTGGTTGGTCTTACGGTAAAAAAAGCTGATAACCCAAAAGTGGTTAGTGAATTTTTAAAAAAACGTTTATCTGCAACTAGTCAACAAATTGATTGTATGAAAAAAGCTATGTCTGTATCTGATGATAGAAATCAATTACTTTTAGATGGTGATCAAATTTTGAGTGATATTATGCAACTGTTAAATAAAAAAGATTCAGATGAAGTGGAATTGTTATTTCCTTCAGATGATGAATTGTTGTCTTTAACGCCTGATGAAGTGCTAGAGAATAAAGATGACGTAAATTTAGATCATGATAGTAAGAAGGTGTCTAAGCAAAAACATATTGAATTACCTGAAACAGCTGTTAAAATTAAAAGAAGAGGTAGAGGTTTGGGTAAAAAAACTATTGCTAGAAATGAGATTAATGCTTCACTGAAAGGTTTAAGTTTAGAAGAATTAATGCAAGTTCAAAATTTTGTTACTAGATTAAAAATGGATAAAGGACTTAATGATACGATCGGAAATATATATGAAGGTTTTTTAAATATGTCAAACGAAGAAATTAATAGATTTGAAAATAGTATTAAGAATTTTAAACATGATGATATTGGGAGAAGCAAATAAAAAATTGTTATCTTTTTGATAGCAATTTTATTTTTTGATCTACTTCTTTAGCCCATTGTACTTGATTTTTATGATGTGTTTGATGGTATTGTTTCATTAATTTTTCGTTTTTTAAGTGTTCATATATTTCATATGGAATGTATGGTTCAATATCATCTTCCCATATAATATATAACATTTCTAAAAAATTACTATTGTATTTTTCGTCAGTTGGCAATAAGTTGATGTAACTAATATCAGTTAAAATATTATGTAATATATTTTCTTCATCTAATAGAGATATATTAGGTTTGTTAATTTGTTTTATATGTTGATTTTTAAAAACAATTTCTCTATGTTTTAAACTATTGTATGTTTCTTTTGAAATATATGGTTTAATTTTATCATTTAAAATAATATAAAATGTTTCTATGAAATCAATATCTGTTTTTAAATTTTGTGGTAAAGATTTGATGATTTGTGGATTGTTAATAATGGCTTTAAAAAGCTCTGCTGAATTTTGATAATCGTTCATAATATTTTCCTCTTTCTTTAATATTATATTAAAATATTTTTTTTGTTATGTCAAAAATAATAGTTAAAATTGTAAATAACAGTTTACATATTTTTTATTATTTTTAAATAAAATTCTAAAATAAATGACTTTTAATTTCAAATGTAGTATATTTAGTTTAGGTGATAGATATGGATGAGAGAAATAAATGGATAGATATAATTGCTAAGCTATATAAAGATCTTCATATGTCTAAAGGTGCAATGCATGGGGTGAGCGAGTCAGATAAAAAGAGAGATAAAATATTAAATTATTTTGAGAGACTAGAAGAAGTACATCAAAAAGTATCGGAAAGTAAAAGAGAAAATGATTTAAAATTATTAAAACAATTTTATTATAATCTTTATATTATAAAACGAGAAGATATTCCAGATAGTTATTTTGAACATGAGAAAAAAATAATGAGAGAAAGAGGTTATGGTGATATAGAGATAACTAAAGACCGTAAAGAAATATTAATAAATCAGATAATAGAAGATCAAAAAGAGTCGCTTGATAAATGGATAGAATATTTTTTGTTTGATGAAGAAAGTAAAAGTTATGAGATGTGGGAGAAATACTGGGTATTCCAAGGACTGCAGCAATTAGGGAAATATAATAAAGAAACAGGAAAATTTTCAAAAAGAGATAAACATACAGTATATCCATTTCCACCAGTAGAAAGAGAAGCAATATTTAATACATTAAAATTAATGGAAGAATATATAAAAGATAAAAGAGGCGATAACGATATCAAAAGTGCTTTGGGTAGTGGCAATTTTAAGACATTATATGAGTATTCTATTAAAACAATGATGGACAAAGGAGAAAAGCAAAGTAATACTACCGAAGGAAAATGGGTAAAGTATGAACAAGGCTCTGATTATCATGTTTTAAGAGATAGTCTTCAAGAATATTATACAGGATGGTGTACAGCAGCAGGAGAAAATTTTGCGAAAGTGCAGTTAGCAACTGGAGATTTTTATGTGTATTATACATTAGATGAAAATGGTGAAGCAAAAGTACCAAGGATAGCTATAAGAATGGAGGGGCATAATAGGATAGGAGAAATTAGAGGGGTGGCTGATAACCAAAATATGGAACCAGAGATGGTACCAATATTAGATAAGAAGTTAGAAGAATTTCCCGATAGAGATAAATATAAGAAAAAAGAATATGATATGCAACTTTTAACAACAATAGATAGTAAAGTTCAAAAAGGATATGATTTAACAAAAGAAGAACTTAGATTTTTATATGAACTAGATAGTAAAATAGAAGGATTTGGATATGAAAAAGATCCTAGGATAGTAGAAATAAAAAGTAAAAGAAATCTTAAAAGAGATTTAGCTTATGTTTTTGATTGTAAGGAAGAAAATATTGGAACAAGGTTAGCAGATTTAGCTAAAGGAAATATATTTGTATATTATGGATATCTTGTTTTAGGAGGTTTAACCAGTGCCGAGGGATTAAAGTTACCAAAGCGAGTAGTATTAGGAGATCTTAATTTAAGCGGTTTAACCAGTGCTGAGGGATTAACCTTACCGAAGCAAATCGAAGGCAGGCTTGACTTAAGAGATTTAACTAGTGCCGAGGGATTAATTTTACCAGAGCAAGTTGGAAGGGATCTTTATTTAAATAGTTTAACTAGTGCCGAGGAATTAAAGTTACCAGAGCAAGTCGGAGGGGATCTTTATTTAAATAGTTTAAGAAGTGCTGATGGATTAAAGTTACCAGAGCAAATCGGAGGCAGTCTTGACTTAAGATATTTAACCAGTGCCGAGGGATTAATTTTACCAGAGCAAGTCGGAGGGTATCTTTATTTAAATAGTTTAAGAAGTGCTGATGGATTAAAGTTACCAGAGCAAATCGGAGGCAGGCTTGACTTAAGATATTTAACCAGTGCTGATGGATTAAAGTTACCAGAGCACATAGAAGGATATCTTAATTTAAGCAGGTTAACCAGTGCTGATGGATTAAAGTTACCAAAGCAAGTCGGAGGGTATCTTGATTTAAGTGGTTTAAGAAGTGCTGATGGATTAAAGTTACCAGAGCAAGTCGGAGGGTATCTTTATTTAAGCAGGTTAACCAGTGCTGATGGATTAAAGTTACCAGAAGGCTTTAAAATTGACCATTTATTTGCGAAATCATATATCATAGAAGAAATAAAAATGCATCCAGAAAAATATTATATGAAAAAAGAAGAAGATCTATTAAAAGTAAAAGAGCGAATTTTAAATGCTAAACATTTTACAGATGAACAAAAGGAACAAATAATAGAAACTTTGGATGATGATGCAGAAGAAGTTGTGGAAAATAAAGCTAAACATTTTAGATAAAATAGGTAAATACATGTCAGAGTAATAAGTAGAATCAGTTTTGATTCTGCTTTTATATATTAGTTTTTAAAAGTATTGATTTTGTTATTTTTTCTTTACAAATGTTTAAGCCTATTATATAATTTTTTTAAGGTGATTTACATGAAGGCATTAATAACAGGAGCTTCTTCAGGAATGGGAGCTGATATGGCTAGATATTTGGTTTCTGAGGGATATGAAGTAATACTTGTAGCTAGAAGAAAGACAAGATTAGAAAAATTAGTTAAAGAATTAGGTGATAAAGCTAGTTATATTGTTAAAGATATTTCTAGTACATATAATTGTATGGAGCTTTATAACGAGGTTAAAAAAGAAAATATCGATATTTTAATCAATAATGCGGGTTTTGGGGTTTTTGGCGAATTTAGTGATACAAATTTGGATAAGGAACTTGATATGATCGATTTAAATATTAAGTCTTTGCACCTTCTTACAAAATTATTTTTAAAAGATTTTAAGAAAAAGGATAGAGGTTATATTTTGAATGTGGCTTCTTCAGCTGGATTTATGGCTGGACCTTTGATGGCTAGCTATTATGCGACTAAGAATTATGTTGTCAGTCTTAGTTTGGCTATATATGAAGAACTAAAAAAAGATGGCAGTAATGTTTCAATAAGTGTGCTTTGTCCTGGACCAGTTGATACTGAATTTAACAAAATGGCTAGAGTTCATTTTTCTATTAAAGGTGAAAATAGTATGGATGTAGCCAGGTATGGTATTAAGAAAATGTTTGACGAAAAGTTAATTATAATCCCCAGTTTGAAGATGAAGTTAGGAATAGTTTTTATCAGATTTATTCCTAGAAAATTGCTTTTAAAAATTAGTTATAAAATTCAAAATGGTAAGAGGAGTTAAGTCTTTAGTGATTTAACTTTTTCTTTGACGTATGATATAATTAAGGGGGATTTATATGGGTAAAATATTGGATTATGATGAAATGAATGAAATTTTAGATGGGCTTGATAATAAGGTTATTAAAAAAGAAAAGCCTATTGGTTATACTTATTTCGGCTATCCTATTGATCATTATGTATATGGTCATGGTAAATATCATGTTATTATTACTGGAGGAACACATAGTGCGGAACTTATTAGTAATGTTTTTGTAATTAGATTTATGGAAAAGTTGTCTAAGGGAGAGATTAAGATAGATGAGAATTATACTTTGCATTTTATTCCGATAGTGAATCCTGAAGGGACAATTATTGTAACGAGTGCGATTAGAAGTTTGATTTCTAGAGATATTTCATTAGAAGAGGAACAGACATACTGTTTAACTTATTATAGAAATAGCTATATTGAAGGAGTGTATGCTGATAAATATGGTGATAGAAATTATAAGTTACAACAAATGATGTTTAGAGGTGCTACTCCTTTGATTTTAGATGATAAGCATTATAGGTTAAAAGAGTATTTAATAGATTTGTTTGATAAAAATAATTTACCTCAAGGATGTATGATTAATTGGTCTAGTAATGGTAGAGGTGTTGATTTAAATGCTAATATTGAATATAGTTCATTTATAAACAAGGTTAGTAATGGCGAAGAGATGTATGCTAAGTTACATTTAAATAATATTAGAAGAGATAAATTGGGTCCTTTGGGCTGCCCTTATTTTCAAAAAGGGAAAATTGAAAGAGAAAATGAGGCTTTATTGAAATTTTATAATGAAATAAAAAGTAAATACAATTATATAGGGTCTTTTATTTATCATAGTTGTGGTGATATAGTTTATTATTTAGGTGAGGCTAAAGAAAAAAATCCATGGATAAATTTAACTAAAGATGATGAAAGCAGAAATTTTGAAGTGGCTAAAACTTATGCAGATAACGCGGGTTATAAATTAGATGGTTTAGAAATTTATACCACTATGGATTCAAAGTTGAAGAGTTTATTTCCAGTAACTCTTCTTATAGAACTTGGTTCTGTTAGGGCTACACCACTTTCTCAGTTTATGGATTTAGATATTGGTGGTGATGATGCTTTTAGATGTGTTTATAGTAAGATAATAAGTAACAATATAAAAGCGATTATTAGGACATTAGAGGTAATGGTTAAAGTATATGAAAAGAAATTTTAGGATATTTTTTCAAAAAATTGAAACAATAAAATAATTTTGTTGTAAAGTGAGGTTAATTATACTATAATAATTTTCGTGGTGATTTTTATGCAGGCGTTTAGAATTAAAAACTTGAATTTTAGTTATGGGAATTTAAAAGTTTTTGATAATTTGAATTTAAGTGTTTCTGAAGGGAAATTTGTTACTATTTATGGTAAAAATGGTAGTGGAAAAACAACGCTTGCAAAAATAATTGGAGGAATTTATAAGAGTAATTCAATTTGTTTTGGTGATCATGTAGATAAAAAAGATGTGTATATTCTTTCTGATGAATTAGATTATGATGGATATGTCATGAATATTTTGATTAATGAGTTAAAGGGATTAGATAAGAAAAAAATCAGTGATAAGGTTTTAAAATTATCTAAGGAATTGGGTTTTGATAAGATTTTAAACCGCGAATTTAATGATATTAATTTAAAAGAGAAAAGATTGGTTGGCTTAGGAATTGCACTTTTAAATAAGCCTAAGATATTAGTTTTAGATAATTTTTTTGAAGCTATGGATAAAAAAACTAAAATATTTGTTTTAAGGAAACTTAAGAAAAAACCTTTTACAACAATTAATTTAACTAATGATTCTAATGATATGATGATGTCTGATGAGATTTTTATTATTGGAAATGGGAAAGTATTATTAAAAGGTGGGAAGAAAAGGGTATTAGAAAATGAAGATTTTTTTGAAAAAAACGATATGTCTTTACCTTTTGTAATAAATTTATCTAATAAACTTAGGTTTTATGATTTGATTGATAAAGTTTATTTTGATGAGAAAAAAATGGTTGATGATTTATGGAAATAATGTTTGATAATGTGAGCTATCGCGATTTGAAAAAATTATCTTTTATACTTAATGAAAATAAGATCACTTTTATTGTTGGAGAATCTGGCAGTGGTAAAAGTACTTTGCTTTCTTTGATTAACGGCGATATTTGTGATTATAATGGTAATATTGTTAGGGAAAATGTTGTTTTTAATAAAATTGGGTTTTTAAGGCAAAATTACGCGGATTATTTTTTCTTTAATACGATTTATGAGGAAATTGCATTTTATTTAAAGAAAAAAAGAATAAGAAATGAAAAGCAGGTTATTATGGCTTTAAAAATGGTTGGATTAGATGAGAGTTTTTTGAATAGATCACCATTTAAAATTAGTAAGGGAGAGCAAAAGAAGTTGGCTTTAGCTATATTACTTGCTCAGAAATTTAAGGTATTTCTTTTAGATGAACCTTTTACTAACTTGGATGATGAAAGTAAAAAGAATATGATTAAATTATTTAGAATGATGAAATTAAAGTATGGAAAAACTATTGTAATCGCAACTACAGATACTGATGCAGCTTTATCTTTAGCTGATGAAGTGATAGGTATAAATAATGGTAAAGTTGTTTTTAAAGGTGATAAATTTGAATTATTTACTAATAAAAAATTAATTGATGATTATAATATTAATGAGCCGGAAATTATAAGATTCACAAATTTGATTAAGGATAAAAAAAATGTTAAAATGGGATATCGTGATGATATAAATGATTTAATGAAAGATATATACAGGTTTGTTAAATAACAGATATTTGTGTTACAATAATATGTGTTTTGAAGTAGTAGGAGGAATATTATGAGATACTTGATAACATTTGCTTATGATGGTTCAAAATATAAAGGTTATCAAAAACAGCCGAAAGAAAGAACTGTTCAAGGAGAATTAGAGAAAGCTGTTAAAACAATTAATGGTCATAAAAAGGTTAGTATTCATGCTTCTGGCAGAACAGATGCGGGCGTACATGCATATAACCAAAAAGCACATTTTGATTTGGATATTAAACATATAACTCCAGAAAAATTAAAAGATGGTCTTAATAGTTTACTTCCTAAAGATATTTATGTTAAAAATGTGGAAATTGTGGCTGATGATTTTCATGCAAGATTTAATGCGAAAGCTAAAGAATATATATATGTAATTAATATGGGTGAGTATAACCCGATCGAAAAAGATTATATATATCAATATAATAAGAAGTTAGATGTAGTAGAGATGGAAAGAGCTTTAAAGTATTTAGAGGGTACTCATAATTTTAAATCTTTTACTAAAACTGATGAGGAAAAAGAAGATTATATTAGAACTATTGTTCAAACGAGATTAACTAGAGAACTTAAAAATGTTAATAAAATCACGCTTAGTTTTTTAGGGACAGGATTTATGCGTTATCAAGTAAGGAATATGATTGGAACATTAATTGAAATTGGAGAAGGCAAACGCAAAAGTGAAGATATAATTGACATTTTAAATGCACAAGATCGAAGAAAAGCTGGTAAGACGGCTAATCCTGAAGGTTTATACTTGAAGGACGTTCTTTATTAAAACAAAAAGGTAATGTTTTTGTAAATTTATCAATAATTTGTAAAATTGTTAAATAATGGTCAATAAAATGTATGAAAAACCCTTTTAAATCATATAATTTTATTGACTTTTATTAGTTTTTTGATATAATTGATATTGGTACATTTATTTATCCCACATACGTAAGTCCTGGGAAAACTTGCGAATGTAAAGGAGAAAGGAAAGTAAAAATGAAAACATACATGCAAAGAAAAGAAGATGTCGCTAGAAATTGGTATGTTGTGGATGCTGAAGGACAAACTTTAGGTCGTTTAGCTACTAAAGTAGCAAATGTTTTAAGAGGAAAACATAAACCTACTTATACACCACATGTTGATGGTGGCGATTATGTTATTGTTGTAAATGCTAATAAGGTAGTACTTACAGGTAACAAATTAAACGATAAGATGTATTATAATCACAGTAGATATACTGGAGGATTACGTACAAGAACAGCTAAAGAAATGATTCAAAATTATCCTACTGAAATGATTGAAAGAGCTGTTAAGGGTATGCTTCCAAAAGGAAGATTAGGTAGACAAATGTATAAAAAATTATTTGTATATGCAGAAGGAAATCATCCACATAGTGCTCAAAAGCCTATCGAGATGAAAGTTGACTAGGAGGAATATACATGGCAGAAAGAAAATTTGTAGGAACTGGTAGAAGAAAAGCGTCTGTTGCCAGAGTACAAATGGTACCTGGAAAAGGAACTATTACTGTAAATGGTAGAGATGTTAGAGAATTCTTCCCATATGAAACTAATATAATGGATTTAATGCAACCTTTAGTTGCAACAAATAATGAAAATACATTTGATATTACTGTTAAAGTTAATGGTGGTGGATTTACTGGTCAAACTGGTGCTATCCGTTTAGGTATCACTAGAGCTTTATTAGAGTATGATAAAGAAAACGAAGGTAAAGAAGATAGTTATAGAAAAACTTTAAAAAGAGCTGGATTTGTAACTCGTGATCCTAGAGTTAAAGAAAGAAAGAAACCAGGATTAAAAGGTGCACGTAGAGCTCCACAATTCTCAAAGAGATAATATGTTTTATCAAAAAAGCATTGGATTTTGGTTCAATGTTTTTATTTTGATGTAAATTTAGAAAGAAAGTTTGTGATGATGTCTTTTTAAAATGTGTAAAAAATCATGTAAAGTTAAAATCCTTTTAATTTTTAATATTGTTAAAATTTGGATATATACATATAATGTTAGTATAAGGTTGGAAATCATAGGGGCTGGTGTACGCACCAATTCAAATTTCCAACTTTTTATATTTTTGAATTTTTATTAATCAATAGATTATGGTATACTGGTTACTAGATGTAATTAGATATTGGTGGTGTTTAAGATGCTTAAAATTAGTGATGAATGGAATGATTATGAATGTTTAGATGCTGGTAATGGTGAGAAACTGGAAAGATGGGGTAATGTTATTTTAAGAAGACCAGAACCTCAGGCTATGTGGGAAATTAATTGTGATAGTCAGTGGAATAAAGCAATAGGATTTTATCATAGGTCTAATCAAGGCGGAGGTTATTGGGAGTTTAAAGATAAATTACCAGAGTTTTGGACTGTAAATTATAAAGATTTAAAATTTAAGGTTACACCTACTAATTTTAAACATACTGGTTTATTTCCAGAGCAAGCTACTAATTGGGATTTTATGATGAATAAGATAAAAAAAGCGGTTAGTGAAGGAAAAAAAGTTAAAGTTTTGAATTTATTTGCTTATACTGGAGGAGCTACTATGGCATGCAGTAAGGCTGGGGCTGATGTAGTGCATGTAGATGCTTCTAAAGGTATGGTTATGTGGGCTAAAGAAAATAGAGATTTATGTGAATTAACTGATCATAATATTCGTTTTATTGTGGATGATTGTTTAAAGTTCGTACTCAGAGAATATAGGAGAGGTCATAAGTATGATGGTATTGTTATGGACCCTCCTAGTTATGGTAGAGGTCCTAATAAAGAGGTTTGGAAATTTGAAAAAAATATGACAGTTTTATTGGATGCTTGTTTAAAAATATTAAGTGATAAACCTTTATTTTTACTAATTAATGCTTATACGACAGGTATTAGTAATATTGTTTTAGCTAATATGCTTAAGACAATGATGTTACCACTTTATCCTGGAAAGATTGAATCTGGGGAAATTGGTTTACCAATTAAAAGAAATAATATGATTTTACCTTGCGGAATATATGGGAGATGGGAAAGTAATGATTAATATTATTTATGAAGATAATCATTTATTAGTTGTGGAAAAACCTATTAATGTTCCTGTTCAAGCTGATAAGAGTGGGGATGAAGATTTACTTAGTATGTTAAAAAAATATTTAAAGGAAAAGTATAATAAACCTGGGGATGTTTATTTAGGGTTAGTACATAGATTAGATAGGCCAGTTGGTGGTGTTATGGTTTTTGCAAAAACATCTAAGGCGGCTAGTAGGCTTTCTAAGCAGATTCAAAAGCATGAATTTAAAAAAATTTATATGGCAGTTACTCAGGGTAAGGTTAGTGAAAATGGGGTTTTTAAAGATAAACTTAAAAAAGATGAGAAAACTAATATAACAATGGTTAGTGAAGATGGTAAGGAAGCAGAACTTAGTTATAATTTAGTAGGTTTTCTTAACAATTTATCTTTGGTTAGAATTAGTTTAAAGACTGGGCGCAGTCATCAAATAAGGGTGCAGTTTGCTTCTAGGAAGATACCACTTTATGGCGATCAGAAGTATAATCCTAATGCAGTTAAAGACCAGATTGCTTTATTTGCTTCTAAGATAGAATTTAAACATCCAATAACTAAAGAAGTTATGAGTTTTGAACTTCCACTTCCTGAAAGGTATCCATTTACTTTATTTAAAAGCGTTTAAATGAGGGGATAAAGATGAAAAAATTGAAAAATGTTATTATTGTTTTAGTATTTTTAATTTTAATGTTTTTTATTGTAAAAGCTTTTTTGAAGAAGCCAAATTTGATGCCAGTTAAGGGGCAATTAGAAGATTTGAATTTGTCTAATGTTAATAAACTGATGATAGTTTCACACCCTGGAGATGAGAGTGTTTGGGGTGGAGTACATTTATTAACTGATAATTATTTAGTTGTCTGTGTATCTTGTGGTTATGATAAAAATAAAACTGATGATTTTTTAAAGGTGATTCAAAGTAGTGATGATTCATCTATTATGATGGGCTATTCTGATAAGATTTATTTTAATAGAGATTATAAAAAAATAAAAAAACAACTTAAGTATATTTTAAATTATAAAAGTTGGAGTGAGGTTATTACCCATAATCCTGAAGGGGAGTATAATAATTACCAACACGTTCAAATTAATAAGATTTTAAACGAGCTTAAGGTAAATAATCTATATTATTTTGGTAAGTATTATAGTGAAAAAGAGTTAGATAAATTAGATTTAGAAACTACCTTAGATGGTAAATTAATTAAAGATAAAATAAATATGGTAAAAAAATACGATAGTATATATGATGATTATAAACATATTTTACCTTTTGAAGATTGGATTGGAGCTAATAAATGGAAAGATTAAGTAAAAAAGATAAGTTTAATATATTTTGGATTTGTTTAATTTATTTAGGTATTGCCTTTATTATTACGCATGGCGAGTATGTTTTTGGCTCAAAGACAGACTGGGGTTTTCAACATTTTGTGTTTCCAGAATATTTTAGAATGCTTTTTTATGATACTCATGATTTATTTCCAGATTTTGCTTTTAATATAGGAGGAGGGCAAAATATATATTATTTTGCCTATTATGGTTTACTTAGTCCAATAACTTTATTATCTTATTTACTACCTTTTATTCCAATGAGTTTTTATATTCCTTGTATAATGCTTTTATTAGGTGTTTTTTCTATTTGTTTATTTTATATTTGGATAAAAGGATTTAAATTTTCTAATAAATTAAATTTTCTTTTGACTTTGATGTTTGCTTTAGCTAGTCCACTTTTATATCATAGTCATAGACATATTATGTTTGTAAGTTATATGCTGTTTTTAATTTTAGGATTGATGGGTGTTAGAAGATATTTTTCCAAAGGTTATAAAGGATTAATGATAATTAGTATATTTTTAATGATTATTACTAGTTATTATTATAGTGTTGGGGGAATAATATGTTTGACTTTGTATGGTGTCTATGAATATTTGAAAATACATGATAAATTTGTTTTAAAAGATTTTATTAAAAAGGGATTTAATTATGCTTTACTGGTTATTACTGGAATAATGATGGCAGGAATGCTTTTACTTCCAGTTGTTTATACGCTTATGAATGGTAGAGGGGAAAGTTTAAGTGGCGATTCTTTATTTGAGGCATTAATGCCTTCAATTAATTTAGATTTTATTTTATATGATTCTTATGCGGTTGGCCTTACTGGTATTGCATTAATTTCAGTACTTTATTTGATTTTTAAAAGAAAAGAAAATAGATTTTTAGGCATTTCTCTTTCTTTATTATTTGTTTGGCCTATTTTCGTTTACATTTTAAATGGAGCTTTGTATTTGGATGGTAAGGCTTTAATTCCTTTTTTACCACTTTATGTTTTGGGTATAGGTTTATTTTTGAAAGAGGTTTTAAGTGGTAAGGTTAATTTAAAAATAGTTTTTTTAATAATTATTTTTAGTTTAACTTTTGTTTATTTAAATGATAAAAGTTTTAGGTTATATTATTTGATAGACTCTTTAATTATGATTATTGCTTATTTATTTTATAAAAAGTTTAATAAGGATATAATTATAGTTGCTATTTTAGGTATACTTAGTTTTACGATTTGTTTAAGTGAGAATTTAAGTGATAATCTTATTTTGAAAGATGATTTTAATAAACAAAATGATTTACTTATCAATGAGATTACGGAAGATATTTCTAAAAATGATGATGGTGTTTTTAGGACAGCAATTAATTTAAAAGTTTCTAATGAGATTGTTAATAAGGTCAGTCATATTGATGAAAATTTGGTTACCTTATATTCGTCAACTTATAATACTAATTATAGTGATTTCTTTTATGATTTTAATAATAATAGGGCTTCTAGAAATATGTTTATTACTAGTGAAAGTGGTAATACATTATTTGAAAGTTATATGGGAGTTAAGTATTTGATTACTGATAAAAAAGCTCCTATCGGTTATAGTTTGTTTAAAGATTATGGTAAATATCAAGTTTATATTAATGAAAATACTTTACCTTTAGGTTATTTTACTGATAGGGTTATAAGTTATGATGATTATGAGAAGTTAAATTTTCCAGATGATAGTTTAGCTTTGATAGGAAATATTATTACTGATTCTGGTAATTATAAGTATAAAAGTATGGCTAAAAAGTATGAACTTGATTTAAATGATGGAGAAAAAAGTGGCTTGAAATTAGAACCTTATAAAGATGGTTATAAGGTAAGTGTGAGTGATAAGGGAAGTATAAAATTGAATTTAGATGATGATAAGTTATATTTACTTAGATTTACTTTAGAAAATCCACAGAAGTGCTCTTTAGGAGATACTTATATTGATATAAATGGGATTACGAACAAATTAACTTGTAAAAGCTGGAAGTATTTTAATGATAATTATACTTTTGATTATACTTTAAATGGCGATTTAAATATAGAATTTTCTAAAGGAGTTCATTATATTAAAAAGGTAGAGTTTTATAGCCTTGATTATGATGAGTTTATGGAAAGTATTGATATTAACTCTTTTGAGAATGTTAAAGTTTCTGGAGATAAGATAAGTGGTAATATTTCTGTTAGTGGTGATGGTTATTTTAATTTATCTATTCCTTATGATGAAGGATTTATAATTAAAGTAGACGGTAAAAAAGTTGATTATGAAAAGGTTAATAAGAGTTTTATTGGATTTTCTTTGAGTGATGGAAGTCATGATATTGAGATTGAATTTAAGTCACCTAATGCTTTTATTGGTAAGATTATTAGTTTAATAGGCATTAGTATATTTATAATAATTATTATATATGAAAGAAAACTTGCATAATTTTGTAAGTTTTTTTGATATTTAAAGGGAATGAGCAAAAAAAGTCGTATTTTAATATATAGAAGGGGCTTAGAAAGGAGATTTATGAAAAAACTTTTATTACTTTTATTATCTTTATCTTTTATTATGCCAAATAATGTTTATGCCGAGGAAGTTAGAATTAAATACAATAATTTAGATGGTATTGTTTATAATATGAAATTGAATGGAAAAGTTAAATCTAATACGGTATCAATGTTTCAGATGGGAGATAGGATAGCTTATTGTATAGAACCAGGGGTAGAAATCACTAATAATTATTACGATATTTATACTGATTGGAGTGTTTTTGACATGTCAGATGATTTAAAAAGTTATATTGAGAAGATAGGCTATTATGGTTATGATTATCCAGGACATCAAAATAATAATTATTATATTGCAGCTCAGGAATTGATGTGGAAAGCTATTAGACCTGAAATGGAAATTGTATGGACAACTGGTAAAAATTATACAGGTAAAGTCATTGATATAAGTAAGGAAAAACAAGAAATATTAGATTTAGTAGAGAAACATGATTTAAAACCTAGTTTTAGCGGACAAAGTATTAAAGGAGAAGTTGGAAGCACAATAACTTTAACTGATGAAAATGAGGTTTTGGATTATTATGAGGTTTCTTCTAGTCGTCATCACAATATAGTAAAAAAAGATAATAAGCTTATAATTACATTAAATGAAAAGTTACAGGAAGAAGAAACTATAAAATTAACAAGAAAATATTATGATGATGCTCCTTTACTTATTTATATGAAAGAAGGTTCACAAACTTTATCGGCACTTAGGATAAGCTTTTTAGAAAGTACAGAGTTTAAACTTTTAAATGAGGAAATACCGGAAATAGTAGAAGTTCCAAACACGGGTATTTATGATTTTTCAACTTTAATAGGTACTTTATTGGTTGGTTTAGGAATTGTGTGTGCGAAAGTACGTTAGAGTTATTGGACTTGTTTTAATAATACTTGGGCATTATTATTTTTGTTCTTATGTTTTGTCTTTAGTACATGATATAAAAAATTGTGATTCAAAAATAATTAAAGAAAATCAAGAAATAGATCATAAAAATGATTTTTTAAAGGAAGAGATTAATAGCTTTAAAACTAAGGATGAAAAGAAGAAAACAAAAATTAATGACTATATGGGGATAATTTATATTCCCAAAATATCTTTGAAAAGATATTTGTATGATTTAGATTCTAAGAAAAATAATGTCGATAAAAATATTGAGGTGCTGGAAGGGTCTAGTATGCCCAATGTGGCAGGAAGTAATTTAATATTGGCTGGGCATAATGGAAATACTGCTGTCGGCTATTTTAGATATTTGTATAAACTTTCTCTAGGAGATTTGATTACTATTAATTATCAAGGGGTGAATTATAATTATAAGGTTGCGAAGATTTATGATGTCTTTAAGACTGGCAAAGTGAATATTTATAGAGATAAAAGTAAAAAAACATTAACTTTAATTACTTGTTTAGGTAATGATAAACAGTTAGTAGTTATTGGTTATTTAAACGAAGAAATTATTTTATAAATAATATCTTTAAAACTGTAATGTTATGTTACAGTTCTTTTGGGTTTTGTTACAACATATGTTTTAATGGTGATATTAATGAAATATAAAATAGGTGTTTTGGTTGCTTTAGTTACACTTCTTTGCTTTTTTAATTATGTGAGTGCAAAAAATTATGATTTACCCTTATTATCTAAGGTAATATATTTAGATCCAGGGCATGGTGGTGCGGATAGTGGGGCTTTTTATAAGAATGTTAAAGAGTCAGATTTGAATTTAAAAATCACTAAAAAAATTATGAATTTATTAAAACGTGAAGGGGCAATAGTATATTTAACTAGATATGGTGATTATGATTTGTCAGTGGGTAATGCTTGGAATAGAAAACGTAGTGATTTGTCTAGAAGAGCAAATATAATTAATAGAAGTGAGTGTGATTTGTATTTATCAATTCATTTAAATGCCGAAGATAGTGGCACATTGCATGGGGCAGAGGTGTATTATGATACAATTAATCCTGAAAATAAAAGAATAGCGGAAATTTTTCAAGATGAGTTTAGAAAACATTTAAATACCACTAGAGATTATAAAGAAAATAGTACTAAATATTTACAAAGAAGGGTGAGTAGACCTGGAGTGTTATTAGAGATTGGTTTTTTATCCAATTCTAGTGAGCGAGCTTTACTTAAAAGTGATACCTATCAAAATAAAATCGCTGATGTGGTGAGACAAGCTGCAAATCGGTACTTTAGTGAATAAATTTCACAGTTTGTTCATATAATAAGGAGTTTTTTGTGTTATAATGTTTGATAGGTGAGAGTATGACAGGAAAAATATTCAAAACTTTAGATGAACAAGTAGAAATTTTAAAAAACAAAGGTCTGGTTATAAAGGATGAGGCAAAGGCTAGAAATATATTACTTAGAGAGAATTATTTCTTTATAAGTGGATATAGACACTTATTTACTATAGAAAAGGATAAATTTTTAACAGGTACGACTTTTGAAGAATTGTATGCGACTTTTTTGTTTGATAGAGCAATTAGAAATACATTTTTTAAAAATATTTTGGTGGTGGAGAATAACATTAAATCAATAACTAGTTATCAACTTTCTAGAAAATATGGTTTTAAAGAAAAAGATTATTTGAATCCTGATAATTTTTCACAAGATAGTTTACAATCTAGACAAGTATATGATGTTTTAAATAAGGTTAAAAGACAAATTAGAGTTAATGGAAGAAAGCATACAGCTACGTTTCACTATATTGAACATTATGGATATATTCCATTTTGGATATTGGTTAAAGTATTATCTTTTGGAATTATGGCTGAGTTTTTTGACATTTTGAAATATGAAGATCAAGAAGATATTAGTAATTTTTATCAGATAAACCCAGAAGTTTTGGAAATTTATTTATCATTACTTTCTAATTTTAGAAATGTTTGTGCACACGAAGATATTTTATATGATCATAGAACACAACGTTTTATTCCAGATACTAAGTATCATAAGTTACTTAATATTCCTCAAAATGAAGATGGCTATATTTATGGTAAGAATGATTTGTTTAGTTTAGTTATTATGATGAAAATTTTGCTTAGTAAAGATGATTTTGAGGATATGATAGATGAGATAAAAAGAGAGGTTAATAGACTTGATAGAGTGGTTAATGTTGTTCCACTTGATACTATTTTAAATAGAATTGGTTTTCCAAGTAATTGGTATGAGATAAAAGATTTATAGGAGGGATCTATATGAGAGAGAGAATAATTAATATTGTTATAATCTTAATTGTTTTATGTTTAGGAATTACAGGGACTTTGTATTTTGTAAATGAAGATCCTAGTAATGATACTTTAGTAAATAAAAATGTTAATATTACTTCTAATGATTCAATTAGTGAATCTATCGATAAGGTTTATGATGCAGTGGTTGTGGTTAATAATTATTTAGGCGGAAGATTAGCAGGTTATGGATCAGGATTTGTGTATAAAAAGGATGCAGATTATGGTTATATTATGACTAACAATCATGTTGTTGAAGATGCGACTGAAATTAGAGTTACTTTAAGTAATGGTGAAGATGTTCAAGCAGAGGTTTTAGGAACTGATTCATATATGGATATTGCTGTTTTGAGAATAGATGCGGATAATGTTTTGCAGGTGGCTGAAATTGGTGATAGTACAGAATCTAAATTGGGTGATACAGTATTTACTGTAGGTACTCCTGTTAGTACAGAGTATGCAGGTACAGTTACCAAAGGAATTATTTCTGGAGAAAATCGAGAGATTACAGTTAGTAACAACGGTACTGAATATATGATGGAAGCTATTCAAATTGATGCTTCTATAAATCCTGGTAATAGTGGAGGACCACTTGTTAATATTAATGGTGAAGTAATAGGTGTTAATTCAGTTAAGTTGGTTGAGAGTTCTGTAGAAGGAATGGGTTTTGCAATTCCTATTGAAGTGGCTATGTCGCAGATTGAAAAATTGGAAAAAGGAGAGGAGATTGCTAGACCAGTTATTGGTGTTTCTCTTTATGATTTGGATAGTTTGCCATTAATAGGTAATAGTGATTTGAGACTTGATAGTAGTATTAAGTCTGGTGTAGTTGTGAATAGTGTTGAAAAAGGTTCTGATGCTGAGGCTGCTGGAATTGAGCGTAATGATGTTATTATTAAAGTTGATGGCGTGAGTGTTAAAGTTTCGGCTCATTTGAAGTATTTACTTTATAAACATAATATTGGTGATAGTGTTAAATTAACTATTATAAGAGATGGTAATGAAAAAGAGTTAACCCTTAAGTTAACTCAACAGTTAGGAGACTCTAATTAAGAGTCTTTTATCTTATTTCTGGACATTCGCCTAGATCGGGGATATAAAAACAATGATTTTTATATCTACCACTATTATATTGATCCCACCATGTTGTTTTACATGCTTCTCCTTGTTTAGGTGCATAAAACCATAAAGCATGTGTGGCGGGATGATAGTATTCACCTTTGATTACTCTATTTGCTAGATTTCTTTCTAATGTTGTTGGATTACTGAAGAACAAAGGACTATCTACTCCTGAGAAACCTCCTGGATTTTGATATATAACTTTGCTTATGGTGTTGACATTTTTAAAAGTTAAACAGTTGGCTAAGGCTCTATTTATGACAACATTTCCCACCATTAACATGCCTAAGTCGCCTTCACCGACAGCTTCAGCTCGCATGAGTCTTGCAAGTAAATCTCTTTCAGTGTCAGTACTTCTAATTACAGCCATAGTAAATCACCAATATATTATATGTTTTTATTTATATTGTTGTGAATAAGTTGAAATAGTTATTTTGATGTGGTATAATTTATTTGTTCTTGGATTATAGGGGAATAGTTCAGTTG
Organism: uncultured Bacilli bacterium; assembly: GCA_944329355.1. GTDB lineage: Bacteria > Bacillota_I > Bacilli_A > RF39 > UBA660 > Coprosoma. The sequence continues at coordinate 76,109 of CALVID010000001.1, forward strand.
GTAGAACGTCGGTCTCCAAAACCGAATGTCGTGAGTTCAAGTCTTGCTTCCCCTGCCATTTTGTAATTTAAAGATTTTAAATCTTTTTTTTCTATATAATAATTGTTAGGAGTGCTAATAATGAACAAAGTAGATGAAAAAAGTTTAGAAAATGCAAAAAGATTATTTGCAAGTAATGACATTAATAGCATTGAAATTGGTACAGTTAAAGGATTAAAGCAGATACATAAATATTTATTTGATGGTTTGTATGATTTTGCAGGTCAAATTAGGGGAAAAAATATTTCCAAAGGAAATTGTAGGTTTGCCAATACTTTATATTTAGAAGACATTTTGAAAAAAATAGAAACTATGAAAGAAAATACATTAGATGATATTATTAATAAATATGTCGAAATGAATATAGCTCATCCTTTTTTAGAAGGAAATGGGCGTGCTACGAGAATTTGGTTAGATTTAATATTGAAAAAAAGTTAAATAAAATTGTTAATTGGGAAAGTATAGATAAAAAATTATATTTACAAGCAATGGAAAGAAGTCCAATTAATACATTAGAAATTAAAACTTTAATAGAGCATAATTTGACAGATGATTTTAGCTTAGATACCTTTTTAAAAGGTGTAGAAACATCTTATTATTATGAAATAGAATATGATTAATAATAAACTAAAATTTGGAAATTTGTTCAGTTTTCATGAGATAATACCGATTTTCCTTTGTTTTATAAGGTTAAAATCGTTTTTTTATAGGAAGTTATTTTATGTAGCAAGAGAAAAATAGTAAAAGTTAATTCCATTATTTTTAAAATAAGTAAAAACACTATAAGTTAAATAAAAAATTATTATCACTCTTGATTTCTTTTAAAAATTATAGTAATATTGACAATAATATATTTTGATTAAGTATGAGGTGTGGGTTTTATGAGAGAAGTAACTTACGAAAGCTTAATGTGTAATATAAATAGTTATATTGATGATGAGAAATCTTTAGATATTATTTCTAGAGCGTTTTGGTGTGCTAATAAGTTGCATGAGGGGCAAAAGCGTCAGAGTGGTGAGGATTATATTGTTCATCCACTTTCTGTCGCTTTTATATTATCTGAAATGAAGGCTGATGCTGATACAATATGTGCTGCACTTTTGCACGATACTATTGAAGATACTGATATGAATAAAGAAAGAATAGCTAGTTTATTTAATGAAACGATTGCTACTTTAGTTGATGGAGTTACAAAAATTAGTAAAATGAATTTTTCTTCGGAATATGATCAGATAGTTACTAATACTAGGAGGATAATTACTAGTTTAGAAGAAGATGTGAGAATTGTTATTATTAAACTTGCAGATAGACTTCATAATATGCGAACTTTAGAATATAAAAGCGAGTTTAAACAAAAAGAGAATGCTTTAGAAACTATGGAAATTTTTTCGCCGTTGGCTTACTATTTGGGAGCTTATCAAATTAAATCAGAACTTGAGGACTTATCACTTTATTATTTAAGAAGAGATGTTTATGATAGTATTGCAAAAGAAGTAAATGAAATTAGCGAAAATATGAATGCTGTGATTTATGAGTGCTTAGAAAAAATAGGTAATGTTCTTGCAGATAACAATATTCCTTTTGAGCATAAAGAAAGAATAAAAAGCATTTATGGTTTGTATAAGGAAAGAAATAAGGGTAGAAAAATTATTGATGTGCATGATTTAGTGGCAATTAAGTTATTGGTAAATGATATAAATGATTGTTTTAGAACTTTAGGGTATGTACATAGCGTTTATCCACCTATTAATAGTAAATTCAAAGACTATATTTTTAACCCAAAAACCAATATGTATAGATCACTTCATACAACAGTGTTTGGGCCAAATGAGAGGTTAGTACAGATGCAAATAAGGACTTATGATATGGATAAGATAGATACATATGGTCTTCCAGCTTACTGGGATTTGCACAAAAATGATGCCGAAGAGAGTATGCAAGATGATTTAAAAAGTAAATTTCAATTTTTTAAATCTATTGCGGAGTTAAATTCTATTATTTCTGATAATGCAGATTTTGTTAATCAGGTAAAAAAAGAACTTTTTAATACAACAATATATGTTTATACACCTCATGGCGACATTGTAGAACTTCCTAAGGGAAGTACGGCGATTGATTTTGCTTATAAATTGCATACTGAAATTGGAAATACTATGGTTGGAGCTATTATTAATGATGAAAGTGTTGGAATAGATACTATTTTAAAAAATAAAGATAGAGTAAAAATTATAACTGATCCTTTATCTTGTGGGCCAAAATTGGAATGGCAGGATAAGGCTAGAACCATGAGAGCAAAAAGATTAATAAAACAGTTTAGTAAGTAATATTTTTGAGTTTATAGGGATCTCATTGTAAAAAAACTAAATAAATAAAAAAGCGGGAAAACTAATTCAAAATAACGATAAAAAATTAGATAAAGCTTAATAATATTATATTATATTGAAAATAATTTTTAATAATGCTATAATCAGTTTATACTTTTAAATATTTTGATTAAGACATGGTGTTTAAAATACTTGCTTTTAGAGAGTTATCGGTTGGTGTAAGATAATACAAGGTTTAATCATTACTACTTATGAATAGGACTCGAAAGAGATTCCCGGTGAGGACCGTTATCTTTAATTAAGTAAAAATTAGGATGGTACCGTGTCATGCACTCCTTATATAAGGTAATTTATATAAGGTTTTTTTGTTATAGGAGGAGATATTATGATAAATATTAAAGAAGATGAAAGGCTAAGCAAACTTAATCATAGCTGTGCTCATTTACTTGCACAAGCAGTTAAACATTTGTATCCGGAGGCTAAATTTTGGGTAGGACCAGTTATTAGTGATGGTTTTTATTATGATATGGATTTGGGTGATATAACTTTAACTGAGGATGATTTATCTAAAATAGAAAAGGAAATGAAAAAATTAGTTAAAGATGGAAAGAGAATATATAGAGAAGAAATTTCTAGAGAAGAAGCTTTAGAAAAATTTAAAGATGATCCATATAAGATAGATTTAATTAATAATATGCCAGAAGATGAAGTGATTTCTTGTTATACACAAGGTGATTTTACAGATTTATGTAGAGGACCACATGTAGATAGTTTGAAAGAATGTAAAAATTTTAAATTATTAAAAGTATCAGGGGCATATTATAAAGGTGATTCTAATAATAAAATGCTTCAAAGAATTTATGGTATTTGTTTTGATAATAAAGAAGCTTTAGAAAATTATTTATCAATGTTAGAAGAAGCTAAAAAACGTGATCATAAAAAGCTTGGGAAGGAGCTTGGATTATTTATGTTTAGTGAGTATGGACCTGGATTTCCGTTTTGGCTTCCTAAAGGTATGATTCTTCGAAGGACGTTGGAAGATTTTTGGTATAAGGAACATGCTAAAGAGGGGTATAAGTTTATTCAAACACCTATTATGCTTAATAAGGATTTATGGGTAAAATCTGGACATTGGGATAATTATCAGGAAAATATGTATATATCTAAAATTGATAATAAAGAGTTTGCTATTAAACCTATGAATTGTCCAGGTGGAATAATTGTTTATAAAAATGAATTACATTCTTATAAAGAGTTTCCATTACGTATTGGAGAGCTTGGTTTAGTACACCGTCATGAAGCAAGTGGGGCTTTGAATGGATTGTTTAGAGTTAGAAATTTTACTCAGGATGATGCTCATATATTTTTAACCAAAGATCAAATAGAGGATGAAATAATTAGGCTAATCAATTTTATTGATAGAATATACAAAATTTTTAATTTGCCTTATGCAATAGAATTATCTACTAGACCAGAAGAAAAATATATTGGTGATATTGAGATTTGGAATCACGCTGAAAAGGCTTTAAAAGAAGCATGTGAAAAAGCTGGACACAAGATTAAGATAAATCCAGGTGATGGAGCTTTTTATGGACCTAAATTAGATTTTCATGTTACTGATTCACTTGGAAGAGTATGGCAATGTGGAACTATACAACTTGATTTTAATTTACCTGAGAGATTTGAACTTGAGTATGTTAATCATGATGGAAATAAAGAAAGACCTGTTATGCTACATAGGGTGATATTTGGTTCTATTGAAAGATTTATTGGTATTTTGATTGAACATTATGCAGGGGCATTTCCTACTTGGCTAGCTCCAGTTCAATTTAATATTATTCCGGTTAATAATGAATATCATTTAGAATATGCGAAAGAAATTTATGATTTGCTTTTAGAAAACGGCTTTAGAGTCGAATTGGATGATAGTGATGAAAAATTAAGCTATAAGATGCGTGAGAGTTCTGTGCAGAAAATCCCATATACTATTATAATTGGTGATAAAGAAAAAGACGATAATTTAATTAGTTATCGTAAGCTTGGAAGTAGAGAAACTTATACTGTTCAGAAAGAAAAGTTTATTAACTTACTTTATGATATTGTTAAAAATTTAAAATAATTTAAAAATGTTAAGGTTTTTTAATTGGTATAATAGTTTTATGTAAATATTTTGTATTTTTATTAAAATAAAATGGTATTTATTTAATAAATAATTATGTGCCTATTTTTTCAGTAGTTATTCTTTTAAAAGGTTATTGATATTAAATAAATCACAATAAAAGTAGACAATAGTAAAAAATTAGTCTACTTTTTCTTTTAATCCATCTATATATCCTTCTACTTTAGCTTTATTTACTGTTGATAGTTTGTTTATTTTGCTTAATAATAAAAAATCTTTATCAGATATATTATTAGGTTTTATGTTATTTATTGGAATATCATATTTAGTACGGCATAATAAATAATCAATGGATGTGTTGTAATAATTAGCTAGTTTGATAAGCATATCAGAACTGGGAAATACTCGGCCTGTTTCATAAGATGATATAGCTTCTTGCGTGGTATTTAGGTCAATGGCTACTTTTGTTTGTAGTAGTTTCTTTTTGTTCCGTATGTGTTTTAAATTGTTTTCCATGTATTTTCCTCCTTATATATAATTTTAAAATTATCGAATATTAGTTATAGCAATATTAGTTGTATCTATATAATCAATATTGTATATTTTTAAAAAATCATGTATAATTTTGATATAATGTATTGTTTTTGAGGAGATTTACCATACTAGACTTTGTGTTGATGATTTGTTATAATATGTATATATTTAAATAATGTTGCTTTATGATGTTAGAAATGATGTGATGTTATGAGGGGATTGATTATTTCACTTTATTGGGAAAGGTCTAATTTATATATAGTATTTAAAAGTGATGTACAACAAGCATATATAATGAATGATAAAGTGAAATATGAATTAGAAATTTGTGATAAAAATAAGGTTCTTATTCCTATAACTAATTTGGATGGAAATATGCTGGATAAAGGTATATGGAAAATTGAAGTAGATGGGGTTTTTGCTACAATAGATAATAAGTTGTTATCTGAATTTGATAATTATTCGAGGATTTTTAATTATAGAAAAAATTTTTATTCTTTTTTGGTAGAATTTGATTTAAATGATAATATTTTTTTAATTAAGACTAGGTATATGGAGCAGAACAAAAAATATAAAAAGTTTATAAAACTTTATGAAGCTGATGATTTGATAGGATTTTTAAAAATTGTTTTAAAAATTTTTAGTTATAAAATGGTTAATTTATTGTATTTGATTTTAAGAATGTTTAAATTTGGTAAAAAAACTGTTTTGTTTTTATCAGAAAATAGTAATCAAATAACTAGTAATTTATTACCTTTATATAATGCATTAATAGATAAGAAGTATAAGGTAATAGTTTATTGTCATGATAATTTTAAAAAGAAATCGATTTTTTATTATTTGAAAGAACTTTTTATGATTTCAAAAAGTGATGTTATTTTAATAGAAAATTATACGCCTATTTTAAATTTTTTAAATTTAAAAGCAAGAGTTATACAGTTATGGCATGCTGGAGTGGGATTTAAAGCCGTTGGATATGCTAGATTTGGTAAAAAAGGATCACCACATCCTTATTTGTCTTCTCATAGAAAAAATGATTTTGTAATAGTCGATAGTGAAAGATTAATTGATGTTTATGCGGAAGTGTTTGGTGTGAGTAAATCTAAAATAAAGCCGTATGGTATGCCTAGATTGGATAATTATTTGAATAAGCAAAGAATCGATAATGTTTTAGAAAGACTTTATGAATATAATCACCTTTTAAAGAATAAAAAAGTAATATTATTCGCACCTACTTATAGAGGTAGTAATCAAAAAGAAGCATATTATAATTTTGATATGCTTAATATTGATGAAATATATAAATTTTGTTTAAAGAATAATTTTGTTTTTCTTATAAAAATGCATCCTTTTGTTAAAAATAAAATCAATATAAAAAAAGAATATCACGAATATATCTTTGATTATTCTGATCTGGATATTAATGATATTATATATGTTTCAGATATTTTAATAACTGATTATTCTTCATGTGTATATGAATTTTCTATGTTTGATAGACCTATTATATTTTATAGGTATGATAAATATTTATATGAATATGAAAGGCCACTTCACGAATTAAAAGGGTTATATTCAAATACTTATGAAGTTTTAGACTTTGATAATTTGTTAATGTGTTTAAATAATCTTAAAGATATAGATGTTAATTTAAGATTTAAAAATTGTTTGTGTCATGGTAAGAATGATAGTGTAGAAAAAATAGTATATTTAATAGATAAGGAAATTTGATGTGAGATGAAAGTTTTAATAAAAATTTATGTTGGTATATCGAGATTTATATATTTATTTTTTAAACTTTTACCTGTTAAAAATAAAATTGTTATGATTAGTAGGCAATCTAATGAGGTAAATATGGATTTTAAATTATTAGGGCAGGAATTAGAAAAGAGATATACCGTTGTTTATTTGTGCAAAACATTAGATAAGGGGATCCAAGCTACTTTGAAAAGTAAAATTGTGTATGGATTACATTCAATTAAACAAATGTATCATTTAAGTACTTCAAAGGTGTGTATTTTGGATTCTTATTGTCCTACTGTTAGTATTTTAAAACATAAGAAAAAACTTACTATTATTCAAATGTGGCATTCGATTGGAACAATGAAAAAGTTCGGCTATTTAATATTGGATAGTACTGAGGGTAGTAAAAGTGAAGTTGCTGAGGCAATGCATATGCATGAAAATTATGATGTTGTGTTGTGTGCGAGTGAGACATATAAAAATCATTTGGCTGCAGGTTTTAAATGTTCTAAAGAGAAAATTGTAATTAAAACATTACCAAGAGTTGATTTGCTTTTTGATAAAGAATATGAAAGTAAAGTTAGAGAAAACATTTTTAAAGTTTATCCTATGCTTAAAAGTAAAAAGAATATAGTGTATGCTCCTACTTTTAGAAAAAAGGAAAAAGAATTAAAAAAGGCTATAAACGATCTTATTAAAAATCTTGATTTTTCTAAATATAATTTAATTGTAAAAATGCATCCTTTATCAAAAACTAAGATTAATAATCAAAAGATTATTTGTGATTTTTCTTTTAGTACTTTTGACATGCTTTTTATTGCCGATATATTTGTCAGTGATTATTCTTGTGTGATATATGAAGCAGGTCTTAGAGGTATTCCTTTATATTTTTATGACTTTGATTTAGATGATTATAAAGTTAAAAGGGGTTTAAGTTTAAATTATACAGAAGTACCGGGATATACTAGAAAGAAAGCTAAGGATTTGGTTTTAACTTTTGAAAAAGAATATAATTATGAAGAGTTAAGAAAATTTATAGATAAGTATGTAACTAATAAAAAAGAGTGTACTAAAAGTTTGGTTCAGTTGATTGAAACATATATGAAATGATGGAGTTGAAGATGTATGAGTGATGTTGTTTATACTTTTGTTATTTATAATACTAATTTTGATAGGTTAAAAAAACATTTAAAAAGTATAATGAATCAAAAGTATGATTTATCTAAAATTCAAATAATAATTGAAGATGTTACTGATGATGATAATGTTTTAAAGTATGCTGAAAAATTACATTTAATTTATAATAAATGTTTTAATATGGCAGGAGCTTATAATCATGGACTATTTTTGGCTAAGGGAAAATATATTACTTTTATTACAAGTGATTTGTATTATGAAAGTAGCGAACTATTAAATGGATTGTATGGCATTTTAAAGGATTATAATGTGGTTGCTATAAATGGTGGATATTTTGATGAAAACAAAAAAATTAGAGAAAATTATATGATGCAGTTTAAAAAAAGTATGGAAATTAATCTTTACAAAAGGCCATATAATGTAGATATGCTTTTGCACGCTTATTTTTTTAAGACTAGTTTAATTAAAAATTATAAGTTTAATGGTGATAAAGATTATGAATGTACTTTTAAATTTTTGTTAGATGTGTTAAAGGATAATTTTGTTTATTATTATGCAAATGAGTTTTGTATTACTTCTACTTTGGCGTTTGAAGATAACGCTTCTAAATGTTTGGTACATTACAATCTTTGTTGGTATATCGATTCTTTAAGTAATTTTATTATTCCTGAGTTAAAAAATGCTAAAAATTTACCTAGATTTATTCAGGAAGCGTATATGTATTTGATTTATGTTAAATTTAAATGTAATATTAATGATAGTAATAAAAATGTTTTAAGTTATGATGATTTTGTTATTTTTAAAAAATTGGTGATTGAGGCTTTATGTTATATTGACAATGATATTATTTTGCAAACTGATATAGCTAGTGTAAGTGATGCCGTGATGGGACACCAGTTTAAAATGCAAAGATGGTTAAAGTTTTGGCTTTTAAAAAGTAAACTAGATTATTTAAAAGCTAATTACAATATTAAATATTTATCTATAAATAATACTAATAATTTATTGTTAGAATATGTATTTCCTGATGGTCAAATGGCATTTAATTTTATAAGTAGTGATAGAAATTATAATTTAAGTGAAAAAGTTAAAATTAAGGCTATAAATTATGATCATAATGAATTAGAAATCGACGCATTTGTTACACTTAGTGATTTTATGAATGTTTCAGATATTGAAATTGTGGCTGAGTTAGATGGTAAAAAGGTAGATGTTGATTTTACTGATGTTTATTCATCTTTAAATGTTTTTGGTTTAAATTTATCTAGGGAATGTACTTTTAAAGTAAAATTTAGAATTAATAATGATTCAAATCATAAACTTAAATTTTATATGGTTTTAAATAATACAAAGATCCCACTTAATTTAAGATATGATAAAGTTCAAGCAAGATTATCTAAGTCTAAAAGATCTTTTTGGTGTTATAAAAATATTATTTTACGGAATAATATTTCAAGTATTATTATAGAAAAAAGAAGTAAGTTTAAAACATTTAAATATGAAATTTTATATGATTTATCAAAAATAAAAAATGAACGTAAAAAAATGACGGTTATTAGGATGCTTTGTTTAAGATTTTTATATTATTTAACTAAACCTTTTTATAAACATATATGGATAACTTTTGATAAGCTTTATAAGGCTGGAGATAATGGGGAGTATTTATATCAATATGGTTTAAAACATGGTAAGAAAATTTATTATATAATTAATAAGGATTCTTTTGATTACAAAAGACTAAAAAAACAAAAACGGATTTTAAAATATGGATCTTTAAAAACAAAGCTTTTGAGTTTACATGCAGAGGCTATTTTGAAAACACACTCTGGCATATTAGGATTTTGTGGATTTGAAAATTTAGAAGGAGTACTTATTAGAGATCTGTTTAATGCACATATAATTGAAGTTCAACATGGACTTACTATTCAAGATATTCCAAAATATCAAAATAGATTAGTTGATAATATAAAAATTTATTGTTGTGCTTCTAAATATGAAGTTCAAAATATATTGAAAAAAGAATATGACTTTAATAAAGAAAGAGTTTTGTTAACAGGATTGGCAAGATATGATGGGTTGATTTCTAAACCGTCTAAAATGATTCTTATTACACCTACGTGGAGGCATTCTATTGCTTCACCTTCTTTAAAACATGGTGTACCAAGAGCTCATAATGATGTTTTTAAACAAAGTGATTATTTTAAAATATATAATTCTTTGATTAATAATCCTATGTTAATTAAGTGTGCGAAAGAAAATGGTTATAAAATTATTTATTTGGTACATCCAACTTTGTCTGGTCAAGTACAAGATTTTGATAAAAATGATTATGTGGAAATTATACCAGCTACAGGAGATATGAGTTATGAGAAAATCTTAACAGAGGCTGATTTAATGGTAACAGATTATTCTGGTGTACAATTTGATTTTGCTTATCAGAGAAAACCTATAGTGTATTATCATCCAGATAGTTTACCACCACATTATGAAACTGGTGTATATAATTACGAAACTATGGCTTTTGGTAGTATTTGTAAAAATGAAAAAGATTTAGTGGATGAACTTTGTTATTATATGGGAAATGGTTGCCAAATTAAAGATGAGTATAAAAAACGTGCTGATGACTTTTTTGCTTATAATGATTATAATAATTGTCAAAGGATTGTAGAGGCAACTGAAACATTTTTAAATGAAAAGTAGGAGGATTTATGAAAAATATTGCAGTTATTTTTGCTGGTGGAACTGGCACAAGAATGGGGTCAGACTTACCTAAACAATTTTTAAAAGTAAATGGAAATGAAATTATTATTCATACCTTGAATTATTTTGAGAGAAATGAAAAAATTGATGAAATTTATATTGCTTGTATAAACAAATGGATACCTTATTTGAAAAAATTGGTTTTGAGGGCGGATTTATCTAAAGTAAAGAAGATATTTCCTGGAGGAAAAACTGGACAGGATTCTATTTTTATTGCTTTAAGTGAAGTAAAAAAAGATCATGATAATGCGGTGGTTTTAATTCATGATGGTGTTAGACCATTAATAACTGATGAGACTATAAATAATTGTATTGAAGGAGTATTAAAATATGGAAATGCAATAACTGCAACACCATGTTTTGAAACTCCTATTACTAGTCATGATGGGGTATTAGTAGAATCAATGCCAAGAAGGGATACTGTTTATACTGCTCAAGCACCTCAGTGTTTTTATCTGAATGATATTTATCAAGCTCATATAGAAGAGAGAAAAGTTAATCCAGAATATGATGGAATAGTAGATTCTTGTGGTTTGATGTTTAAACGTGGAGTTAAATGTCATTTGATAAAAGGGAATAGGGGCAATATCAAAGTGACTACTCCAGTTGATTTTTGTACATTAATTGGTAATTTGAATGCGATAGATTATGCACAGTTGATAGATTTAGAAAATAAAGCAAGAAGGAGAAGATAATATGGTTTATACAAAAGTAGTAAATGATGATGTAATTGATATTATTGATAGTGTTGGAAAAGAAAATATGCAAGAAAAATTGAAAGATAAAACAGTTTTAATTACTGGTGCTTCTGGAATGATTGGTTCATATTTTGTGTATACTTTGTTAAAATTAAATGAACTGTTTAATACAAATATAAAAGTTTTGGCTATGGTGAGAGATAAATCTAAATTAGAAAGTTTTGTTTTAGAAGATCCCAATGTGGATGTTATTGTTGGTGATGTTACGGCTCCTATTTTATTAGATTATTCTAATATTGATTATGTTGTTCATGCGGCTTCACCAGCAAGTCCTAAAATAATGCGAGAATACCCAGTTGAAACTAATTTTGCTAATACAATTGGTACTGCCAATACTTTGAAATTAGCTTTAGAGAAACACGCTGAGGGTTATTTATTTGTTTCATCTAGAGAAATATATGGCGAACCTATTTTAGGACAAGAAATTTTTGAGGAAAATGGTGAGCTTGGTCAAGTTGACCCATTGGTACCACGAAATGGATATGCTGAAGGTAAAAAAGCAGCTGAAAATATGTGTGTTTCTTTTAAGGAAGAGTATAACTTAAATACTAAGATTGTTAGACTTGCTCATACATATGGCCCTGGGATGTCAATTTATGACGGAAGAGTGCAGGCAGATTTTCTGAAGAATGTTTTATTTGATGAAGATATCGTATTAAAAAGTGATGGTTCATCTATTAGAACTTATACTTATATTGCTGATGCTATTGTAGCTATGTTTTTAGTACTTTTAAATTCTAATGATTTAGTTTATAATATTGCTGATGAAAATTCTAAAACGTCGATCAAAGAATTAGCTGAGACATTGGTGTCTATTTATCCTGAAAAAGGATTAAAATTGATTTTTGATATTCCAAGTGAAAGTGATAAAGGAGCTGCTTCATTTAAAATGGGAATACTATCGACAGAAAAAATCAGAAATGAGCTTAATTGGAATCCTAAATATAGTATAGAAGAAGGTTTTAAAAGAACTCTTATACATTTACATGAACAATTAGAAAAAGAACATCAAAAAATATTGAGAAAGTAATGGTGAATTAAAATGTATAGCAAGAAGGAATTAGAAAGAAGAATTTTTACAGAAAACAAGCAAAGGTATATAGATTTATGTAGTCAAAATTATATGTTAAAAGGGGATCCTTTAGTTTCTAAAGTTAAAAATGGTATTATTTTACCTTTAAAAAAGATTAGTGATGATACAGCTAATGGTATGTATGCAGGTGGGGTATGTGATGAAGAGTTTAATTTTATTGCTGGTTTGAAGCGTAAAGAAAAAGAAGTTATTAATATGTCTTGTGAAAGTGCTTATGTATTAGATGAAGAAGATGAATTGGTTAAAAGAAATGAAACGGTGGTTTTCGGTGGAGTATTAATAGATTTCTTTGGACATTTTTTCTTGGAATCTTTATCTAGACTATGGTGGATTGTTGAAAATAAATGTGATTATAAAATTGCTTGTGTTGTACTTGGTAAGTATAAAAATTTTTTTGATAGTTTTTTCAAATTATTAGAGATTGATGATAGAATTGTAATAATTGATAAACCAACTTTATATCAGGAGATAATAATTCCTGATGAGACAATATATTTTAATTCTGGATATAAAAATCATTATGAATCTATTTACAGTAAGATAATGAGTAATATTAAAGCTAAGAGAGTAAGAAAAATATATTTAACTAGAACGAAACTGGCTGATAAAGATTGTTTAAATGAGGAATATTTTGAAAGATTTTATAAGAAAAGGGGATATAAAATTATTGCTCCTGAACAATATTCGATAGAGGAGCAATTGGGATTTATGAAAGGAGCAGATGAGGTTGTATGTACAATTGGTACACTTTCACATTTGCTATTGTTTGCGAGACCAAATACTAAGTTGGTTTTGTTAAATCGTACTGTTATGAATCCAATGATCCCACAATTAATTATTAATCAGGTAAAAAATTTAGATTTTTATGAAATTGATGTTTCATTTAATTTTTTGCCAGTGAAACATGGTGAAAGAGCTTTTTTATTAGGTCCGACAAAATATTGGAGAGCCTATTTAGATAGTGTAGGGGAAGAGTATAGTGAAGATGAAATGGTTATGGATATGAATAAGTTTGCTTATGATTATTTATTAAGATGGTGTAAAGTTTTTTCTTCTCCTAAAAAATGGAGATTAGGATTGACAAAATATGATAATTTTGATATTTTAAATGCTTTATCAAAAGCTTTATATGATAAACCACTAAGTAGAAAAGATTATAAAGATGGTTATAAGGAAAGAGAAAAGAACTATAAAAAAGAAATAGAAAAATTGAAAGCGAATGAAAAATTTAAAAAGGAAAATGTTAGGTTAAAAAAAGAAAATGAAAGATTGAAAAAAGAAATTTATAAAGTTAGACATTCTAAATCGTGGAAGATAACAGCTCCTTTGAGGAAAATAACAAATATGATAATTAAAATTGGTAAATGATGGTGGTATGATGAAAGATATAAAATTGTTTATAAAAAATATAAAAAAATATTTTAGATATGCAGTTAGATCGGCTAAAGCGGAGTTAAAAAGTGAGGTTTCTGATTCTTATTTAAATTGGCTTTGGTGGGTTATTGAACCTCTTTGTTTTATGCTTATTTATGTGTTTGTTTTTGGTACTGTGTTTAAAGCTAGTGAACAATATTTTGCTACTTTTGTATTTTTAGGGTTAACAGCATGGGAGTTTTTTAATCGAATGTTAAATGGTAGCGTGAAGTTAATTATTAGTAATCGTGATTTAGTTACTAAGGTTTATATTCCCAAATATATATTGTTATTATCTAAGTCTTTTACTTATCTATTTAAACTATTTATATCTTTTGGAATTGTTTTTATTCTTATGGTGTTTACTAAGGTACCAATTACTTTGAATATACTGTATATGTTTCCAATACTGATTGTTTTATATATTGTATCTTTTGGGATTGGTATGTTATTGATGCATTTTGGTGTGTTTTTGGATGATTTAGCTAATTTAGTTCATATATTTTTGAGAATGTTACTTTATTTATCTGGGGTTTTTTACGATATAACAACTAGATTGGGTGGCGATTTAGCATATTATTTGGTTAGGTTGAACCCAATTGCGTTTATAATGAATCAGTTAAGAAAAACGGTTATTTATGCTGGTAATCCTAGTTTTGAAGGGTTGGCTTTTTGGCTAGTAATGGGATTGATAATATTATTTTTGGGAATCCATGTTATTCATAAAAATGAAAATAGTTATGCGAAGGTGATTTAATGAAGAAAGAAAATGCAATTTCAGTAAAAAATTTACATATTACTTATAGAGGCTTAAAGAAAACATCTATTAGAGCTTCTTGGAAACATCTTTTTAATAAGGTAGAAAAGTTTGAGGCTTTAAAAGGTGTGAGTTTTGAGGTTGAGGAAGGACAAATTTTAGGAATAATTGGAAAAAATGGTAGTGGTAAATCAACTTTATTAAAAGCAATTGCAGGTATTTTTTCTTCGGATAAGGGTTATGTGGATTTGCACGGACATACTATTTCTTTACTTTCTATAGGTGTTGGTTTTAATAAGAAATTGACAGGTAAAGAAAATATTTATTTATCTGGAATGTTGCTTGGTTTTAGTGAGGATGAAATTCATCAAAAAGAAAAAGAAATTATTGATTTTGCAGATATTGGTGATTTTATTAATAAACCAGTGAAAACTTATTCTTCAGGTATGCATTCTAAATTAGCTTTTGCGATTACTGCTATTTTGGAAACGGATATTATGTTGATTGATGAGGTATTATCAGTTGGTGATGCAAAATTTAAAAAGAAAAGTTATAATAAGATGAAAGAGTTAATAAACGACGATAAACGAACGGTTATAATTGTATCACATAGTTTAGGAACAATTAAGGAGCTTTGTGATCGGGTTTTATGGTTACATGATGGTTTAGTTAAAGATGTGGGAAAACCGCAAGAGATAATTCCAGAATATGAAAAGTTTATGTTAGAAAATAAGAATTAAAGAGTTATAAAATAACCCTCATTTCTATATTTAAGAAATGGGGGTTATGTTTATTTAAATTTTATTTTTTTACAGTTTTTTGTCTTTTTTTATAGAAAATAATAACAGCTATGATAAATATAATTCCTAGAAGAACAACAATTATGTGTGAATAATTATCCATTATTTTTAAGATATCGGTCCAGTTTTCACCAACAATACTACCAGCGATTGTTAAAGCGGTATTCCATATTAATGATCCGGCAGTAGTATAGAGTAGAAATTTTTTCATTGGCATTTCGCTCATTCCTGCAGGGATTGAAATTAGACTTCTAATTAATGGAATAAATCGGCAAAAGAATACGGTTTTATTTCCTTTTGTATCAAACCAATGATCTGCTTTGTCAATGTCTTCAGGAGTTAATCTTAATAATTTACCTGGTTTACTGGTAATTATTTTTTTTAATCTTTCTTTATTTAATATTTTACCAATGTAATATAAAGCGATTGCACCTAGTAATGAACCAAGGGTAGAAGCAATGATTACGCCTATTAAATTCATATCTGTAAATGTTGTCATAAATCCACCAAATAATAATATTACTTCTGATGGTATTGGTGGAAAGACATTTTCAATAGCTATTAATAAAAATACTCCAATATAACCAAAATTATTCATTATTTCGATAATTGCTTCTTGCATAAGAACACCTCGCTTTTAAGTATAACATGATTTTATTTTACTCGCAAGCGTTACAAAATTGTAATATTTTTTGATTTAGAAAAATGGTATAATTGAATTTGGGTGGTGTAGTATGAATTATTTTGAAGCAATTAAAATAGGTTTTATTACTTTTCCTTTTTTAGCTTTTATTATTACTATACCTTTTGTATTATGGCAATATCATAAATATGGTTCGGTTAATAAATTTAGGGTTTTGATTATTTATTCTTTTATTTTATATATCATTTGCGTTTATTTTTTGGCTATTTTGCCACTTCCTGATAGAGATAGTATTAATATGAATAGTAAAGTCTGTCAGCTTATTCCTTTTAATTTCATATTAGATATTTTAAATAAGGTCAATTTTAATAGTGGTTTTAACATATTTTTAGAGGGCAGCATTTATACAGTTTTATTTAATATTTTGATGTTTATGCCTTTTGGTATGTATTTAAGATATTATTTTAAATATGATTTAAAGGAAACTATTTTGTTTAGTTTTATGTTTAGTTTGTTTTTGGAAATAACACAGTTGACAGGATTATATTTTATTTACCCACATCCTTATAGGTTGTTTGATGTTGATGATTTAATTATTAATACTTTAGGTGGTATTTTTGGTTATTTGTTAATGGGGATGTTTATTAGGTATTTACCTTCTAGGGAAAAGATTGATTTAGATAGTTATGAGGAAGGTAAAAAAGTTAGTGGTCTTAGGAGAATTACAAGATTTTGTTTAGATGGATTTATATTTTTCATTTTTACTGGTATCGTTGGTTTGATGTTCGATTTTAAATACTTTTATGTTCTTTTAATTATTTATTATGTAATTATCCCATTTTTATTTAAAGGGCAAACTTTAGGCTCTAGATTCTTAAATATGAAATTGGAGTATTCTAATAAGGGATTATTTAGATTATTTTTAAGATTAGTTTTAATTGTTTTATATTATATAATTGTGCCTTTTGGCATTGGGTATATATTTATGTACTGTGCTAGAAATTTTGATTTATCTAATATATTGGTGTTTGTTGTAGGAGCTATTTATGTATTGTTACTTGGAGTGTTTTATTTATTGAATGTTACTTATATTTTTAAAAGGAAAATTTTATTTTATGATAATCTTTGTAAAGTTAAATATGTTAGTACAATAGGTGATGAATAACTGATTAAAGGTTTTTGGGCTTATAGGTTTTAATTATTTCTTCAGCTATTTTAATTCCGTCGATAGCAGAAGTCATTATGCCACCAGCATATCCTGCTCCTTCACCACATGGATAGATTCCTTTGATATTTGATTCGAGGTGTTCATCCCTTTCTATCTTTATGGGTGAAGAGGTTCTTGATTCAACGGCTGATATGATAGCGTCATTATTTGCGAAGCCTTTAATTTTTTTGTCAAAATTATTGATTCCTTCAATTAGGGCTTCATTTATATATTCTGGGAATATTTTTCTTATATTTGTTAAAGTATAATTTCCTTTAAAAACAGGAGATATTGATTTAAAATTTTTACTTGGTTTATTTTGAATAAAGTCTTTGTACAATTGGACTGGAATGTTGCTTTTTCCTATGTCATAGGCTAGTTTTTCTAAATTTCTTTGAAATTTTATGCCGTCTAACGGTTTATTGCCAAAATCATCTGGGGTAATGGTTACGATAATTGCACTATTAGCATTTTGAGTATCTCTGGCATGATTACTCATACCGTTGATTACGAGTTTGTTTTTTTCAGAAGAAGCATTTACAACGTAACCCCCTGGACACATGCAGAAAGAGTATACACCTCTTTTTTTAGATGTTTGGTATGTGAGTTTGTAACTAGCTGGTGGTAAGTGGAGATGGTTTGTACCATATTGTGAAAGATTAATTAGAAATTGGGGGTGCTGGATACGGATACCTACAGCGAACGGCTTTGGTTTGATATTTAGACCTTGTTTTAATAACATTTCAAAGGTATCCCTACTACTATGACCTAGGGCGAGGATTAAGTTTTCACAAGGAATTATTTCTTTATTGTTTATTTCTATGGCTTTTAATTTGTTTTTTTCAGTAATAATGTTGGTTAAACAAGCATTGTATCTTATTTGTCCATTCATGTTTGTTATTTCTTCTAATATGTTTTTAATTATATTTCTCAGTAAATCAGTTCCTATATGTGGTTTATTTAGATATAAAATTTCTTTTGGGGCACCGTGTTTGACAAAAGTTTTTAATACTTCTTTGCCTCTAAAGTTTTTATCTTTACTTAAAGTGGTTAATTTACCGTCAGAAAATGTTCCGGCACCACCTGCCCCAAATTGCACATTAGAATTGGGATTTAATTCATTTGTTTGCCAAAACTTTTCTACAGTTTTAGTTCTATTTTCTATATCTTCGCCTCTTTCGATAATTAATGGATTGTAGCCGGCTTTGGCAAGCATATATCCAGCAAATAGTCCGGCGGGGCCACTACCTACAACAATGATGTTTTTTAGTGTTTTTGTTCCATGGGATGGGATAGTATATGTTTCATTTGGAGTTATTAAAACATCTTTTGAATGCTTTTTTAATATTTGATTTTCGTTTTTTAATTTTACATCTACTTCATATACATACATTAAATTATTTTTTCTGGCATCTAAGCTTTGTTTGTTTATTTGATAATTTAAGATGTCTTTTTCTTTTATTTTTAATTTGTTGGCAATGGCTTTTTTAAGATTATTATTTTCTATACTTATTTTTATTTGTCTTATCCTAAGCATTATTTCACACTCTTTCCAGCGGTAATTGCACTCATCCAAGCCCAGCCTAAGTTATAACCACCACAATCGCCATCAATATCTATTATTTCACCTACAAAATATAAATGTTTAGTTTTTAAAGATTCTAAAGTTTGAGGATTTATTTCTGTAAGAGGAATACCTCCAGAACAGGTTTGGGCATGGTCAAATGTATTGGTATCTGTTATATTTATTTGAAAACTGGTTAGTGCGATAACTAATTGATTTAGTTCTTTGGATGAAAGATTTTCAAATAATAATTTTCTTGGAATGTTGGCTTTTTTTAAAATAATATCTACTAATTTGTAATGTAATATTCCTTCTAATAATTCACTTATGTTTTTATGGCATGTTTTATTTAATTCATTTAAGTATTCGTGTGGGTTTTGGGTGAATGGAATAAAATTAATATTTATTGTAACTTTTTTATTTTGTTTTAATGCTTTGGCACTTTCTCCGCTTAAGTTAAATACGCATATGCCACTTATACCATAATTGGTTAGCTGAATTTCTCCTGTTACACTTTTTATGTGTTTGTTTTCAATCAATAAATCTAGTTTTACGTCGGTTCTAATACCACTCCAATTTTTTAAATAATTTTCTTTAGCTTTTAATTGAACTAAAGATGGTAATGGAGTAATTATGCTATGATTAAATGATTTGGCCAATTCGTAGCCTAATCCATCAGAACCAGTTTTGGGACTTGCTTTGGATCCTGTGGCAATAATAATATTTTTAGCTTTAATTTTTTCTTTATCAGGATTTATAATAAAATGATCCTTTTTAATTATTTTTTCCACAGTAATATCGGTTATAATTTCAACATTTAATTTTTTGCATTCTAAAATTAGAGCATTATTAATAGTAAAGCTTTGATTAGAAAAAGGGTAGTAGTAACCGTTTTTGATTTTATAAGCTAAACCTAAGGAGTTAAAAAAATTTAAAATACTATTTTTTCTTTCTTCAGTAATAAATTCTTTTAATAGGTTTGGCGTAGATGTATGAAAATGTGATAGATCATTATCCGTATTCCAAAAATTACATCTTCCATTGCCAGTTATTAATATTTTTTTGCCACATTTATTATTTCGTTCAATGAGTGTTACAGCTTTGCCATTTCTAGCAGCTGTAATAGCAGCGGTTAAACCAGAGGCTCCTCCACCGATAACAACAACTTCTTTCATTTCAATCACCATATGTATTATAACATAACTATTCATATATCTATTTTTAAAGTTTGCAAGGTTGCAGATAAAGTATTTCATATGTTATAATTTGTTTAAAGGGTGATTATATGCATTTTCTGAAAAGTTTTATAGCTGGTTTGTTTACCTTTGTTTTAGGGGGTTTAGTGGTTATAACTATATGCGTTTTTAATATAAGTGCTTTTGCTACTAAAGATAATATTGTGGCAAAAATGCAGAATACAGATGTATTAACAGAGGTTAAAAAAATTAGAAATAGTGGTAATTCTGAGGGACAAAGTGGGGTTACACAAGTGATTGATGAGATGTATTCTTTAGCTTCACAGTTTTCAGTGTCAGAAGAAGTTGTTGATCAGATTATTGATTCTAAAATTACAAAAGAAATTATCGGTGATGCTGTAGGTAATTTAACTGATTATATAATTAATGGTAAGGATACTAAGGTGTTATCTGAAAAAGATGCTTATAATTTAATTAGTGATAATTTAGATGATATTTTAGAAGAAAATGATTTATCAATTGATAAAGGACAAAAAGAAAAATTTTTAAGAGAGGTTGAAAAACAATTACCTGATATTATTGAAATTATTCCTACTTCTAAAGATTTAATTGGAAGTAGTTATGGAGCTAATATAGAGAAGATTCAAACTGTTTTTGGATTTAATACAAAATTATTATTATGTATTAGTTTAGGAATAAGTGCTGGTATAGTGATAATTTTGAAAAGAAAAGATTTTGAATGGTGTGCAAATATAGGAGTAGCATTACTTATTGCTGGTCTTGTAACAATAGGACTTTCTCTATTAATGCCAGGATTTATAGTTGAAATGATGGGTGAGGCTGAGCTTTCAATGTTTGTAACAGTATTAACAGATTTTATTACAAAACCTATTTTGTATAGTGGTGTTGGCGTTCTTGTTTTAGCAATTATTTTATTTGTTGTTTATAAAATTTTGGAAAATAAAAAAATTAAGAGTTAAACAGTTTCTTTGTTTAACTCTTTTTTGCTAGTTCTATTTAATATATAATCAATACTTACTCCATAAAAATCAGCTAATTTTATTAATAAATCGATTGGTATATCTCTTTTACCACTTTCATATAAACCATATTGTTGCCTTGTTATTTTTAATATGCTGGCAACTTCTTTTTGATATAGGTCATTATCTATGCGCAAATCTTTAAGTTTCTTTAAGTACATTTTCTTTGCACCCCTGATAAAATTTTATCAAGATTTTCTTTTAATTAATTGATAGGCATTTGTTTGAATGCTAATATTGAATTATAGAGTAAGAATATAACATTTAGTGTTATTGTTTGTTTTCTGTGAATAAACAATGAAAAAATATTCATAATAAGAGGGAGTGAGAATAATGAATAAAATATTAAATAGGACGCAGAGAAATTATATAATAATGGGACTGTGTGCAGTACTTTTAATAATGGCAGTAGGTTATGCGGCTTTTCAAAGTCAGCTTAAAATAACAGGTACATCTAATATAGAAAGTAATTTCTTAGTTAGAATAACTGGTATAGAAAGTAATGTACAAAGTGGGAGTGCGAGTAATGCCATAGAGCCTAGTTATACAGATACAACAGCTACTTTTAAAACAAACTTAGTATCACCGGGAGATTCGATGAAATATGATATAACGGTAGCTAATGAGGGAAATATAGATGCTGTACTTAATAGTATAAAAGTAAATAATTCGAATAATGAAGCTATAACATTTGAGACAAGTGGAATAGAAGAGGGAGATGAATTAAAAGCATCAGAGAGTGATATATTAACGGTAATAGTAACTTATAATCCAAGTATTACAAGTCAGCCAGAAAATACGACTGCCACAATTACGGTAACATTAGATTATGGACAAAGTGGTGGAACAGTAACCCCACCAACACCATCCGGAATTACTTCAGATGATTTAAAAGCATTAGCCGTTACTGAAGGAGACGGAATATATCAAGATGAATATGAGAGTGGTAGATTTATTTATAAAGGAACCAATCCTAATAACTATATAACTTTTAACAATGAAACATGGCGAATACTTTCAGTAGAAAATGATGGTAGAATAAAGATTGTTAGAAATGAAGTACTTCCGGCTAGAGCATTTGATACAACTGGTGGAACATATGGTTCAAATGAATGGGACAGGCCAGCAGATATAAATACCTATTTAAATGGTGAATATTTAGAGACTATAACAGTAAATAAAGATAAAATAGTACCTAGTACATGGAGTATAGGTGAAGTAACATATGAAAATAATGATTTAGCTGGACAAATAGCAGATGAAAATGGAACGCAATCACAGACATCCAGTGTAGGACTCATTACAGCCAGTGAATATTTAAGAGCCAATACAAACAAAGATCAATGTGGAAGTTTAAGTTTAAATAATGATAACAAAGATATATGTAAAACGACGAATTGGCTAGTTAAAGGCGGTTTTTATTGGACAATATCGCCTTATGCCAGTGCGTCTAGCATCGTCTTTTTTGTGAACAGCAGCGGCCATTTGAGCAACGGCAGCGCGGATAATGCTAATGCGGTTCTTCCCGCCATTACTCTAAGCTCTGATATCAGCTTGAGTGGAAGTGGAGAAGTTGAAGATCCGTTTGTGATAAATTAGGGTGATAAATGAAAGTTTTTCACATAAGCAAAACTCCAAAGGAGTTTTGGAAAGCGGGGCGAGTGAAAACGAGACCTCGCAAGGGATTGTCAATTGCTTGGATCATCAAGCAAGTGACACGAATTTTTAGGGATAATGCTAGTAATTAGGTGCTGTTTTTGTTGGCTTTGTGTCTTTGTCGCCTAATGCCAATAATACGAACAATGTCTGGAACGTCAACAATGATGGCAACGTTAACAACAACAATGCGAACAATTCCAACGGCGTCCGTCCTGCGCTTTATCTAACATCTAGTATCAGCTTAAGTGGAAGTGGTAAATCAAGTGATCCGTATAGAATAAATTAGGGTGATAAACAAAATGTGTACCCCTTTATGAAATGTCCGTTATGCGGACGTTTTATATATGGGGATTTATTTGCACTTGTGTTGATAATAAGATAACAAAATCTAATTATGAAAATTTTCTATTTTAAGGTATAATTATCTTAGGAGGCTTTGGTATGTCTGATGTGGATAAAATAATAAAAGAGAATGATTATGTTATAAGTAATAGGGAATATGATAATGAAAAAATTATTGTTTTAAAAGAAAGTGCGGAGTTTTTAAAATGGTTTTTAGGTGATAAAAATTTGTATTATAAAAAAATTGGGTTTATTTTAGATGATGAAGGTATTATAAAAAAAATGGAGGTACTTTATTCTTTTTTAAAATATTATTTATCGGTTAAAGATAAGTTTGTTTTAAAGATGGAAGATTATAACAGTTTATTTATTAAAGGTTATAGTAATAGATTTTTAGAAGAAGCTTTAGAACAGTTTACCTCTAGTAATAAAGGTGGTAAATTTTTAAGAGCTTGTTTAATTGCTTTAGGTTATCAAAGTTTTGGAAAAGATGATGATAAATATTTACCTTTAGGTATTGCTTTAGAATTATTTCAAACTTCAATTTTAATTCATGATGATATTATTGATAAAGCGGACAAAAGAAGAGGGTTAGATACTATTCCTATGAAGTATCAAAAAATATATGGGGATCCAATTAAAAGTGGGGATAGTTTTGAGGTAAAAAGAAAAGATATTGGTAATTCAATGGCTTTATGTTTAGGGGATTTAGGTTTTTATTTAGCTTTGCAAATTATAGTAAAAAATTATAGAGATAATAAAAATTTGAATAGGGTTTTAGAATATTATAATGATGTTGCTATTAAAACTTGTGAAGGGGAAATGGTGGATGTTATTTTACCATTTTATGAAGAGTTTTATGGTGAAGAAGATGATTTAGAAAGTCATGTGATGGAGATATATAAACTTAAAACAGCATGGTATTCAGTGGTTGGGCCTTACTGTTTGGGGGCTATTTTAGGAGGATGTGATGAAGAAAAGGTTCATAAGTTAGAAGATGCTTTAATTAATTTAGGTGTGGCTTTTCAAATAAAGGATGATTTACTTGGTATATATGGTGATGAGAAGCATATTGGTAAGTCAGTTACATCAGATGTTAGTGAATATAAACAGACTATTTTATATGCTTATGCGATTAATACAGAATATAAAGATGAATTACTTAAATATTATGGTAAAGATATAAGTGCTAAAGAGATGGATAAAGTAAAAGAGTTATTTGATAAATCTGGTGCTAGAGAATATGCCAATAAAACAATGGATAAATTATTTGAAGGTAGTTTTAAGAACATTTTAGATTTGGATTTTTTAGATTTATATAAGAAAAAATTATTATTAGGATTTGCAGAATTTTTAAAGGTTAGAAGCAAATGATTAAGAAAATAGTATTATGTTTATTTACTTTATTGTTAGTAGGCTGTGGGGTAGAAACTGAAGTTATCAATAAAGCAAATGGTGATTCGAAGACATATTTATTTTTTAAAGATTTTGATCCTAATAATTATTATATCGAATTATTTGATAGAAATAATAATAAGAACGACGATACTAAGATAATTATAGCTAGAAATGAGGATAATTATTATTATGAAATTAATGGCTCTACACAAATGATAATAATTCAAAAAGATGGTTATGTTTATACAATAGATCCTCAAATGAAAAATTATAGTAAGGTGGAAAAACCTGTTACGGATTATGCTTATGGTATTATTCCTTATGATTTTGTTTCTTTGAAAACTAAAGGTTATGAAACTGGTGAAGAAAAAGTGTATGGAAAAAGTTATATATATGAAAAATATACTAATAATACTGAAGAAACAACTTACTATTTTAAAGGAGATAAATTAGTTTATATTAAATATAAAGGATTACAGAACACTTTGTTTTATAAGTTTAATTTGACAAAAGATAAAGCTAGTAGTAAGCTATTTGACATTCCTGAGGGTTATTTGGAAATGACTTATTAAAGGTGAAGTGTTTATGGTTTTAGATGAAATTAAAAATTTTAAATTGGAAATTCAAAAGGCAAATGTTCCTTTGAGTTTAAAATATGAATATTTAGATAGTCTTAATAGTATACTGGATGAATATTCTTTTTTTGCTTTACAAAAATTAAGAGAAAAATTTAATTTTGAAGTAGCTGCTTTTAATCAGAAAGTAGATTTTGTTTTTATGTATTTGAAAAAAAGAGGTAATTTTTTAACTTTAAAAGAGAGTTTGGTTTATGATTTTTTAAAGGAAAATATCGGTGTTTTATTTTTTATGAGCGGTGATTTTAGAGCTATAGATATAGTAAAAGAATTAGAGTTAGAAAGAAACAAGGATTTGGATATTTCTAATATTGATGAACATTATATTTTAAGATTATATGAACTTACGTGCCATTTGAAAAAATATGGGGATTTACCTGTTCAAACTGATAGAAATTTTAAATTTGCTGATGGAACTTATATGGGTACTTTTTTAGCTCATAACAAGAAAAAGATACGTTTGTTAAAAGAGGGTAATGAATATGCATATGAAATTTCTCGTTATTATGAAAAAAAATATATGTCATTTAATGAAAAGTTGAAAGAAACATATACATATTTAACTTTACATGGCAATTTACCTTTTATTGGTGATACTAAGGTTAAATTTAGTAATGGAGATATTATGAGTTATTTTTTAAATGTTAACCGAAAGAAATTAAGTTCAATAGATGATTATATGGCTAGAGCAATAATTCAATGTTTAGATGGTAGAATTTTTCGGTTTGAGCAGAAAGTTAATGAATTATATACATATTTGTTGAAAAATAATTTGACTAAGAATAGTGTATTTAGTAATGGTAGTTTGATGATTGAGTTTATATATGAAAACAAAAAAAGATTAGAGCAGGAAAACAATGATAAGGTTAAGTTTATTTTAAATTATTGGAATCAACGAAATTTAAGTAATGAAGATAAAGTAAAAGAGGCTTATTTGTTTTTACAAGTTAATGGTTTTTTGCCTAGTAAGTCTAATAGGAAATTTTCTTTTTCAGATGGTTCATATCTTGGGTATTGGATTTATGCACATTATGATGAGATAAAGCAGATGGGTGATGAGTATTCTAAAGTTATAATTAATTATATTTGTAAAACTAAATTAACTTTTGAAGATAAACTAGATGAAATATATAATTATTTATTAAATTATAATGAGTTACCAAGTGATAAGAATATTAAATTCAGCAATGGCGAGATTATGATGTATTTTTTGAAACATAACCGAAAGAAAATTGAATCTTTGAATGATGAGAAATCTTTATTAATTAAAAAATATTGGGAAGGTTTTCAAAAACTTTCTTTTGCAGACAAGGTAAGAGAATTTTATGCTATATGTTTGAATGATATTCAGATAACTAGCGATAGTAAGTTTAGTGATGGTGTTAATATAAAAAAATGGTTACATGATAATAAAAGAAGATTAAAACAAATTGATGATGATAATTTTAAAAATATTTTAATAAATTTTTTTGGAAACACTTTTGAAGAAAAAGTTGTGGAAGCATATAATTATATATGTGAGAATGAAAGTATCCCATTTCAAAGTAATAAGGATATTAAATTTAGTGATGGTTCTTATATGGGGATGTGGTTTGCGAATAATAAAAGAAAAATATATTATTCAGATGATGAAATAGTAGTTTTATTAAAAAATAAGTTATTAGAAGTAAGATCTAGTTTTTTTGATAAAATAGTATTAAATGATAAGGTGAAATCATTAAAACTTATGCGTTCTTAATTTACAAATACTATATTTCATGATAAGATTTTATTGGGTGATGAATGTGAAAAAAACTTTAAAAATACTGGTATGTATACTTATTTGTTTTATGATGGTAAACAGTGTACAGGCTAAGACGATTGATCATTTTCATAGTGAAATTGATAGCGATATTAAAATGGAAGATGAAGTAAATGGTTCGACTTTTTTAGCTGGTTCTAATCTTGAAATGTCCGGAAAAGCTGATGGTGTAAGTTTTATGCTTGGCAATAAAGTAGAATTTAATGGTAATAGTGAATATGCTTTATTTGTTGGTAATTCTATTGAAGTATCAGGTAATATTAATAAAGATGCTTTTGTGGCTGGAAATATTATTGAAGTTAAAAAAGGTGCGGAGTTAAAGCGTGATGTGGTGATCGTAGGAACTGAGGTAGAGATTCAGGGTAATATTAGTAGAAATATTAGTATATATGCTTCATCTGTGAATTTTAAAGGGTCTAAGATAGATGGCAATATAAAAATATATGCTTCTAATGTTATAGTTAATGATAAAACGGTTGTAAATGGTAATTTATCATATCCTTCAGACGCTTCTGTAGAGATAGCTGAAGGTAGTGTTAAAGGAAAGATAAATAAAACAGAAGCAATATCATCTGATGAAAATGTATTAGTTACAATGACTATGAGTAAGGTTTGGTCATTTATGTCGTTATTGATGGTATTTGCTGTACTTAGTTTAGTTATGTCTAAAGTGTTTGTGAAATTGCAAAAAGAGTATGATAATTTTGATTTTAATAAAGGGTTAGAAGCTTTTACAAAAGGTTTAATGTTTTTAATTATAATGCCAATTGTTATATTTGTGTTATTCTTAATGAGTATTGGAATACCACTTGCTTTGATTTTATTGGCTCTATATTTTGTAATAATTTATTTATCGACGATTTTTACAGGATATTTAATAGGTTATAAATTATGGCAAAGATTTTTCAACAAAGATATTAATATGCTTGTAATAGGTATATTTGGAATTGCAATACTATTTGTTTTAAGTTTAATTCCGGGTATAAGCGTGATTGTTTCTGCTTTGACTATGATTATTGGAATTGGAATTATATATGATGTGATTTTAAAAGGAATTGGTTCTAGTGAATAGGACCTTTTTTTTGCTTTTGCATATGATATTTTGGGGTGATGATATGTATTCAATATATCAAGTACAAGAAGGGGATACTTTGGCTAGTGTGGCTAGTAAATTTGGAACGTCTTTAGATAATCTTTCTAGATTAAATGGCATAATGGTGGGTAGTGTTTTAAAAAATGGTGATTATATTGTTGTTCCAAGAAAACAGATGGAAAACCCTTATTTCATGGAGTATATGGTAAAAAAAGGTGATAGCGTTTATGGGATTGCCAGAGAGTATAATGTAGACCCTAGTCAACTTTTAAAGTTAAATGGTCTAAATAGTACGGATGTGATTTATCCTAATCAAAAAATTATGCTACCAAAACCAAATGTATTGTTTTATGTTACGGATGTAGATGATACTTTAAATGATGTTGTAAGTATGTTTAAAATAACTGCGGATGACTTAGTTAAGCAAAATCCGACGATATATTTGACTAATGATCAACTAATTGTGTATAAAAAATAAAGATTTAATGCTTTGTTTTTTTATTTGCCTTTTTTTTTACCTAGTTTTGTTATATAATGATTATGATGGTGGTTCTATGAAGAAAAAATATGTTTTCTTAATTGTTATGTTTATAATAGTTATACTTGGCGTGGTTTTATTGTTTTTTATGAGAAAAAACAATACATATGAGGAAATTTCTTACGCTGAGCTTAATGAAATGTTAAAAAATAAAGATGATTTTGTTTTATTTATTGGGTCTAATACTTGTAGTGCCTGCACAGTTTATAGAGGTACTTTGAATGATGTTATTGGTGAATATGGGGTTGATGTTAAGTATATTGATCTTTCTAAATTATCAAAAACAGAATCTTCAAAACTTACAAGTAAATTTCCAATAACTGGGACGCCAACAACTATTTTTATTACAGATGGTGATGAAGAAGATAGTCATAATCGAATTGTTGGAAGTGCGGTAAAAAGCAAAATAATAGAAAAATTTAAAGAAAATGGTTATATAAAGGAATGATAAAATGAACGAAAATAATTTAAATATTCAAAATAATGGACAAACTATGATGAATGAGAGTGCTTTAAATAATGTTGCTAATGGATCTATAAATAATAATCCAAATAATGTAGTTAATGATAATGTGGTTACATTGGATCCTAATCAGTTTCCTATAATTACTAATTACTGTGAAAATTTAACAGCTAAAAAGTATGTAACTAATCCGGCAATCGCCCGTGAAGAAGAAATCAAGAAGACAATGTTAGTTTTACTTACACCTGATAAATCAGCACTACTCATTGGTAAGCCTGGTATTGGTAAAACGGCTATTGTCGAAGGTATTGCTTATAAGATACAAAAAGGTGATGTTCCTAATGCTTTAAAAGGATTTAATATATTGAAAATAAATTCTTCTTCTATGCTTGGAACTATGGTAGTTAATGGAAAACCAGAATCAGTAACTAATTTGATTGTATCAGAACTTAAAAGAGCTCCTAAAACAATTCTTTTTATTGATGAGGTACATACTTTAATTGGTGGACAGGCTGATGGACCAATGGATTTGGCGAATATTTTGAAGCCAGCTTTAGATCGTGGTGATATTAAGGCTATAGGTGCGACAACAACTATAGAGTATGAAACTTATATTGTTAGAGATAGAGCGTTTTTAAGACGTTTTGATAGAATAGATGTTTTAGAACCTGATAGAGAAGCAACTATTCAAATTTTGCTTGGAACCATTCCTAAGGTTGAGTATAAAACAGGTATTAAGATGCTTAATAATTCATTTATTACAAGAATGCTTATGGAGTCTATTGTAGATGCGACTAGTGAATATAAAAGAGTATATGGGCTTTCAGCAATGTATCCTGACGTTTCTCTTTCTGTACTTTCTGGAGCTTTTTCAAATGCTTTATTTGAGAATAAAGAAGTAGTTGGAATTGATGATGTTTATGCAGCAATTCGCGATAGTAAAAGAATTTATCCTGATAGTAGGGTTAAAGAATGTGCGGCTTTTAGAGAAAAGTTTTTAAGAATATGCGAAGAGGAACATATAGTACTTCCTGATGTAAAACTTGAGGATATTGACACAGGAAATGATCTTTAATTCTTTTGAATATCATATTATTGAATAAAGGAGGATATATATGAAGAAAGAAATACCAGTTAAAAATTATTTGATTTTAGTACTTGTTTTTTTACTGACGGTGGTAGGAGTATTTTATGCGAGAGAATGGTATAATACTTCTAAAATTTATTATGCGCAAAACTCTGTATTAAAAGATGTAGTTAGAGAAATTAAGAGTGAAGAGTTGTCTAATTATGTTTTGGAAAATCAAAAATTTATATTGTATGTAGCTTCTGGTCAAGATGATAGAATTAAAGATTTTGAAAACGATTTTAAAAATTTAATTCAAGATATGGATTTAAATGAAAACATTTTATATATGAATTTAGATGAGGTAAATACTGATGAGTTTTATAATTTGTTAAAAACGGGTTATGCTGAAACTGATAAAATTAAAAGTCAGATAAGCAGTGATTCTTTAATTAGTATGTATGTTTTTAGTGATGGAAAGATAGTTACGGTGTTAAATGATGTGAATGAATATTCTATTGATAGACTTGAAAACATTATGACAAGATGGGAGATGAAATAGTGCTTAATGTAGTGCTTTATGAGCCGGAAATTCCACAAAATACAGGAAATATTATGCGAACTTGTGTAGCTACAAATACTAGATTACATTTGATAAAGCCTTTAGGTTTTAGTTTAGATGAAAAGGTCGTTAAAAGAAGCGGGGCTAATTATATAAATCAGTGCGATTATACTTTGTACGATAATTGGGATGATTTTTTAAGTAAGAATCACGGAACTTTTTATTTTTTAACTAGATATGGTCATAAACCACATACAGCTTTTGATTATAGTGATTTAAAAGAAAATGTTTATTTTGTTTTTGGTAAAGAAAGTACAGGAATTCCTAAAAAAATTTTAAAGGATCATTTAGATACCTGTCTTCGTATGCCTATGACTGATAAGGTTAGAGCATTGAATGTTTCTAATACGGTGGCAATTATGGTATATGAGGCTTTAAGACAACGTAATTATGAGGGATTACTTTTTGATGAGCCATTTAAAGGTGTAGATTATTTGGAAAAATAGGGTTGAAAAGTGTAAAAAAAAATGTTATTATGTGTTTAGAATAAGGAGGGATTATTATGGAAATATTTTCAAATTGGATATTTTGGGTTTGTTTAGCAGCTATTGTTTTTATATTAGCTTTAATTGGTTATTTGACAGAAAGTATGAAAGAACACAAAACTGATGTCAAGAAAAATGAAAACACTAATGATGATAACAAGGATGTTAAAACAGAAAACTTAAACAATACTGATACTGAACCACAAATTAATGAAGTTCAGGCTGATGATTGGACTACTATGCCTGATGTTCAAAAACCTATAGAAGAACCTAGTGATAGTGCGAAAACTGAAGATTTATTTTCTGCACCAGTAAGTTCTAACGAAGTTTTAACTAATAATGTGGAACCTGAGGTTACATCAACAAATGAACCAGTTTCAATAAATAATGAAGAAAAGCCAGTTACAGGTGAACCAGAGTCTTTAAATGTGTCAGAGAACGACGATAAAACTTCTGATATTTGGAGTTAGAAAGATGAGTGTCATCTTTTTTTCTTAGTATAATTTTGAATAATTTTTTTCTATTTTCCCTTTTAATTAAACGGACTTTTGATGGGGGTAAAAAATATAGGGTTTTATCAATTACTTAAGTATGGTATAATTATTTAAGTTAGATGGAGGTTATTTTATGACTATAGAAACTTTAACTGAACTTGCCAGAAAAATATTGGATATTTTATTTGTTTGGGCACTGTTTTATTTTGTATTAAAAAGTTTAAGAAAAAACGTTAAAATGATTATGTTATTTAAAGGAATTTTAATAATTATAATTACTAAGATTTTGGCAGATATTTTAGATTTAGTTACAATTGATTATTTGATTGATTATGTAATTGAGTGGGCACCACTTGCTTTAATTATTATTTTTCAACCAGAGATTAGAGATGCACTTGAGCAACTTGGTAGAGCTCAACTATTAGGTAGACATAAAGTTTTATCTTTGAGTGAACTTGAGAAATCTATCGGTGAGATTACAAGTGCGGTAGATTATATGAGGAAGATGCGTATTGGTGCTTTGATTGTTATTGAAAGAGAAAATAGTTTGGCTAGTTATGTAGAAAAAGCACAGAAGATATATGCGGATATATCTGGCCCTCTTTTATCTTCTATCTTTTTTACAAACAATCCACTTCATGATGGTGGAGTAATTATTAGAGGAGATAAGATTATTTGTGCTGGAGCTGTTTTTCCAACTAGTGATAGTATGGCAATTAGTAAGAGGTTAGGAACCCGTCATAGAGCGGCTTTGGGAATTGCAGAACAAACTGATTGTATTGCTCTTGTAGTTTCTGAAGAGACAAGTAGAATTTCTATTGCAATGAATGGAGAGTTAATTTATAATCTTTCTTTAGATGAAGTAAGAATTCGTTTATTGGAAGCTTTAGCTCCGTCGCAAAAAATTTTAGATGGGGCGAAAGAAGGTGGAATAAATGAATAAAAAACCTGGAATTTTCAAGAGAATTGCACGTTTTATTGATAAAAAAATAATTGTGCCAACAACTAAGGTGATTATGAAAATCACTAAAAAACTTGGGGGATCTAATAGATCTTTAGAAACTTGGCTTTCTAGAAGTAATACTTTACTTTTTGTTTCTTTGTTTTTAGCTCTTTTAGTATTTATTTTGTTTGATCAAAAAGCTTTAATGTTTAATGACACGAGTGCTGAAGTACTTAAAGATCAAGTGGTTGAAGCTGTATATAATGAAGAAGCTTATGTTGTTGAAGGATTGCCAGAAAAAGTTGATATAACTTTGATGGGTAGTAGAAGTGATTTGTTTATTGCTAAGCAATCAACGGCTTCTAAAGTAACAGTTGATTTAACTGGTTTAAAACCTGGAACACATAAAGTGGATATTGAATATATGAGGCCAAATGATTCTGTGGATTATAGTGTTAATCCTTCTGTGGCTACAGTAAATATATATCCTAAGGTTTCTGAATCTAAAACATTAACGACAGATCTACTTAATCAAGATAGTTTGGATTCTAAACTTATTGTAGATAATATTAACCCTGAGGTTGATAAAGTGGTTATTAAGGGTACTGATGATGAGAATGCCATTAATAGTTTGCAAAAAGTGGCAACAGTTAAAGCTTTGGTTGATGTATCTAGTTTAAATAATCAAGAAGTTGGTACTGTTACTTTAAAAGATGTACCACTTAAGGCATATGATTCAAATGGTAATAGTTTGGATATTGAAATTGTTCCTTCAAAAATTGAGGTGAGCGTTGATTTATCTTCACCTAGCAAGTCTGTTCCAATCAAGGTTGTACCAAAAGGAGATGTTTCTTTTGGTAAAGCTATTAGTTCAATTTCACTTAGTGAGACCAATGTAACAGTTTATGGAGAACAAAGTGTTTTAGATGATTTAGAATACGTTCCGGTGAATGTTGATGTTGATGGATTGAAGGAAGATAGAGAATATAAATTAGAACTTAATGAGCCTAAGGGTATAAAATCTATGAGTGTCAATAATATTACTGTCGGTATTTCTTTAGGTGCTGCTACAGATAAAGATATTTCAAATGTCAATATTGATGTTCGTAATTTGGATGATAAATATAGTGTTCAGGGATTATCTCAAAGTGATATTCAAGTAACAGTAAATGTTAAAGGTGTTGAAACAGTTTTAAATAATTTAACAGCTGAGGATATCACAGCTTATATTGACTTGAAAGATTTTGGACCTGGTGAGCATGAGGTAGCAGTTAAGGTTGAAGGTACTGATTCTAGGGTACAATATTTATCTAAGACTAAACGGGTAAAAATTAGAGTTGTTGAAAAGTAGTTTAGGCTACTTTTTTCGTTGACTTTAATTAAAAAAAATATTATTATTAGTATAAAGAGGTGTGATAAATGTTTGATAAAATAAGAAACACATTAATAGCAACATCAGTATTGTATTTGATTTTTGGAGTTATTATGTTATTTTTACCAGATATGGTTATTAAATCAGTTTGTTATTTAATCGGAATAATGTTTTTGTTTGTTGGAGTATCTGGGGTAGTTATGTATATGAAAACCGATATTAAAACAGCTTTTACTAGTTTTACTTTAGTGATGGCAATTATTTTTGGAGCTTTTGGAATATATGTTTTATTGAATCCAGAAACTTTTGCTTCTTTTTTACCACTCGTAGTTGGAATATTTTTACTTGTTGATTCAGTTAGTAAGTTATCAATGGCTTTTGATTTAAAGAAGTTTGATTATAAGTATTGGTGGCAAATGCTTATTGTAGCTTTTATTCTTTTAGGATGCGGATTATTACTTGTATTTAATCCTTTTGAAGCTTTAGCAGTAAGTGTTCAAATTATAGGTGCGATATTAGTGGTTGATGCAATATCTAATATATTTACTATTTATAGTTATTCAAAGGTCAATTCTATAAAAGAGGCTGAGATTCATGAAAAATAATCTATCGAAATGATAGATTATTTTGTGTCTAAATGGATAAATAATAATCCAATGTTAATTAAACCAGCTATACCTACTAGTGAATAAACGGCTCTAGATAACATGGTCATTTCTCCGAATAGAAATGAAACTAAATTGAAATCAAATAAACCGATTAATCCCCAGTTAATAGCTCCTATTATCGTTAGGACTAAACATACTTTTTGTAATATTTCCATAATTTCACCTTCCTCTATTATTTATATTGGCTAAAAGTTTTAAAATTATTCATAAATAAAAAAATAAACCATATGATTAACCAGAAGGCTGGTGAAGAGATGAAAAAAATTTTAATTTTATGTTTTTGCTTATTAATTGTAGGTTGTGGAAAATATACGGTGAAAGATGCGGAAAAGGATTTGGAGAAAAAAATTAATAAGTTAGATGGTTATAATTTGACTGGGGAAATGGAAATAATAAATAACGACGATATTTATAAATATGATGTTGATGTTTCTTATAGTAAAACTGATAAGTTTAGAGTTTCTTTAAAAAATAAAACAAATAATCATGAACAAATAATTTTGAAAAATAGTGATGGGGTTTATGTCTAGACACACGAAAGTACGCAATAAAAAAATTAATAGTTTAAGGTTATATCCACGAAAGGTATGAGAAAATCATATCTTTTTATTTTGCATAAAAGGAGGTAGATATTATTAATTATGCAATATTTAGAAGTGAGCCGGTTTATACTTTAAATGATTTAGCTGGGATTGGATCACATAATAAAAGAGAAAAGAAAGCCTATAATTCTAATCCGAATATAAAATTAGAATTAACTAAAGATAATATTGAGATAGTACCTTTACAAGAGAAATATGTGAAAGGTTTTAAAAATAAAGTTAAAGATTATGAAAAAGAACATAATGAAAGAATGAAAACTGAAAGATCTGATAGAAGAAAAACTTTTAATCAAATGCTTAATAAGTCTAAAAATGTAGTAGCTGATGAACTTCTTTTTACAGCAACACATAAGTTTTTTGATAATATGAGTAAGGAAGATATAAAAGAGTGGGCTGATACTTGTATGGAGTTTGTTTATGAAGATTTAGGTTATACTAAAGAGCAAGTGTTACACGCAACAGTTCATTTAGATGAAGAAACACCACATTTACATTGTGTAGTTATACCTTTAATTAAAAAACTTGATAAAAGAACAAATACAGAAAGATATACTATTTCTAAAAAAGCCTATATTAAAGATAAAATTCATTTATCAGAACTGCAAGATAAATACCATAGAAGATTAACTGATAAGGGTTATGATTTGGAACGAGGTATTAAAGGTAGTGATGCGAAGCATCAAAAGGTTAGAGATTTTAAAAAGACTACTAGATATTATGAACAAAAAGTAGAGGTTTTAAACTCTAAAATAGATGAAGCGATGAAAGAATTTAATGAGAAACAAAAAACTACCAAAAATATTCCTTTTAATAAAACTCATGTTTTAGTAGAAAAGGAAACTTTTGATAGTATGAACAAAGTGATTAAAGAAACAAAAAAAGCAGTAGAGTTAGAGCCTAAAATTAGGAATTTATTTACTGAAGTAGATAGTTTTACTAAAAGTCATCGGTCTTTAGAAAAAGAAAATCTAAATATGAAAAGGGAGATTAAAGCATTAACTACTAGAAATCAGAATCTTACTAAAGAGAATAATAATTTAAAATCTTATATTAAAGCTATATTAGAGGCAATAAAACACTTTTTTAGGATTTTATTACAAATTGGTAATGAGCCTACAAAAGAAGCCACTACAAGCGAAATAAAGGAATATTATGACAATAAAGATTTTGATAGTAATGATGTTTATGATATTTCTAAAAGTACTACTAAAGAAGAGGAACTTTTTGGGTATGCTAATATACCTAGTTATTATAAAACTAAAAAAGATAATGATAGAGATAAAGATGATATGGAGATAAGTTTATAATACTATTTGAAATTTAATTATTTTTTTCATTGTGTTGATGTATAAAGGTAATTATTATCTGATGTAAAAAAATAATAATTATTATTAAAAATAATGAAAATATGATAAAATATGTTGTGTGCAAAGGAGGATGATTATGTTGGCATTGCTAAAAGAAATAAAAAATGTGTGTAAGTATATTTATAATAAAAATATCAGTGAAGGTGTCGTGCGAGATTTTTTAGAAAGTTATTTAATTATTCATGAATAATGAAGAGTTCTTAATAGAAAAGAAAAATTTAGAGAAAACAATCGAAGATTATAACGAAGTTATCGCTGATACAAAATTAAAAATCAAGAATTTACCAAACCTTTATCCAGATAAAGAACATAGAATGATTGAACAAGAACGCTTGACTTACAAAGTATCAAAATTAGAAAACGGATTAAAAAAGCCATATTTTGCTCGAATTGATTTTTATAATGATGAATCTTCAATTAAAGATGTGTGTTATATTGGGAAAATAGGTGTAACAGATTATGATAATAATGTTATTACGGTTGATTGGAGAGCCCCGATTTCTAGTTTATATTATGATTCAAATGTAGGGAAAACTTCTTATATTTCACCGGAAGGAACAATATTTGGAGAATTACAATTAAAACGTCAGTATGATATAGAAAATAGCGTATTAAATAGTTTTAATGATGTTGATACTGTGAGTAATGATGAAATACTAAAACCATATTTAAGTGTTAGTGCTGATAAAAGATTAAAAAATATAGTAGCAACAATTCAAGGAGAACAAAATGTAATTATAAGAGAAACAATAGGGAATAACAGTATTATTCAAGGAGTCGCAGGAAGTGGGAAAACAACCGTTGCACTTCATCATATTGCCTATTTGGTATATAATAATAGAGATTTATATGATGCAAATCAATACATGGTTATTGGACCTAATAAATTTTTTGTAGATTATATTTCAAGCATTCTTCCGGATTTAGATGTAGATGGAGTAAAGCAATTTGACTTCGTAGACTTTGCATCTAACTATTTAAATGTTGATTTTGAGATTAAAAATTCTTTAGATAATTTTAATTTAAATAGTTCTGGTAAAGAAGAAGATAATTTTTCTTATTATAGTTGATATACCTGTCAATTGTCAACTGACTTTTTTATTCTTTTTTCATCCACACTTCATCCGTAAAGTCTGCCTCCGGGGCATCCATATCCACGATGTGGTACGCCCCGTTCTCATAGTAAGCCGGCTTCATGCCGCCGGTCTTAAAAGCCTGTACAAGATCCTCCTCAGACCGGATTTCCATGGGGAAATACGTGGCGCAGACTCCCACCTTCTCCGGCACATGGCAGTCGCTGGCTCCCACAGGTATCAGGTTCAGCTTTTTTGCGTAGGACGCCGCTGTCAGACAGGCATCCCGATGGGTGCTGCCGTTCAGCACCTCGATGCCGGACAGGCC
>CALVID010000002.1 GCA_944329355.1 uncultured Bacilli bacterium
ATAGCTAATGAATCAATTTTCTTGTGCTTGACAAATTCTTTTAAAACTTCTAATAAATACAATTTACTATTTCACCTCCAAAAAAGGCAATACTCCCAAGGAATACTGCCTCGAATAATTTCTAATAATGTAACAACATTCCTTATTAGAAACCTCTTTTTTGTATTATACATTACTGGAAAAATATGTCAATATTTTCTGTAAAATTAAAACTACATACTTACATTTTCACTGTATTTACTTTCATCATTACACAACTCCTCACTTATATAAACGAAGTTATATTTAACAAAAAAAGCTAGCAAATGAATGCTAGCTTTTTTGTTTTCAAAATTGTTTCCAAAAATTTTTTCCTTATTTTATAAGGTTTTTCCGATATTTTGGTAACATCTTTTTTAATTTTGGAAACAAAATGGAAACAAATTGACTATTTTTTGTAATTTTTTTAATTTTTAAAGCCCTCGCAAACCCTTATTTTATAAGCTATTTGCCACAGCAGTTTTTATATTTTTTTCCACTACCACAAGTTCAAGCAATCCAAGTATTTATAGTATTATCAGTATTTACGTAATTATTGGTATTTCAAGGCTTCGTGGCACTGGTAACAAAAATATTTGTGGTATTTATAGTACTATTAGTACTATGTTTATTTTATAATTTGAAAACAAATCGGAAACATTGTGTGCATCCGTTTACATAGTTTATTATAACACTCTTTTTTATAAATTACATTTTCGTTTTTAAAATTTTGTTAGAATACCCCACGATCAATTTTCTTTATATTATAATTATTAGTTGAAAAAATACCACATAAATATTTTACCACATTTTCAATGTTAATATTTGTATCGCATAAAAATATATCAACAGCAGCATATTGGTGTTCTGGCCATGTATGAATTGTAAAATGGGATTCTTTTAATACCATCACACCACTAACACCATATGGCTTAAATTGATGAAAGCAACGTTTTACTACATTAAATTTACCTATGTCTCCTGCTTTCGTCATTAAATCTTTGATTTTAGAAACAGAAGTCAAATACCTAATATCGCAATCATAGAAATCTAACAAATAATGCACACCTAATATATTATTCATTGTTATTTTTCTCCATTATCGTCTGAAAGTAGTCTACCGAATAATTTCTAAAAAATTTTTTAGGATCTTCTATCCAACTTTTGACTTCATTCCACAATTTTTTCATTCCTTTTTCTCCATAATATTCTATAAAATTATCATAATTAATAAATGCACTATTAATGTCTTTATATGCATCGTTTTTTAGATACAAACTTTTTGAAAATTTAGCACCTGACCAGTCTAAAATAACTGGAGCAAAAAATCTTATTGGAAAATCTGTAAGTCCTAATTTAACAAGACCCTCTGTATGCATTCTTTGTGCCCAAATTCCAGCCCAATCACCGCCATCTAGCATGATTGTTAAGGTATTATTTTTTTTATCTTCTTCTAGCATAGTGATGCCTTTTGTTAAATCTCTTAATTGAGTATTTATATCAACATATTCTTTATTATTTTCTGCAATCTTTATTTCATATGAACCATGGATTGGGCAATACCCTTTTAGGATTAACTTATTTTTAGTATGTTTTTCTTCTAATTTTTTTATAGCCTTTTTACCAAGGCCACAAGTTGGACAAATTGTTCTTATATGTAAATCTGCCTCTGATGGAAATAGTAATTCTTTAAAAAATTTCTTTTCATTTACAATATTAATAATTGCTTTTCTGACATATTTATTATTTTGAAATTCATTATAACTTCTTATGGAATATGGAACCTTTGCAAAAATTGACAATTTTTCTAAAATCTCTTCAAATCTTCTCATATTAACTTGTTCCTTAGATTCTTGATTATAAAAGCTGTGACGTTGATCTTTATAATATTTTTCCCCATTATATTCTATTGTTTCTGCTGGACTATTTTCTAATTCATCAAATTGAACTTCTGTTTCTACTTTCAAATCATCCCTAATTTTACTTGCTAATGCAAAGGCAGTCATAAGTGTTGTTATAGTTCCTAGATGTGGACTACTGTTTGGCTGTGCAGATGTATTTACTATTAACTTTTTTTGACCTCTATACTTATACAAAATTAAATCACTTAGCTTATTAGTTACATGTGCAATGCCAACCGGTGGATAAAATACTTCTCTTTTCATCATTTACCTCCCTGATATACTGCTACTATTTCTTTTTTAAATATCTCTTTTCCAAGTTTGACAAACTTCTTTTCTACTTTACTTTTTTCTCCATTTGTAAAAGGCGAAATCTCATTTATTTCAAAAATAATTTTATTTCCTTTCAAATTATAGTGCCATGTCCCTTTCAATCCCTTAGAAAATAATATAACTCCTTCAATTTGCCCTGCAGCTTTCCAAATTAAGGTTTTATTTTTCCCGTTTAGTATCCATTCCTTATCGGCATAGCTTATTAATAGTGGATCAAACTTACCAAGAATAACTGGATAACTTATCTTAACTTTTTTTAAGTCTGGTAATGATTCATAATAATATTTTTTATTGTCAATTGATATATATTTTGCTTTTTCAATATATTTATCTAACTCTTCTTTTATTTCTTTATATTTTAATCCTGACCAATGTAAGAAATCTTGCCTTGTTGCTGGTCCATAATATTTAAAATATCTATAAATTAAATCTGAAGTATTATTCTTACTGTCAAAAATATCATTTTGTTTATATACTTTTTTATCACTCTCATTGAGAATTCCATATAGCACTTTATGATAAGTAGCTAAAATTAGTAAACCACTCCATTCCATTATCTCTTTTGATTTGTATTTCGGTATAATATTTTGAACTTCTGTTTTTTCCATTATACTTTTATTATTCTTATTAAAAAAATTAGTAATTGACTTTAAGTATTTATGATAATCTATTTTTAAATATTTGGCATATTTATAAACCCAATTATCACTTTGACGATACAAATCCGAAATTACATTATAATCATTTTTATGATATATATGTAATGTTGTTCTTTGCCCCCAACTTTTAATTAAATTGCTACTAGTAAAAATATTACATTTATACTTTGTTCTGTTATATATAGATATTAATGCATAAGTTTGATATTGGCATTGTATTCCAATTAATGATTCAACACACATATCAGCACTTTCAAATTTATCTATTAATCCATTATTATATAACCTCATTTTTAGTAAATCTAAATTCGTATAGTTACTCATGTTTTATCGCATATATAAGTGCAGAATCATAATTTGGGTCGTTTACGATTGGAACTTTTTTCACATATAAGATTTTACAATTTTGTTTTTCACCAAAATCTCGCACTATTTTTTCTGATAAATAATTATTATTAAACCCCATCTTTTTACTATATGATGTGGAAAAGCACCAATTAGCGCCTAATAATATCCCACCTTTTTTTAACAAATTATAAAGCTTTTCTAAATTACTTATATATTCCTTTTCACTTTTACATAATCCTAGTAATCCGAACTGTGATACATTGTTATATTTAATGGTACTATTAATAGATGAATATAGAACATCATAAATTAAATAGTTTACTTCAGTCTTAAGAACTTCATCAAATTCTTTATTATATTTTTTTAATGCATATTCACAACTTTTAGGATATAATTCTTTTTTTCTAATCTGTTCGTTAATGAAAAAAGCTTCTTTAGAAATATCTACACATAATACCTCTTCAATATGTCTGAATGCAATCAACCAAAAATATATATTACTACCACTACCAAAATCAATTAATGTTCCATTACATGCATACTTATTTATTAATTCTAAAATTGCTTCTGTTCCTTGGCCTTCTCTAAATGACGCGCCATAATAGTCATTAAAATATTTTAATTGTTTATTATATTCTTCTTTGTCTATTTTATCCAACTCCATAATCAGTCACATAATTAATCTATTCCGATATTCTCCTTTCTTTTTTATCAATAATACGTTTTAAAACAATAATATATGTCCCATCTTTATATTCAATCTTTTCTTGTATTGAAAACTTCTTACTTCTTTCTATGATTTTTTTTACCCAATTATATTCATAATTGTATAATCTAAAATTTGTTTCGTAAAGCAAATGGTCTTTATTAAAGTAACGATACCAAAGCATTATATGATTTCTATGATGTATATGTTTGTTATATCTTTGAACATCTAATTCTTTAAATGTAAACTTTTTAGAAAAATAGAATTTATTATCTTCAATTTCTGAATCATAATACGTTAATTTTTTACCTGAATTAAAATCGAATAAATCTAAAACAATATATTCTGATACTAAATAACTATTATCTAAAAAAGTTTTAAATTCAGAATAATTTAAATATTGCATTCCTTGGTCTAAGACAAAAATACAGTCACACTTAATTTTTAATTTATTAATATCTTTCATATCACAAATATGTGTCTTTATATTTTTTACGTGCTTTGCTTTGTTTTGTTCATCAATAAAGTCTATCATATTTTTTTCAATATCTATAAAATATGAATGTTTAAATAACTTTGAAAATTCTTCAAAATATAAACCACTAGCACAAGGGCAAAGAACTGCATAATTAATATTATACTTATTTTTGATTGTATTTAATAATTTAATATTTTTCTGACTTTTCTTTACCTCTTGTGTATAAAACATAGCTCTTTCTTTATACGTTATTTGTTTCATAATATTCCCAATGTTCTTTTATGACTGGATGACTTATTTTCCCTTTATCAAATATTTTGCCCCTTTTAACCTCAGCACTTTCTTTACCTTGTAATTCGTTATCTAATATTCTTATTATCCATTCTTTTGCATTTGATGAGTATGCTTCTGTTGTTGATTTAGGATATGCCGATGGTAAATTATCAATTTTGCAGCATACTATTCCATTATCTGTTATATAAACTGGATTATTTAACGTAGTATATTTATCTATACTTGGAATGTAACCACTACCGTATCCGCAAGTTACATCAATTACCACTGTACCAGACTTTAAAAAATTAAATATCTCTTTTGTTATAATTGGTTCAGTATCATATGTTGAGATAAGAATTGCTCCAATGATAGCATCCATTTCTGGCAAAGTTTTTTTCAAGTTTTCTTCGGTTGACTCTATACAGTGAATGCTTTCATCCATATAAACACTATTTTTCTTTAATTTATTAATATTACTTCCAAAAACATATACTTCATTGCCTAGCTTTGAAGCAAGCTTTATAGCTGCTCCACCGACATTTCCATAGCCAATTACTGCAATTTTTGATTTTGAAGAACCGCGAATCTGAAATAAGGCTTTACCAGCTCCACCATATTGCTTTTGTTGATAAAAATTAGCATACATTACAGCCATTTTTCCCGCGATTTCTCCGCCGGGATATGCCATTGGAAAATACCCATCATCTGTTTCTATAAATTCATATGTATATGCTGTTACTTTCTTTTTTTGTAATTCTTTTAATAGTTCATAATCTCCTTCAGCATGAAATATTGCAGCCATTTTGGTATTTTCATTCAAATATTTATACTCGTCTTTCGTTGGCCCTTTATATTTTAAAATAAAATCACTGTTATTCCAACAATATTCTTTGTCCTTAATTATTGCCCCGTGCTTTTTGTAATCACCATCTGAGAATCCTAGTGCTTGGCCTGCCCCAGTTTCTACATATACTTCATATTTCTTTGTTAATTCATCAATATCATTCGGTAATAGAATAACTCTA
This sequence comes from uncultured Bacilli bacterium, assembly GCA_944329355.1. Lineage (GTDB taxonomy): Bacteria > Bacillota_I > Bacilli_A > RF39 > UBA660 > Coprosoma. The sequence goes on from CALVID010000002.1 coordinate 5,745, forward strand.
TTTTCTCCATTAATTGTTTCTTTTAATATTGCTACTTTTTTCATACTTTCTCTCCTACTATACAAATATATTTCCCCCGATTATACAGTCTTTTATCTCGTATATATTGCATTTCTATATTAAATATATAATCATAATTGTCCGTTAGAATTTTACTTATTGTATTTTTGTCTGATGTTAGTGCTTCTTCTACACCAATTAATGAAACAACAGGATATCCACATTTAAAAATTGGTATAATGTCATATTTCTTATGAATTTTTACTAACTCAATCATTTTATTGAAATTTAACTTAGGAACATATTGCGATAGTGATCCAACTTTCTTCTCTATAACATTTTTCACATCGTTAATATTTCCTTTTAATATATTGAGAGCTAAGCCATTATAGAAGTTTTCACCTACAGAAATTGATATACCACCACTTTTCAAATGTGAAGAGACAATTTCAATTAACTTATCAGTATTCTTAAAAAATGGTAATACATATATATTTAAAACAATATCAAATTGTTCTGTTAATTTTAAGTCATTGATATCTGAATTAATAATTTTAACACGATTTTTAAATTCTTTAAGTTTTTCTTTTGCTTGATTTAACATATTATTGGAAAAATCGACTAATACACAATTTATATTATTAAATTCTTTTAAAATTTTGCATGCCCATTCTCCTGTACCAGCACCTAATTCTAATAATGTAACCTGTCTATCTTTAGGAATATATTTTTTTATAATTGTCCACAATAAATCATCGGCTAATTTCCAATATAATTTTTTGTTATTCTCATCATATGTTGTTGATATACTATCAAAATGTTCTAATACTATATCTTTTTCTCGCATGATTTAATTCTTTCTTTTGATTTTAAAAACGATAATAGTTCAGGTTTTTTATCTAAGATATAATAAGACTGTGGAACCACAAAATTTGGAAAATTATGCTTTAATTCACTTAGCGGTACTTCCTCTATTGGAGTTATTTCCTCTATTGGAATTGCATACCCAATATTATTATATAAATAATCCATCATCCCATTATAACTTCCTGGTTCTTCTTGCTCAGATATTGTGGCTATTGTTTGCGCATCACCAATTATAGGCTCACCGAATTTAATTTTAGCTACTATACTTTTTTTAGTTTTTGAAATGTAAATGTATGCATTACTTGCTTCTTTTAAATACCTTGTTCTATATTCATAATGTTTTCTACCATCTAGCATAGCATTATAGTATTCTTCTCTTAAGCTCATTAAAACATATTTTGGTTCCTCTTCAATAAATGATAATTGTCCTTTCATTTTCTTACTTCCTTTCTTTCACTAGTTTTTTAGAGTTCATTAATTCTATATTTTGCATTACAATGTCAGCTTCTTTTTCTGGAGACAAATATTCTGTATCAATTACTATATAATTAAAATCAAAACTTTGTAAAAATTTCTCCATCTTATCATAACCATCATCATACATTGCACAATTAGCTAAATCTTTATCTTGATGATTACGAGTATAAATTCTATTCATTCTTGTAGATACACTTGCTTTTAGTAAAACAGTCAAGTCTGGTTTGCCACATAATCTTATTAATTCTTTGTGCAGTGGCGTTGTCTCTTCATCTCCGTGCCAATAATAATTTGACACAAAATGTCTATCATAAATAATATCTTGTTCAGAATTACACCTTGTTCCATACAATAATCCCAAACCATAAAACAATGTCAAAAGTGCCTCGTCTTCAGTTTCATAAAGTTTCCATTCTAAGGCCTTCAACTGTGACTCATTGATATTTAGCTTTTCAAACAAAAACTTAAATGGCTTATCAACATATTGATAACCTAACCTTTCAACCAAAATTTTTGAAACGGTTGTTTTTCCACATCCGTCCATTCCTTCAATTGCTATTCTCATAAACTCCCCCTAGTCTATTTTCAATATAATTTTAAATCCCATCTTAATTTTTCATCTTTATTCTTGTTATCTTCATATACCATTTCGTTAATTTTTTCGTTTTCAAAAACTTCTAACAATCTGTCAAAATCATCAGCTAGTTTTGTTTTTTTCAACTCTGTCTCTGCCATCCAGTATACTTTTCCTTCTGAAGTTTCTGGAATAATATCACCACTATAGTCATCTGAGGTAAACAAAATTATTAATTGTCTTTCTTTCTCTTTTCTGTCATACCAATCTTTTACTCCACATATTTTAACAGAATTTAACTTTAAACCTGTTTCTTCATATACTTCTCTTTTGACTGAAGGAACAATGCTTTCACCTATCTCGATTTTTCCTCCTGGAAAAGCTATTCCTTGCCAACTTTTCACTCTTTCTTGTACCAATACTTTTTTTGTATTAGGGTCGACTATTCTGCACATGTTCATTAATTTTACATTTTCCATATTTTCACTCCTCCTCTATTTTAATATCAAAAAAGGAGGCCTTAAAAACGGGCCTCCTCCTCCACAATTAAAATAAAATTACATAATATAATAAATTGTGCTTTATTTTAGCATTCTTAATTAATAATGTCAACATTATTAATTATATTTATTATACCATATAAATCACGGTATTTAACTTATTCTACTTATATTTAATTATTTTAATAAATCTACTTCTTGAATATTTCGTTACTTTGCGAGTATGCAATTATAGTAAATAAAAAGCTAGCAAATGAATGCTAACTTTTTTGTTTTCGAAATTGTTTCCAAATTATTTTCTCTTATTTTATAAGGTTTTCCAGAGGTTTTGGTAACATCTTTTTAAATTTTGGAAACAAAATGGAAACAAATCGACTATTTTTGTAATTTTTTAATTTTTGAAGCCCTTGCAAATCCTTATTTTACGCATTTTTTCCACAGCATTGTTTGTACTTCTTACCAGAACCACATGGACATGGATCGTTTCTACCTATTTTTTTTACTCTTTTAGGACTTTGTTTTTTTACTTTGCTTTTATCTTCATTTGGTGTTCCTTTGATTACTTGCTCTCTTTCAGTGTTTTGTCTGATTTCAGCATTTAGTAAATATCTACTGATGTCCATGTCTATTGTTGCAAGTAAATTATCAAACATTTCATATCCTTCAGCTGTATATGCTTGCAATGGATTTTCTTGTGCATATTGTCTTAGATATATACCTTCTCTAAGTAAGCTCATTGCATTTATGTGATCCATCCAATGAGTATCAATAACTCTTAAAGATATAGCTTTTTCAAATTCATTTTTTAATTCATCTGGAAAACCTTTTATTTTATTTTCATATTCTTCAACAATATGTTCATAAATAGTTTCTATTAGACTATCAGGGTCTAACTCTGCTAATTCATCAACAGATAAATCATTTTTTAACAAATTTTCATTAACTGTTTCTAATATTTCGCTAATATCTAATCCAGTTAATTTATTACTGTCTATTAGATGGCTATTAACTATATTAGTAATGTGATTTTTAAAATGTTCTAGTGTAATACTGTGAATAGAATCACTATCCAATATTTGATTTCTTCTACCATAAATAATCATACGTTGATTATTTATAACATCATCATATTCCAACAAATGTTTACGAGTATCAAAGTTATTGCCTTCAACTCTTTTTTGAGCAGATTCAATTGATCGTGATAAAGCTTTACTTCTAATTGAAAGTTCTCCATCAAAACCAACTTTTTGAAGTAAATTTTTAGCACTATCAGTACCAAATCTAACCATTAAATCATCTTCAAACGATACACAGAATTGAGTCATTCCCGGATCTCCTTGTCTTCCTGAACGACCTCTTAATTGATTATCAATACGTCTAGATTCATGTCTTTCAGTTCCTAAGACACATAATCCACCCAATTCTTTAACACCTTTACCTAATTTGATATCGGTTCCACGCCCTGCCATATTGGTGGCAATTGTTACTGCACCTTTTTCACCAGCTTTAGCAATAATCTCTGCTTCACGTGCATTGTTCTTAGCATTTAAAACCTCATGAGGGATTTTTTCTTTTTGTAACATTTTACTTAATTTTTCACTGTTTTCAACAGCTACTGTACCAACTAAAACAGGTTGCCCTTTAGTATGTCTTTCTTTAATTTCTTTAACAATAGCGTTATATTTTCCTTCAGCTGTTGCAAAAATTAAGTCGCTATAATCTTTACGAATAATTGGTTTATTTGTTGGTATTTGAATAACATACATGTTATAAATGTCTCTAAATTCTTCTTCCTCAGTTTTTGCGGTACCAGTCATACCAGCTATCTTTTTATACATTCTAAATAAGTTTTGGAATGTTATTGTAGCTAAAGTTTTTGTTTCTTCATTAATTTGAACTCCTTCTTTAGCTTCTATAGCTTGATGTAACCCTTCTGAGAATGCTCTACCTGGCATTAGACGACCTGTAAATTGGTCAACTATAACAATTTTGCCATCTTGAATAACATAGTCAAAGTCTTTTTTCATACTGTAATTAGCATGTAAAGCTTGGTTAATAAAATGAACTAATGTGGCATGTTCAATATCATATAAATTTTTAACGTTAAAATATTTTTCGGCTTTTTTAATACCTTCTGTATCTAATGAAGTTGCTTTAGTTTTTTCATCATATATATATCCGTTATCTTCTTTTAGTGTTTTAACAAATTTATCAGCTTGCATATATAAATTTGCAGATTGCATTTTACCACCAGAAATTATAAGTGGAGTTCTAGCTTCATCAATTAATACTGAATCCACTTCATCAATGATAACAAAGTTTAATGGTCTTTGTACTCTATCTTCGGCACGAACTACCATATTATCTCTTAGATAGTCAAAACCTATTTCATTATTAGTAGAATACATGATATCGCAATTATATGCTTCTCTTTTTTGCTCTTGATTATATTCTCTGTAATTGATACCAACTGTTAAACCTAAAAATTCATAGATTTTCCCCATCCAAACAGCATCACGTCCAGCTAAATATTCATTAACTGTAATAATATGAACTCCATTGCCAGTTAAAGCATTCAAATATGCTGGTAAAATAGAAGTTAAGGTTTTTCCTTCTCCAGTTTTCATTTCTGCAATATTACCATAATGAATTGCCAAACCACCCAATAATTGTACATAATATGGTTTTTCACCAATAACACGATAAGCGGCTTCCCTAGCTACTGCAAAAGCTTCTACTTTAATATCTTCTAAAGTTTCTCCGTTTTGTAATCTTTCTTTGAATTCTTTAGTTTTTGCTTTTAATTCTTTATCGGTCAATTTAGTCATTGATTCATCTAATGCATCAATTTCATCAGCTATTTTTTGAAATCTTTCTAGTTCTTTATATTCATGGTCAAATATTTTTTTAAAAAAATTCATATTGTTCATCCTTTCGTCTATATAGTATTTTACCAAAAAATAAGTATATTGCATAGAAAAACAAGGTAAAAAGTCAAAAAAGCTCTAAATTTACCCTGTTTTATTCTTTATTGATGATATTACATGAGAAAAATCGCTTTGTGGCGATTATTTCTCTTTAATTAAGCCGTAGTTCCCATCTTCACGTTTATAAATCACTTCAATATCTCCGGTTTTTGAATTCCTAAAAATAAAGAATGTATGATCAATCAAATTCATTTGTAAAATTGCTTCTTCTTCGCTCATTGGCTTAAGTTCAACGCTCTTTCTTTTAACAATTTTACTTTTATCATTCTCTGCTTTTTCTATTTTAAAGTCTGTAACAAAACCTGGAAATTTATCTTTAATAACTTTTTTACTCATTCTAGTTTTATTTTTTCTAATTTGTCTTTCTAATTTATCAATGATCAAATCAATAGCAGCAAAAGGATCTTTATGTGTTTCTTCTGCACGTAAAATTACCTTTTTGACAGGAATGGTTACTTCAACTTTATAATTAGGCTCAACTGTCCTAACTAATACAGTTGCGGTGAATTCATCACCCTCATTAAAGTACTTATCTAACTTTGAGAGTTTCTTTTCTGTATGCTCCTTCAAATCTGTTGTGATTTTAACTTTTTTACCACGAATTATATATTTCATATCATCACCTTCCAATTACATTATACCATAAATATCATATAAATTATATGATATTATAAGGAAATTATGCTTTTTTGATACAAAAAACTACACCATGTTATTAAACAAGTGTAGTTTTGATCTCGACAACGTTTTTTGCTTGCAAACCTTTATCAGTTCTGACTAAATCGAATTCAACATACTGACCTTCAACTAGCGTTTTGTAGCCAGGTGTAAGAATAGCTGAATAGTGGACGAATATATCTTCTTTATCATTATACTCGATAAAACCAAAACCTTTTTCGTTGTTGAACCACTTAACTTTGCCCTTCATGTCTTACATCTCCCTTCTAATAATTAGCAATTATTTTACAATACTAGTATAAATTAATAAGGCCTTTGCTTTCAATGAAAACTGTAATACTTATTCCGACAATATTTTCACCTACTATTTACTTCTACTTATAAAAAATTTTATGTGCACAGGTACTGCATCGACATGATTGATTTTACACGTACTAGCGACATTATTACATTATTTTGATTGAATGTATGTTTATTTTGTCTGAATGCTAACTAGGTGTGCCGAGTAGTATACCACTTTCTATAATGATGTCAATTTTTGATTATATTAAACTAATTATGTAATTTTTTTTGCTTTTTGGGTTAACATTGGTTAATGGAGAGAAGTTTTTTATGAAAGATGTATTTATAAGTAATTCTATGAATTTAATTAAAAAGTATTATCCCAATTATTCAGAAGAAAAGTTAGAAGAAGTAAAATATGGATTATTAGGATTTTATTTAATGATTACAAAATCAATAATTATATTTGGTATTGCACTATATTTAAATATATTTAAAGAATTGTTAATTTTTACTATTATTTATAATATCTTAAGAGCGACTTCTTTCGGTATGCATGCTTCAAAAAGCTGGATATGTTTAGTAAGTTCAACGCTTATTTTTATAACAGCTACATATTTAAGTAATGAGATGATTTTGCCTATTAATATAAAAATTATACTCGGAGTTATTGGTATCATTTTAATTTATAAAAATGCTCCAGCTGATACTGCAAAAAAGCCTATAATAAATTTACAAAGAAGAAAAACATATAAATTAATTTCTACAGTAATTGCTTTTATTTTTGTGATTTTGTCTATATCGATTAATAATAATTTTTTATCTAATACATTTGTTTTGTCATTGTTAATACAGTGTGTATTTACTTCTCCAACAATGTATAAACTTTGTGGAGAAACCTTTGATAATTATAAGTATTATCAAAATTAAATATTGGTTTAAATTTTATGATTTAAACATATATTTATAGAAAGGAGTATGTTGTATGAACTTTATCGCATCATTATTATCTTCACTTGGCAGTATGTTTGCAGGTGCGGGTAGTGTGGCTTGCCCTTTATGGTGGTTAGACGAGCCAGAATGTCCTAAAAGTTTAATTAAATAAATGTCAATCAAAAAACACTCATTTCAAAGTGTTTTTTTAATTCTTTATTTTTAAAGTTTGCGTAAACATATCTTTAACTATACTCTTTTCATTTTCTAATTTTCCTTTTTCTTCATTTAATAATTTATTAACTAACGTCAAGCCATAGCCATGACCTGTTCCTTTAGTACTATATTTAGTTTCCGTGATTTTTTTAATGTCTAAATTCCCTTTAAAGTTATTTGTGATATCTACACATAAATAATTATCAATAGTATATATTTCAATAGATATTGTTTTTTTCTTTAAATCTTTTACCGCCTCAATGGCATTATCTAAAAATACACCTAATATTTTACATACTTTTAAAATTAATTCTTCATCTAAATTAATTAAATCAGTAGTTCTAACTTCTCTCGAAATATTTAGTTTATATTTAATTTTTAATTTGTCCATCAAACACAACTTAGAATAAATCGTAGCTCTTAAACCACCTGATGGAATTTTAGCAGTTTGTTTCATAATTTTATCATTATCTTTTATTTTGTTATCTACTAATTTATCTATATATTTAATGATTAAGTCATGATCATTACTGTCTTTAATCATATTTCTAATCGTTAAAAATTCATTTTTATTTTCATGTGTATCCACTCTAAATTTATCAATCATTACTTCATATTCTTTTAAACTATTAATACTAGTTTCATATTTACTATTTATTTTTTCATAATTCTCTTTTAATTTTTTTGATGCAATAATAATTCCAATAAAGAAAGCTGCCATAATCGTATTTGTAATTACGACAACTGTAAATGGTAAATTCATATATGTTTCTATGGTTGCTACAATCATTATTGTAACTATAATGAAAGAGTATATAAGTGGATCTTTGTCTTTGTTTGTACTTTTTTGAGGAGTAAACCAATCATACAATAATTTAGCAAAACCAAGTTTGCTCAATACAAAAGATAATATCATGATATATATATTTAGTCCTATAAAAACTAATGATTGTTGTGTTAACTGTTGTATATCTCCTTTATATAATAATGAAGATATTATAGCAAATGAAAATTCTGATATAAATATTATTAATTGTGATATTAATACCAAAATTATAGTTTTTTTTATTTGTCTATATATTATAAAATAACTAAATGAGATTAAAACTATAAAACTAATTATGGTTTTATATGGATTTAAAAATAAACTATTAACTATGGTGATTATAATTGATAAAATAAGCCATAATAAGAAAACTTGTTTTTTGTTTTTATAAAATGGTTCTAGTTTGTTCCAACAAAAAAGCGAAAAAACAATTAAAAGTCCTGTACAGATAAAACATATAATTACTTGCTCTATTTCCATCATTTATATCAGCTCCTTATTAAATCTTGTTGAGATCAAATCTGATGTCATTCCGTTATCAAACACAACTTTTCTTTGCGATTTGCTAAAACTTAATATGCGTTTTGTATTCATCAGACAAGCTCTATGGGTTTTAATAAAATTATCATTTGCCATTTCTTCTAATTCCATTAAACTTTTATTAACTTTAAATTCATTATAATCTGTTACAATGATACATTTTCTATCTATACTATCTCTTGTAATGTATAATATGTCATCTTGTGGTATTGTATAAACTACACCATTATCTTTGAAACGAATTATGCTTTTGATTTTAAACATTTTTAAAGCTTTATCCAAAGCTTGGAATAATCTATTTTCACAATCATCAAATTTATTGATATATGACAAAAATAAAAAATCATTCTTCATTACAACATGTCCTAATTCTTGATGTCCTGTAAGAAAAATTAATACACTATCTACATCTTTATTTCTGATTATTCTAGCAATGTCAATTCCAGATCTTGTTGGTGTTTCAATATCTAAAATATATACTTTAAAAGATAATTTTGATTCGACAATTTTTAAAAAGTCATTGTCATAATCTGAAAATACGTGGGTTTTATATTCTAATTTGTTTTTCATCATGTAAGAATCTACTATATGTTCTACTTTTTCTTGATACTGCTTTACATCATCACAAATTATAAAATTGATCATAAAATCTTACCTTTCTCTCCCAAATTTTGCGACTATACAATATTCTTATGTAAATATACCATAATTTGACAAATATTACAATAAAAAAAGGTAATTTTCTTAAACATTACCTTTTGCTATTGATAAATATATTATCTTGAGTTTCTTCTTGATTGGATCTCATCCCACCATGCACGACCTTCATCTCTTAATTCACTAAGGGCATCTAAGCCATCAGCGGCTGTGTCTGTGAGCCAATCTTTGAATCTTTCTTTATAATCAGGAATTAAATAGTTTAAAGTATCATCTAAAGTGTTTAATGCGTTAAGTGCGGCTTGTTTACCTTCATCACTCAATTCTGAAAATGTTACACCATTTATTTCACTACCATTAAATATAAAGTCTGATAAATCTTTAAAATTTTGTAAAGCTCTTGCTAATTCTTCTTGAACTGCTTCACTATTTGCTGATTCAGAAGCTGATTCTTTTAAGTTGTTAGCCCCATCTATCATAATACTTATTGCGGCTTCAGCTGCTGAATCTTTTTGCATTTGTTCTGTTAAAACATCATTCTCTACTGAATCATTTTGTGTTTCGGTAAGTGGTTGATTATTTATTTCATTGTTTTCTTGAGTAGCTACATTATTACCACAACTTGTTAAAGTTATTATAAATCCAGCACTACAAAGGGCAGTTAAAATTGGTTTAGTATATAATTTAAATTTTTTATTCATATTTTTCCCTTCTTTCGACTATATTATAATCAAAAAAAAGCAAAAAAGCAAATTATACTCCACCTTTTTCACCTTGTTTTCTCAAATATAATTTTCTAATCCAGTCTATTGGTACAACTATTGATGCAAGTAAAATCATCACTTCAAATTCAAAAGGATTTAACCCATAAGCTCTAAATAAATCCCCTCCATAATATATGAGATAAATTTGAACAATTATAATAAATGAAATAATTATTAAAAACACTTTGTTTTTTGAAAGGTTAGCAAGAAGATTTAAACGATATGTTCTGGCATTAAAACAATTAAAAATTCCCATAAAAATAAATAATCCAAAAAAAGCTGTCATTAAATATCTATCATCTGTTGCGTCTCTGAAAATACTGTGGATAAATGGTGATTTTAAGAAAAATACACACATGAGTGCTGAAAACGTTCCTGTAAAAATTATTTCATCTTTCATATATCTATTAATAATATTTTCATTTTTCTTCTTGGGTTTTTCATACATATATTCTTTAAGGGGTGGTTCAAAGGAAAAGGCAATTCCTGCTAAAGTATCCATAACCATATTAATCCACAGCATTTGAATTACAGTAACAGGGACATCCACACCTATAAATGGACCAATAATCGAGATACTTACTGCACATATATTCATAGTTAATTGAAAAATAATAAACTTCCTAATACTTTTGAAAATTGTTCTACCATATAAAACAGCATTAGAAATCGATAATAAATTGTCGTCTAATATAACAATATCGCTCGCTTCTTTTGCTACTTCAGTACCTGAACCCATGGCAAAACCAACATCTGCTTTTTTTAAAGCTGGTGCATCATTGACACCATCACCTGTCATCCCAACCACAAGACCAGAAGATCTAGCAATTTTTACTAATCTACTTTTATCTTGAGGTAAAGAACGGGCAAGTATTTTTAAGTTTGGCAAAATCTTTTTGATTTCTTCATCACTTTTTTGATTAAATTCTGTACTGGTTAAAATAATATCCGTAGGACTTTTGATTAAACCTACTTCTTTGCCAATAGCTTGGGCCGTATCAATATTATCTCCGGTAATCATAACAGTATTTATATGGGCATTTTGTATTAATTTTAAACCTTCAATGGCTTCTGGTCTTACTTCATCTTTAATATATACTAAACCGATTAAAGTTATTCTTTCAATATTTCTTTTGGAAGGCGTTGTTCCAAAAGCTAAAACCCTAATTCCTTTATCGGTAGCTTTTTTTATTTGATCATATACTTTGTTTTTATTAGTCAGTAATCTTTTTTGTTCATTATCATAATAGTGGGTACATTTTTTTATAATAACTTCAGGAGCTCCTTTAATAAAATTGATTATTTTTCCACCATATTCTACCTCGGTTAAAGAATATTTGTTTTCACTAGAAAAAGGTATTTTATCGATTTCTTTATAATTTAAAGAACTTTTTTCAAAGAATTTTAGTAGTGCTCGATCAGTTATATTTCCGCCGACTGGTTTATCATTTTCACCATAGCTACTCTCATTATTGGCGATTAAAGAAAGTTTTACTCTAGTATAATATGAGCCTCTTTTTTTTAAATCAACTTCACTTTTCATAATATTTCCCTCAGCGTCGCTGATAGCAATCACATCTAATTTTCCTTTAGTAATGGTTCCAGTTTTATCAGTAAAAAGCATATTGATATTTCCAGCGGTTTCTATTCCTGTAAGTTTTCTTACTAAAACATTGCTTTTAAGCATTCTTTTCATATTTGAAGATAAGACTAAGGTAACCATAAGGGGTAATCCTTCTGGAACAGCAACAACTATAATGGTTACCGATAAAGTTAACGCATGTAGTATGTGTCCAAACATCAGTGGACAATTAGTAACAGTTTTAATTATAAGATCACTATCAAAATTATTTTCAATAACAACTACAGAAAATAAATAAGATATACTAACTAGTAAAGCTCCAAGATAGCCAATTTTACTAATTAATTCAGCAAGTTTCACTAATCTTAATTTTAATGGGCTAGTGGGAGCTTTTTCACTAACTTCTTTAGCGAGTTTACCATAAAATGTCTGTGGTCCTACTTTTGTTACTTCCATGGTAGCTAATCCAGAATAAACAACAGATGAGCGGTAGATGTCCTGCCCTATTTTCTTTTCTTTTTCTTTCATTTCACCATTTAAACTAGATTCATTGACGAGGATTTTACCTTTAATTATTTTTCCATCAGCGGGAACGGCATCACCTGTTTCTAAATATACAATATCACCAACAACGACTTCACCGATTTCAATTTCTTTTATTTGTTTATTTCTTAAAACTTTTGTTTTGATTTTAGATGCGTCTTCTTGTAATTCTTCAAAGGCTTTTTCACTACCATATTCTGATACTGTAGATATGAAAGATGCAAGAAAAATAGCAATGACAATGCCAATGGTTTCATACCAATCAAAATCTTGAAATAAAAATAGTGTTTTGACAGCTAAAGCAATTAATAATATTTTAATAATTGGATCACCTAATGTAGCAATTAATTTATGAATGAATGTTTCTTTATGACTAGCTTTGATTTCGTTACTACCATGATTTTTACGACTTTTAATTACTTCTTCGTTTGTTAGTCCTTTTATCATAAACGCCTCCTATCAAAAGATATTAAGAGAGGGGTTTATTTATACAAATTACTATTCGACAAAAAAACTACCATTATTTGGTAAGTTTAAGTAATCCTTCTGATTTTAAAAGGTTATATATACAAGAATAGCTACGACTATTATAAAATTTGCAAAATTTACGAATACTAACATTACTTTTTTTATAAAGTGAAATGATTTTTTGTCTCTCTTCTTCACTCATAACATTAGCTGGAACTCTATTTTTGTTTCCATGAACCAAACTAATAGTTCCGTTAATTATTTCTTTTTTTAATTTTAATATATATTTTGGGTGATAACCTGTTATATCAGCAATTTCTTTATAAGATAAAAATGTGTTTTTGTTCATTTTTTCTTTAATTAATTTTATAGCTTCTTCTTTTTTTGTCATTTTAACACCTTCTCATTATTATAAACGGTGCTTTTAAGTAATAACTTTACAGCATAACGTTTCAAAATTGTTTCTATTATATCATATATTTAATATTTTATAACAAAAAATGTCTTAAATTTTAGGCAATTTGTATGTTATTAATGTATTTGGATATATTTGCTTGAGTTTTGCAATATCTCTTGAACAAATATTGAAGGATTATTCTTTTTTACTAATAATATTACGTCACTTTTAGTCCTAGTTAGTGCTACATAAAATAATCTTCTTTCTTCGCCAAAGGAAAATTCGTCTGCTTTGGAAATAACGTATTTTAGATATTCACTATTTTGAATTTTACTAGGTAAACTGTGTATTGTATTTTCTAAATTTATTATAATTATTTTATCAGCTTCTAGGCCTTTGGACTTATGAATTGTCATATATGTCATGTACTTATTTAAATAAGGTATCATTTCTCTATCTTTGTTGTTTCGTCCAAGAACGAATGTTTTTTCAGCTATTTGGCTGACAATTATATTCCATATTTCTTTTATATTATTTTCATAATAATATATATGCACAGGTTTTTTTATGTGTGTGTTTGACTTGATTGTTTTTTTTATCTGATATGGGTTTTTTAGAATAAAGTCTTTTGTGATTTTAACTAGTTCATTACATATTCTGTAAGTGTTCTTTAATTTCAATATTTTACAATGTACAAAATATTTTTTTATATTAGTGAATATTTCTAAATTACTACCTGTAAATTGATAAATGGATTGCCAATCATCACCAACAGCAATTAAAGATGCATTGGTTTTATCTTGAATATTTTTAATTAAAAGGCATTTATTCAATGAAGTATCTTGATATTCATCAATAATTATATATTTATAAGGATATATACCTTCTTTTTTGACAATATTACTACTTTTATTTATCATATCATGGAAATCAATTTGTTTTGTTGATTCTAGATAATCTTCATACTCTAAATAAATGTTTTTTACTAGATTTAAAAATAATTTATGTCTTATTTGTTTTTTTATGAAGTGTTTTTTTTTATTATAATTTAAAAATTTTTTAAAAGATGATAGATTATAATTATTACTTTTAAATAAATTAAGAAAAGCTTTAATTGTGTCTTTTAAATAAAGAATGTAATTACTATTTTTTAAAATATTGTTTTTTAATTTTGTACTATTACCTTGCCCAAATTCCATAAAAGGGGCATTTATTATTTTATATAGTTTAGCAGTATTATATAAATGTTTTATTATAATTGTATCTAACATATCATCTTTAACCAATTTTACTTTTTCTGTTTGTGTAATTATTTGATAGCCTAGGCTATGAAAAGTTTTTACTTCTAGACTAATATTTTCTTTTAATAATTTTTGGTGTAAACTTTTGGCGGCAGTTTTGGTAAAAGTTATACACAATATTTTTTGAGGATCTATTCCTTTTTCTATTAAATTTTTTATTTTATATACTATGGTTAAGGTTTTTCCACTACCAGCTCCAGCAATTATTAATAAATTTTTTGATTTGTTTTTTATTATTTTTCTTTGATATTTATCTAAAATAATTTTTGAAATGAAAAACACCTCCATATATAAAATACGAGATGTTTTTTGGTTTTCCTTTAAAGATTTCCCTGATTAGCACTTGCAACAATAGTATATAAATCTTCACGTTCTGTTTCAGTGATAGCACCATTTGTTTTAGCGATTGAAACAACAAATACACCATTATCGGTTTCAGCATAAGCGATATCTAAATCAGTAGTACCTTGAGCAATACCTCTTGTGATTAAAAACCTAGTTCCATCATATGTTTTTTCTTCAGTTTTGGCATTTGTAAAGTCATAATTTTGGTCTTGACTTGTATCTTGTGATTGTAATATACCAATAATCTGATCTTTAACTGAGGCTAATGTATCATATCCTGTACCACTTTGAAAAATAACTGCTTCGGCTAAAGTATTATCATTATTAATAATTAATAATTGACTGGTTGATGCAGTTGCAGAGTATTCACTTGGAACACTAAAAGTATAATCTTCATAAGTTACTTTTTCAAATTCTTCTTTTTTTGGTGTTTCTTCCTTCTTTTCAACTTCTGAATTATTATTTTCTTTTTCTTTGGTATTATCTTCTTTCTCCATTCCAATAAATAAAATGCCAGCAATAATAATAATTACCAGTATGATGATGCCTACAATTAATCCAACAGGTGTTTTCTTTTGATTATTCATTCCATTAATATTGGATGGCTGGATTGTCTGATTAATAGATTGACCATTTTGATTATTCATATTGTCTATTTGGGGATTATTATTTGATATAGATGAATCGGATGTATTCATAACTGGCATTCCACAAGCACTGCAGAATGATGCCCCTTCCTTAATTTCAGAACCACATTTTGTACACTTCATACCTCTTCCTCCTTTATTATAATAATATCATATTGATTATTTTGTTACAATAACTTTTTCTTAATTATGAAATTTTTTTGAAAAAAGTTATGAAAATTTTATTTTATTATTTTCATAACTTCATCATGATCTTTAAAGGGAAATTTGTCATTACCAATTATTTGATAGTTTTCATGTCCTTTACCTAATATTAATAAAATATCTTTATTTTCTAGCATATTTATGCCTTTTTTTATCGCTTCTTTACGATCAATAATTGAAATAAAATTGTCTTTTTCAATGTTTTTGGTTATTTCATTGATAATTTGTTCTTCATTTTCATTCCGTGGATTATCTGTAGTAAAAATGACAAAATCACTATTGTCAGAAACTAAGGTACCAATTAATGGCCTTTTTTCTATTCTTCTTTCACCACCACAGCCAATGATAGTAATAATTTTTCCTTGAACAATATTTTTTACTTCTTTTATAGTATTATTAATTTCTGTCAAATCATAGGCATAATCAATAATAATTAAATTGTCTTTATATGGTATTGCTTCAAATCTGCCGTCGATTTGATGAAGTGATAAAGTTGCTGAAATAATTTCTTCAGAATCAAAGCCTAATATTTTTGCTGTAATGTATGCTGGGGTGTAATTATACATATTATATAGGCCGATTAACGGTAATTTTATTTTATTATTATCTAATGTAAATTCAGAAAATGTATATGTATTATTGATTCTTCTTAATGGATAATCACTATCTGCACTACCATATAATATATTGTTGTTTTGTGGTAAAGTCATATATTTATAATATGGATCTTTTTTATTAATAATAGCTACACCATCTTTTTTTAACATTTTAAATATTTCGATTTTAGTATCTAAGTATACTTCTTTATCTTTTCTTTTATGTGCCACAAAATTAGTAAATATGGCTATATCAAAATTTAATCCTTCGAGGTGTCTTTGTTGTATGGCTTTTGATGAGGCTTCGATAATTACTACTTTACAATTATTATCAATTGCTTGATTTATTAGATTATATATCTCATATATATCAGGCGTGCTGGCAGATATTTCATTTACTTGCCCATCTAAATAAAAACCATTAGTCCCTATATATGCTGTTTTTACGTTTAAATTATTTAATAATTGATATATTAAATTCCCTGTGGCCGTTTTACCACTTGTTCCAGCAATTCCTATTAATTTAATGTTTTGCATTTTAGCTAAATTTAATTCTTTTAAGTAATTACACAAATAAGTTTTGGTATCTTCTACAATGATGGTTTTAACAGGATATTCTCCATGGTTCGCTATTATGCAAACGGCCCCCCGATCAATTGCGTCATTAATATAATCATGTCCATCTGTATAAGAGCTTGTTAAGGCTAAAAAAGTATCACCTGGTTTTACTTTTCTCGAATCTACTCTTAGCATATTTACCTCCTATTTTTTAATAATTTATCAAAAGGTCTAATAATTATATTAGCAATAGCGGTGATAATATACGCAAAGTAACTCATTAATATTAAAATTATATAATAAAATGCTGTGTTATCGAAGATTATATCAGCATAATGGTAGCTTATATAGTCTAAAACAAACCAAATGTTAACACCTAAATAAATTAAAGTGATTGCGATCATTCTTAATACCATTTGCTTATTTATTTTTAATTTGTTTTTCTTTTTAAAATCAAGTAAAAACATTAGTGTATAAAATATTACTGTACACGAACCAACTATTTTCAAATTAAAATTAACAGCAATTATGATTAAAATAATTGATAATAATTCTTTGTTTAAAAAGGTTTGTCTATAGTTTGTGAATATCCATGACCAATATTTTTTAATATCATATTTGTTTTTTTGTAAATTAAACAAGGTTTGTTTATACTTTATTATATTAAAACATATATATGTAGAAAGTGATATATAAAAGAATATCATTTTGCACCTCCAAAGAAAATCTCATACCAAAGTAAGAAAATATATATTGTCCAAATTTTACGGCTATTATCTACCTTACCGTTTTTATGATTATCTAGTAGTTTTATTATTTTTTTTGTATTAAAGAATTGTTGATCTTTTACAAATAAAGCTTTTATTTGTTTATAGATATCTTCTTCTTTAATCCATTCACGAATTGGAACTGGAAATCCTAATTTTTTCTTATTTGATACTTTATCTTCTAACACTTCGCCAGCAATATCTCTAAAGATTTTTTTTGTTTTAAATTTATCAGTTTTAAATTCAGTAGGTAAACCTAAGGCATAATCAATAAGTGGTCTATCTAAAAATGGTACACGCACTTCTAAGGAATTAGCCATACTCATTTTGTCAGCTTTCAATAAAATATCTCCTATTAACCAAAAATTAAAATCAATATATTGCATCTTAGTAACTTCATCTTTATCTTTTACTTTTTCATAATATATTTTTGTTAAATCTTGAAAACCTTTGGTTTGGCGTTTATGTTTTATTATTTTACTAACTTCTTTATTATTAAATATGAATGCGTTGCCGACAAATCTATCTTCAAGTTTTTTTCCTCTCCTTATTAGAAAATTAATACCTCTTTTATGTGGAAATACACTAGCTATTTTACCTATAGTAAATCTAATTGGATAAGGAATTTTATAATACCAACTATCAGTTAGTGGTTCTTGATATATATTATATCCTCCAAATATTTCATCAGCACCTTCACCAGACAAAGATACTTTGACGTTTTCACTAGCTATTTTTGTTACAAAATATAGAGCAATTGCGGATGGATCTGCTAATGGTTCATCCATATAATATAAGATGTTAGGCAGATTTTTGAAGTATTCTTCTTTAGTTATTGTTTTGTTTAAATTTTGTGTGTTAATTTTACCTGACAAGTCTTTGGCGTAACTAATTTCACTATATTTTTCATTATTAAAACCAACTGTAAATGTTTTATCTACATCACTGCTAGCAGCAATAAAAGATGAATCTACTCCACTTGATAAAAATGACCCAACTTCAACATCACTAATTTTATGAGCTTTTATAGAATCTGATAAACGTTCTTTTATACCATCTTTCCATTCTTCATAAGTTTTGGTGGTATCTTCTTCAAACTTTATTTCATAATATTTTTTTATTTCTAGTTTGCCGTTTTTGTATTTCATATAATGACCCGGCATTAATTTATATACGTTTTTAAAAAATGTTTCTTCTCCTGGTGAATATTGAAAGGTTAAGTAATATTCCAGCATTTTTGTATTTAATTCTTTTTTAAAATGTGGATGAATCAAAAAACTTTTTATTTCAGAGCCAAATATTAAGGTGTTATCCATTTTGGCATAGTAAAATGGTTTTATACCATAAAAATCTCTAGCGGCAAACATTTCTTCTGTTTTTATATCATATATAACAAAAGCAAACATTCCTCTTAATTTATCTAGTAATTTTTCTTGCCATTGTTCATAGCCGTGAAGCAATACTTCAGTGTCTGTTTTAGTAGAAAATGTATGACCGCATTGAATTAATTCTTCTTTTAAAGATTCAAAGTTATAAATCTCTCCATTAAATATAATTACTTTTGTTTTATCCTCATTATATATTGGCTGTGAGCCACTTTTTAAGTCAATAATACTTAATCGTCTAAAACCTAAGGCAATGTTTTGATCTGTATAATAACCTTCAGAATCTGGTCCTCGGTGAGCTATTAAATCTGCCATTTTTTTTATGTTTTCTGTTTTATCTTTTTCGTTGTTAATTTATCCTTCAAATTCTTTTATTTTTCTTTCTCCTTTAGTATATTGGTCATATTCATTTTATCATATATTTGTTTTTTTTTAAAGAAAAAGCTCAAAGTTGTCTTTGGCTTTTATCTATCAATTATAACAGTTCTTGTTAGTATATCTTTTATCGTTTGCTTTTTTGGAGTTATAAGGGCTAATAAGAATCCTAAAGTAATAATATCTAAAAACATTATTAATTCTCTAGCAAACGCAGTAATAAACCCAATAACTTCACCTTTTAAATTTACTAATTTTATATGCATAAAACTTTTACCAAAGGTTGAGCCTGATTTACTTTCAGAAAATGGAAAATAAAACAAAATAACAACAAGGCATACAATATATTTGGCATAATAAATGGTATCAATGATTTGATCTGAAAATTTTTGGGATTGTATTATATCGAATAAAGCCAAAATACCATAACAAAGTATCCCTATAATAAATACATCTAATACAAAAGCTACTAATCTTTTCAACGGACTAGCATATATTAATTTATCGTCTTCTTTCATAAGCAATTTGTTTGCTACAAAGGTATGGGCTATTTTATCATTTAACGCTTGTTTCGTTGGAGGAAATGCAGCTAAAAGAAAACCAATTCCCAATGTCAATATATTTAAAATTTTAGTGATATTTCTAATTATGGCTTTTGGAAATGTTATAGGGTTTTCATATTCATCAGTAACTTCTATATTTAAGATATACTTACCTAAAGAACCATGCCATGATGTTCTTTCACATGTGCTATTATATAAAATATAAAGGGGAATATATATAAATATTCCATAGTATAAATTTTGTAATGTAATTGGCATAAAAAAATGATCAATGGCAATTAAAATAAAATAAGTAAATATGATAAGAACAAAATTATCAAAAAGACCAGCTACTAATCTTTTAACAAAGCCTGCATATTTTTCATTTTCAAGATAATTTTCTTTGTTTACTTTTGTAAAAAAGCTATTAATTTCGTTAAAATTATAGTTACAATAAGGACATGTTTGAGCGTTTTCTTCAACCATTCTACCACATTTAGGACAACCTTTATTCATTGTTTCACCCCTTTATTATGATTATATCATTGTTTACATAGTATTAAAACAGAAAAAGTAGATTTTATTCTACTTTAATTTGATTTTATTTTTTTGATATAAGAATGTATTTTCCCAGCCCATGCTGTACTAGCAGCATATTTTTTGTTCATTTGTTCTGGGGTAGTTAAACCTTTATCGTAATAATTAGTTTTTAAGTTAAGCATAAAACCATATATTCCTTCATCTAAACTGTTAAATTTTTTATAAGATGTTCCATTACAACTTGGTCCACCTTTCATACCACCAACATTATAACATTGTCTTACTTGAGTACTACATTTATAATTACAACCTGTTTCGTGTAAAACTATAGCAACAGCTAAATATGGATCTATGCCCATATCTACAGCATATTTGGCAAAACTCATACCAGTTCCAGATATAGTTGATTTTAAAGAACGATTTAATTTTTCGGCCAATTCATTTAAAGTCATTCCGTCATATACAATTGGTTCAGCTTGAGGCTGTGGCTGGGGTTGTTCAACTACTGGTTCTACTTGTTTTACTGGTTCTTCAGTAGGTGTCGGTTCGACTGGAGTACCCGATTCATCTTTTGGATGTACTACGGCAACTTCATTATTATTTGCAACTGTGGTTTCTGTTTGTGTTTCTCTTTTTGTTTCTGTTTCTAAACTTTTGGTCGTATTAGCACTCATTAAATAAGGTAAAACAAAAGATAATAATACTCCAAAAACTACAATTCCTGTTACTTTTGTGGTCGAATTCATTTACATCTCTCCTACTGTTCTGATAATAATTTTATCACAATATGTTTTTAGCGTCAAATTCATGTATAATTGTTAATTTTTTATAATTATGACTTGACGAATAGTACAAAAAAAGAAGCAAAAAATCATTTTGCTTCAATTTCATTCATATAAGATCTAACTTGAGATGCCCAAGTACTACTAGCAGCGTATTTTGGACCTATAGTTTCAGGGGTAGTTAACCCTTGAACATAATAGTTTTTATATAAATTAGTCATAAAAGCTTTGATACCTTCATCTAGACTAGAGAAAGCTTTATATGATCCACCATTACAACCTGGTGATCCTTTCATACCACCAACATTATTACACTGTTTTAATAATGTGGAGCAATTCCATTTACAACCTGTTTCGTGTAAAACTATAGCAACGGCTAAATATGGATCTATACCAAGTTCTGTAGCATATTTAGCAAAGCTTTCACCTTTTCCTGATAAAGTTGAATTTAATGATCGATTTAGTTTTGCAACTAATTCATCATATGAAATACTATTTCCATAATTCGCGGTTAATTCTTTGGCTTTAGCATCATTTTCAGCTTTTTCTTGGGCCAACCTAGCTTCTTCAGCTTTACGTCGGGCTTCTTCAGCTTTTTTCTTTTCTAATTCCAAAGCTTTTTTACGAGCTATATTTATTTGTCTTAATTCTTCAATGTCAATTTCAATTTTTAATGAACTTACATTTGAATGTAATTGTTCATTCATTGGTTCAATTTCTAATTTTTTTATATTCAAAGGTGTTTCTTGTTCATCACTGACAATAGTGCTTTTTAAAAGATTATTTTCAGTCATGAATGATAATTTTAATGATTTTAGGGTCTCTGCCCTTACAATAGTAGGCTTTAAAAAAGCTGATACTATCATTAATATGATTATGGCCAAATTGGCCTTAATCGATTGGTTTGTTTTCATTTTCACCCTCTCCTGTTACTTCCAAAATCAGAAAACAGGCCTTATTCTAACACATTTCAGCATATGCGTCAAATTGAGTCGATTTTTGTCGTAGTTGGTTTTTGGCGATTACCCTTTAATTATAAGGTTAAAACCTCCTCACTATTATTATATGGCTGAGAAGATGAATTTTATACATTTTAATGGTCGGGAAGACAAGATTTGAACTTGCGATCTCTACGTCCCGAACGTAGCGCTTTACCAAACTAAGCTACTTCCCGAGAAAGAAATTTATTCTTTAATATCGATAAATTTCTTTAATTCTTCTTTTTTATATGGTTTATCATAGTTACTAATCCATATTTCTATACTACTTTTATTATTGATGGGATAATACATTTTAGCTGTATAACTATAATTTAATGCAGTGTCTTTACAACTTTCCTCTATGCTAAATGATTTAACTGTTTTACTCTTTATTATTAATTCAAACTCTTCATAATTATATTTGCAATTTTCTTTTTCAGTTTCTTTATCAAATTCTATATCATTTTTATAATGTTCATCTATATTATTGTAACTATTATCTAAATATCTATAGTGAATGTAATCTTCATTTTCCAAATCAGCAGACATTGAATCGCTATCTTTGGTTAATTTATAATTTCTTGGAATATTAAAAGTAACGCTATTGTTACCTTCACCTAAAGTAAATCCTTTAGCCTTTAAATTATAATCAATATTATCTATATAATACATTATTTGATCGCCCAATTTTGATTTTGGCAGCCATAATATTAGCATATTTACAAATATTATTATAACGATAGCTATAGTAGAAACTGCAATAATTATTGTTCCATTGTTTAAGCCCGTTTTCTCATACTCAAAAGTTTCTTCACTTAGCCATTTACGATATAAATTGACTAATGAACTAGCCAAGTATGGTATAAAGATAATGTATATTAGTACTAGGACAAATAAACTTATTATAAGTCCATAAATATTCATACTAATAATTGAAATAAGTAATATGATTAAGGCGGATAAATATAGAATTATATATGGAGCAAAGCTTAATAATAGTCCATAATACTCTATTCTATGGCCCTTTATCAAGTATATTGCTTCATTCCATAATCTTATTACTTTTTTGTCTTCTGTTGGTATGTTGCTATCCATTAATTGAATTATAGTGGTTGTAAAAATTGGTAATACTAAAATAAAGCAAATTATTAAAGCTATATTAAATATTATTAAAAACGGAAGAATATATAGTGCTATAAGTGCTATTCTCAATATTATATATATAGCGATTAATATTACTATTAAAATTTTAAATGATGCCTTGAATGATTTTATATATATATTTAAAATATTTAATTGTTTTTTTCTTGAAATATCTAAAGCAACGGCAAATATACCAATATTTCCAAAAACATATAACAAAAAGGTTAGTATAATAGTTATAAATGTGAGAAAAGAAGACATAGTGTCTATATTAAGTTTGTATATTAATATAAAGTCTATTATATATATTAAAAATATAGACAAAATTATAAATAGATTGACTCCCACTAGCTTTTTTAAAGTATTTTTTTTCACAAATGATTTTATACCTTTTCTTTGTTTCGAATCTTTCCAAGCGTTTTTTACTTGATTTCTTAATGGTCGTATTTCTTCTCCACAGTGTGGGCAATAAGTATCTTTTTTATTTGTTTCAAAATTACAATTAGGACATCTCATTTTATCAACTCCAAATGATTTTCAACTTGGTTTTCTAAGTTATTAGTGTTTGTTGATGTAATACTTTCTAAGGAGACTATATAAGCTGTATCCTCTTTTATAGTGGTATACATACTAGCTTTTTCCTTTTCGTTTGCACATTGATATTTTACCCATCTGGTATTTTTTATGTTTTTATCGAACTCTTTTTCACAATTAGTTTTAGCAGTTGATTTTAATGTAAGTTCTAAAGCTTTCAAGTAATCATTAAAATTTAAATGTGTATTTTTTTGTATGATTACACCTATCATAATATCTTCTTTTTTAGAAATATAGGCTTTATCATAATTTGCTTTTATTTTTTCTTCATAATCGTTTGGAATATATACTTTTACCCCTTTCATATTGACTAGTTGACCTGTATTTTTAAATATTATGTAGCATATGATCGCAAAAATCAACAGTAATACTACTAATATAATAATTATATTATGGTTTTTTACTGTTTCTATTTTTTTGTTTTCTACCATACTTCCTATTATATTTCCACAATTTGAACAAAATAAAGCTTTTTCTTTTATTTCTTTTCCACAAGTATTACATTTCATTATTACACCTTCTTATAATAAAAGCTTATTTAACACTTTCTAAATAAGCTATATATACTGTTTGTTTTGTATTATCATTTTTTGTACATGTAATCATTGTCAAAGTTTGTTTTGTCGTATCCCTATAAATTGTAACATTACCATCTTTTGTTTCATTATATATGTTATCTATTTTATATGTATATAAGTGTCCTTTATATTCTACTTTAGCAATATCTCCCACTTTTAATTGATATAAATTTTTAAAATAGGCTATTCTAGTAACTCCGGAATGGGCGACTAAAATAACATTACCGTTTTTTTCGTCCGGATAGTTGGATGGAGCTAAAAAAGTTAAATTTTCACTTACATTATTGTGCTGGTTATTTTTGTCATAAAAACCTTGTTGTAAGTTTATCTTATCAATAGTTAATATTCCTAAATATCCATTAGGATTAGGGGTTGGAATATATGGGTCTTCTTCGGATGTACTTTCGAGATTTTGAGGAGTATTATCGTGAGCCTCATTATATAATGATATACTTATTTTTTGATAGGCTCTATCTTTTTTACCTTTTAAATAATCTGCAGAGATAATTAGTAGGCCACCAATAATTGCAATAAAAGCAAGAATTACTATTGCTCTATTACTAAGTTTTGACATATCTTTTACCTCCTCTTTGATACTATTAAAGTATAACATAAATATATTTTTATGTCTATTTTAGCACTCTCACTTGACAAGTGCTAAAAGAGGTGATATAGTTATAATGTATCTTTTTTATAAAGATTAATTTTGAATGTAAAGGAGGTTATATATATGAATCAAGAACAGGCTTATCAAGAAAATTTACAAAATGTTTTAGAAAAATATGGTAGAGATATTACGGAGGCTGTGCGTGATGGGAAAATAGATCCTGTTATTGGTAGAGATGATGAAATTCGCTCTATTACACGTATTTTATCTCGTAAAACTAAAAATAATCCGGTTTTAATTGGTGAACCTGGTGTTGGTAAAACGGCTATTGTGGAAGGCTTAGCTCAAAGAATTGTTAAGGGTGATGTCCCTAATAGTTTGAAGGATAAACATATTTGGGAACTTGATATGGGATCTTTGATTGCTGGGGCCAAATATAGAGGTGAATTTGAAGATAGATTAAAAGCTGTTTTAAAAGAAGTCAAAGATTCTGATGGTGAAATTATCATGTTTATCGACGAGATTCACATGATAGTTGGTGCGGGTGCTTTGGAAGGTGCTATGGATGCTGGTAATATGCTTAAGCCTATGCTTGCCCGTGGGGAAATTCACTGTATTGGTGCAACTACTTTAAATGAATACCGTAAATATATTGAAAAAGATGGCGCTTTGGAAAGAAGATTTCAAAAAGTATTAGTTTCTGAACCTACTGTCCTTGATACAATTACTATTCTTCGTGGATTAAAATCTCGTTTTGAGGTTTATCATGGTGTTACTATTAAGGATAAGGCTTTGGTGGCGGCTGCTACTTTATCTGATAGATATATTACTGATAGATTTTTACCTGATAAAGCTATTGATTTAGTGGATGAAGCTTGTGCGACTATTAAGGTGCAGTTGGAATCTGTTCCTACGTCTTTGGATACTTTGACTAGAAAAATTATGCAATTAGAGGTTGAAAAACAGGCTCTTAAAAAAGAAAAAGATGAGTTTTCTAAAAATAGAATTAAAGAAATTGACGATAAACTTACTGAACTTAAAGCTAAAGAAAAGGATTTAAGGGATGCTTGGGAACATGAAAAAGAAATTAATTCTTCTATTAATCATAA
This sequence comes from uncultured Bacilli bacterium, assembly GCA_944329355.1. Classification (GTDB taxonomy): domain Bacteria; phylum Bacillota_I; class Bacilli_A; order RF39; family UBA660; genus Coprosoma. The sequence continues at coordinate 32,089 of CALVID010000002.1, forward strand.
AAAGGAAGAAATTGAGAAAGCTAATCATGATTTGGAGTATGCTGAATCTAAATATGATTTAGAATCAGCGGCTAGACTTCGTCATGGGGTTATTCCTTCATTAGAAAAAGAACTTGAGTCTTTAAAGAAGAATAATAAGAATTCTATTTTAAGTGATGTAGTTGATGATGAATCTATTGCAGCTATTATTTCTAAATGGACTAATATTCCTATTAGTAAACTTGTGGGAACTGAAAGAGAAAAACTTCTTCATTTGGAAGATAATTTGAAGAAAAGGGTTAAGGGTCAAGATAAGGCTATTCATTTAGTTAGTGAGGCTATTATTAGAGCACGTGCTGGAATTAAAGATCCTAATAGACCTATTGGTTCATTTATCTTTTTGGGTCCTACTGGTGTTGGTAAAACTGAAGTGGCTAAATCTTTAGCATATGAACTTTTTGATGATGAAAGACATATGGTTAGAATAGATATGAGCGAATATATGGAACCTCATTCTGTTGCTAGATTAATTGGTTCTCCTCCTGGATATGTTGGTTATGATGATGGTGGACAGTTAACTGAGGCTGTTAGAAGAAATCCATATAGTATTATTTTATTTGATGAAATAGAAAAGGCTCATAGAGATGTATTCAATATTTTACTTCAAATTTTGGATGATGGTAGAATTACTGATTCACAGGGTAGAACTGTTGATTTTAAAAATACAATTATAATTATGACCTCTAATTTGGGTAGTGATTATATATTGGAAGGTCATAAGGATAGTAGTGATATGGTTATGAGTGAACTTAGAAGAACGTTTAAACCTGAATTTATTAACCGTATTGATGAGATTATTATATTTAATTCTCTTTCTAAAGATGTTGTTTATGAGATTTTGGATAAAATTATCTCTGAAATTGAATATAGACTTCGTGATAAGAAATTAACTTTGAATGTTACTGAAAAAGCTAAAAAATATATTATTGAAAATTCTTATGATGAAAAATATGGGGCAAGACCTATTAAAAGATATGTCAGCAGAAATATCGAAACTTTGATAGCTAAAGCTATAATTAATGAGGATGTTAAGTTTAACTCTACTGTTACTATTGATATTGATAACGATAAATTCATAATAAAAGGAAGCGATTAATTTTGCTTCCTTTATTTATATCTTTGTGATAATACTTGTTTTTTAGCTAAAACCCAGTCATAGTTTTCACTTATAATTACTGAATCGCAATATGGACACTTGCTTGAATTAACATTTTCTAATGGTGCATTACAGTTTGGACATTTATTTGGTTTTTCACTTATTCCTTTGTTAAATGTCATAGCATAGTTATAGATAACTTTTCTTTTATCTGTTCCTCTTACTACTTTGTTATTTTTATCTACTATGTAATCATAACATTCTACTTGCATGATTACTGTTAAAGATATTATGTTATCTTTTATTTCCATACCTCTTATGTTAAAGCCTAGCAAGTTAAAGTCTTTCATAATGTTTGTCTGTTTTTTGACTGATAATGTTGTTAACTGTGATTTATACATATTATACATTTCATCAGTTACTGACTTTCTCATGTTATCATAGTCAAAATTCATCCATGCAATTTGAACTTTTTGATATATGTTATATGCTTCTTGTTTAAACTCTTTTTCAGTAAAATTTGGTAATATTTCTTTTAATTTATTTATGTCATATGGTTTTAAATTATTTAAGAATGTTCTTGGCATTGTGTTTCCTTGCTTTTTAGAATTTATAATTGCAATAGCGACAAGTATAAGCATAACTGTTAATGGCACAAAAACTACTATTGGGCTTGATGATCCACTGGAATAACTTCCTCCATAATATGATCCACCAGAGCTACTCCAGCTTGAACCTGAAAATCCTCCTGATGATCCGCCAGAATAACTACCATCAAATCCTGAATCAGCACCTGGGTGATAAAATGGCATTAGGGTTATAAAGGCAATTACAAATATAATTAGAATGTTTTTTAACTTTTTATTCATATATTACTCCTTTATATCAATGGATTTTAAAACCCAGTCTTTGTCTTCTAGATTATAAATTGTTCCGCAGTATTCACATTTACCATTTGCATTTACGTCAATTGAAGCTCCGCATCCTGGACATTTTCTAACTGTTTTTGATTTTTCATAATTTATTTTTTTAGTGAATACTAGGTGGTTGTTTTTTTCTGTTCTAATATCTGTATCTCCACTAACATAGTTACCATCTTCATCCATTAAATAATCTAAATATCTAGATAATATATTTACTTCTATTATCATGTTTTCGTTATCTACTTTATAACTTAAAATATCTGTCTGGGCAACATTTATCTCATCATACATTTGAATTAAATGTTTTTTATTTAACTCATCTAATTTGTCTTGATATTTATTATAGACTTCATCTGATACAAAATGTTTTATGTTTTCTAACTCTTTAGTTACTAGGGCTAGATGAAGTTGGATAAAAACATTATCGGCATATGTTTTGAATTTTGCTTCGGTAAATTCTGGTTCATATTTTAATATTTCATCCATTATTTAGCTTCCTTACCGCAATTACTGCAAAATTTACCTGTTAATTTAGCTCCGCAATTACTACAGAATTTAGGGGCTGTTTCGGTATTTTGATTTGTTGATACTGCTCCTACTGTAGGCTGATTTGCTGGCTGATTTACGTTTTGGGCTTGCATGTTTTGATTAACGGCATTAATCATTGTAGCTCCTGCTTGATTGGCCATTCCCATTCCCATAAATCCCATCATAGATCCGCCTTCATTTGCTGCGGCATTTTCCATAGCTTCAGCTGAAGCGCTGGCCATTAAACCTGACTGCAAAGTTGGATCTGAAAATATTTTAGCATCATCAATTCTAGATACTCTTTTCATTGATTCATCTGTTAGGTTGATGTCTCCCATGGCAACGTCGGTAATTTCTAAACCATATTGTTTTTTCCATGAATCATCTAGGCATTTGTTCATTTCATCAGAAATATCACTACCATAAAGTCCCATATCTCCAAATGAAACTTTTTTATTTCTCATGACATTTGAAATTGCTAGTGTTACTTTTTCTACGAATTTTGCTTTTAATTGACTTCCTACTACTTCATCAAAAGTAATTGTATCTTTTGGATTTGTACCGATTACTTCGGCTACTAAAAGTGCTGGATCTACTACTCTAACAGCATATTCTCCAAAAAATGTTACTTCTAGTGTTCCGTATTTTTCATCAGTTATTTTTTTGGGTTGTGGACTACCAAATTTATTTCCCATGATTATTTTTGTGTTAACGTAATATACTCTTTGATCGTGGGCAGGCTGTCCACCATATGTGATACGTCTTCCAATTGTTTTTATAGTATCTTTTATTCCTTTAAAAAATCCTCCATCAAATACTGTTGGTTCTGTACTTTGTTCATAGGTGTAAATTCCTGGCTCTGCTGAAAAATCTGCGATAGCACCATTATCTACTATCATCATAGCCATTCCTTCTGGAACTACTATTTGACTTCCTTTTGTTATTATTCCTTCACTTGGATTTTTATTTCCTTCTCCATGTTTTATAATACCTCTTTGTATTAAAACATTATCGCCTGTTTCTGGGCATTCTATAAACTCTTTAAATTGATCTCCAAATCCAGATGAAACTGAACTTGTTACGGCTTTTATTAATCCCATTTATTTCACTCTCCTTTATTTTAATTATATACTATTAGATATTTTATAGCAAGAAAAAAATCAATGGCTATGTTGATTGATTCTTTTCTTTTGCTTAATAATTTGCTTTCTTCGGTGATTATAAAAATCATATTGTTTTTTATTTTCTTCTTCTTTTTCTTCGACATATTTTTGATATATTTGATTCATTTTTTCTAAATCATCTTCGCTTCTAGGTGGGAGTTTTTGAAATAAATGGTCTTGGTAACAAGCATTTATAATGTCAAGAGAGATACTGCCGATAAAAGATTTAACAAATTCTTTTAAATCGGATCAAGGATATAATATAAAATATTCATCATATGCACCATCTTCTTTATATACTTCAACTGGATATCCATAATTATCATAATCATAAGCTCGGTCCCATATTTTTGTGGCTTCGATATTTTGTTTTGCTAAATTTTCTTTAAGGGTTTTCCAAAACCTATTAATATCAATATAATCTATTATATATCTGTTTTCATTTTCTATTATAAGTGATAGTGTTAAGTGAACGAGAGTATCCGCATATATATTAAAAGGTTTTTCTCCATAATCTCAACTTCCTTGTATAAAAATTTACCATTTATATATATTTATTTCAACTGTTTTCATCTTCGGTTATAGCTTTATCTAAAATATTTAGTAATCTATTTTGATTATTGATTAATATTTCTACTTTATGGTGTAAGTCCTCTAGTAATAATTCGCTTTTTAAATCTATTTTATAATCATTTTGATTTCTTAAACTATCTTTTTTTGATGCCCTATTTTGACTCATCATGATTATTGGTGCTTGCAGGGCAGAGATACATGATAGAATTAAATTTAATAAGATATAAGGATAAGGGTCTATTTCATTTTCTTTTAATATAAAAGAATTTATAAACATCCAGCCTATTAAAAATATGATAGAAATAAAAATAAATGACCAGCTTCCTGCTATTTCTGATATTTTGTCTGCTGCTTTTTCGGCTTTTGTTAGATTTTTTTCTTCTTCTTTATCAACATCTATTGCTATAGAAGTGTCGGCTAATAAATCCATAATATCATCTTTCTCTTCTTTTTCTAGATTTTGATTTAGTATCATTCTAACTATTTTTCTTTTATCTTTTTTTGTCATAATGTTCACCTTGGTTTTATTATGGTGATTTTTATTGTTAATTAATCAGAGTTTCATTTAAATCTATTAATTTTTCATCTAATATAGAATATAAATATATTTTGGTTTGTTTATTTGTGATATTTTCAATATATTTTTTGTAACCGTTTAACTGTTTTAAATATGCTTCATCTTTTGTATGCTTTAATTTATAATCCACAATAATATTTTCTTTTTCTTTGATTAAGAGTAAATCGATTATACCGTGCTTCTCTTCTTTTTCTTCTTCATATATGAATTCATATTCTTTATAAATTTCTTTTGAACCTTCTAATATACCTGCACTTATAAATGACAAAATTTTTCTTTTTTCAAAGTCGGTTAAGTTATTTAAATTTGGATTTTTAAAATCTATATTTTCTAAAATACTGTGCATTTTTAAACCTAATTCTATATTTTGTTTTTCTTCTTTGGTATATATTTCATGGGTATTTTTTGAAAAATGTGTTTTCTTTATTTCTTCTTTTTCAATATTTAATTCGTCTACTTTTAATGGTTTTACTGTGGAAAAAGTGCTTTTTAACATTTCTTTTTTTGATAAATTATATTCTTTAGTTAGATTTAATGTGGATAAGTCTATATTTATTATATATTTTTTTAAACTTAAATAGACTGAATTTAATATATCTATAAAGGATGAATATTTTAATCTTATGCTGTCATCTACTATACCACTATCTTTTATAATTGGCTTTTCTTCTAAATTTGTTACTAATATTATTTTTTCTCTAGCTCTTGTTAGGGCGACATAAAATAATCTTATTTTTTCGGATATTTCTTCTTTTAAATAATTATATTTTAATAGTGTTTTTAATATTGTGGATTTTGGACCATTATCATAATATGGCAATATTAATCCATATTTTTCTTCAAAGTAAAAGAGATTTTTTAAATCGTCAAGGTTGAATTTTTTACTTAAGGAGCTAAAATAACATATTGGAAATTCTAATCCTTTTGAAGCGTGGATGGTCATTATTTTAACGGAATTTGAATTTTCTTTATTAATGGCTAAAGTTATATTTAATTTTTCTTCTAATACTTCATTTAAATATTCGTAAAAGTCTTCTATTTTGTAACCTAATTTATCACAGTTTTGGGCAACTTTTATTAAGGAGTCTATAATAGTTATTCTATTATTTATATCGCCTATTTTAATCATTTTTTGATATATGTCAAAAACATCTATTATTTCTCTTATTAATATTTCATTTGTTTTTTGGTTTATGTCTTGTTTTAATGTATTAATGTTTTTTATTATTTCTGTATTTTGATAGTCATTTTTTGTAATGTGATTTAATATTTCATCATCTTTATATTCAAATATATAACTTCTGGCTAGTGAGGTGAAAGAGTATTTGAATCTTTCATCTATTTTATTTGATAAAATTAAATTATATATGTGTTTGATGATTATTATTTCATCTGAAGTATTTATGGCTTTGTCTTTATATATGGTTATTGGAATGTTTAAATATTCAAATATTTTTTTATATAAATCAAATTTAGATGATCTATCTATTAGTATGGCACAGTCTTTATATTCTAAATTTTTCTTTTTATTTGTTTCTTTATCCATTATTTGAAATTTATTTTCTATTTTTTGTTTTATGTCTTTTGCTATAGTGAATATTTCTATTTCATCTGCACTATAGGTTTTGTCTTCTTTGTTTTGATAGTTTAATACTTCTATGTTATAGTTTTCTTTATTTATTTCATTATAGGCTATATTTCCATATACCATTTGGTGAGAGTCTATATAATCTGCTCCTCCTATGTCTGAATCCATTATTTGATTAAACATTTCGTTTATGTTGTCTAATACTTCTTTTCTTGAACGGAAGTTTTTGTTTAAATCTATTTTATATCCGCCTTTATTTTTACTATATGATTCGTATTTTGTTTTGAATAACTTTGGATTTGTATGTCTAAAACGGTAAATGGACTGTTTAATATCTCCTACCATATATACATTGTTATTTTCAATATAGGAAATGAATGTTTCTTGTATATCATTTGTATCTTGATATTCGTCTATTAATATTTCTTTATATTTTTCTTTTAAGTTTTTTCTGATATCTTCGTTTTCTTTTAATAAATTGATGGCCATACGGGCTATATCGATAAATTCGTAGACGTTTTTTTCTTTTTTATATTCATTTAATTTTTTATCTAACTTTAATATTATGTCTATAATTACTTCTGCATAATCTTTTGTTTTATTTATACTTTCTTTTATTTCATAAATAGTTTCATATTTTGTTAATTCTTTTAATTCATTTATGAGATTTGATATTTCTTTTTTTGTGTTTTTGGCTTCTTCTTCCATTCCTTTTGGTAGATTAGGAAGTCTTTCTGGAAATCTTGTTTTTATTTCTTCATAGGTTTTGGCATTTAATAAATTACTTAATGTACTTTCTAATTTTTCTATATAATTTCCATCTACATAATAACTTAATGTTTTAATGGTATTTTTAATGCTTTTTTGTTTTTCTCTTATTAGATTTTGATATTCTTCTAGATATTCTTTTATTTTGTTTTCGTTATAGTAATTTTCTATGTAGGAATTTAAATATTCTTTTTTGTTATAAAGATTATCTAGACTTTCATTTAGTTTTAAAATGTTTTTTATTATTTTTTTATCGTCTTTTAAAGTAAAATCGGTGATTAATTTTAAAAACTTGCGGTTTTTAGTTCTATAGTTTTCTTCAAATATTTTATTAATTATATGTTTTTTTTCTAATGATATTATGCTGGAATCTACTATTGATAGTTTGCTTGATATGTTTAGTTTATGACTATATGTTTTTATTAATTTTAGGGCATAGGCATCAAAGGTGGTGATGTCTGCTGTATCTACTTTGTTTATTTCTTTGGTTATATTTTCTTTTATTATTTTTTTTCTTATTCTATCTTTCATCTCGGCAGCGGCGGCATTTGTGAATGTTAAGATTAATAAATTATCTAAACTAATGTCTTCTTTTAATTTTGTTATTACTCTTTCTGATAAAACGGCGGTTTTCCCTGATCCTGCTCCGGCTGATACTATGATATTTTCTCCTGTTTTATTTATGGCAAGGGTTTGTTCTTTTGTCCAGTTAGGCATTTTCTTCACCTCCTATGATGTCTTTAAATTTGGTGTTTTTTAAATCTTTAATGTCTTCTTCTTTGTAATAACATATATCTTTGAATGGGCAAAATTCACAGCTTATGTTTTTGTTATCTATTCTTTTTGGGGTTACATTGAAATTTGTATTTAATATGTTATCTATTGTTTTATTTATGTTATCTTCGGTTATTTCTTCTAGTTTTTTTATTTCTTCTTTATCTATTATTTTTGAATATGCGTAGAATCCTTTTTGGGTGGTTTTTAGCGCATTGATAATAAGACTATTTTGATATGTTTCATCTATTTTTTCTATAATACTTTCATCATTTACTGTATAACCTTTTAATTTTAAACTATCTTTTGTATCTTTTTTGCTGTCTTTGCTATCTAACTGGTTTTCTGTTAATATTTGCTGAAGATAAAAACCGTTTACTTGATAGTTTTTGCCTAAACCTTTTTGAACTAGATATATGTATGTGGGTAGTTGCATATTTAATCCGTAGTTTATGTTATCTAGTGTGGCGGAAACGTTTCCTGTTTTGTAATCTATTATGATAACATTTATTTGATTTTCTTCATGATAATTTATTTTATCTATTATTCCTTTGAATGTTATTTTGATGTCTTTTGATTTATCTATTTCTATTTGTTTTTCTGTTAGATGTTTATTATATTGGCTTTTGCTTTCTTGCCATTTTATTATGTTAATATCTTCTTTTAGTGTTTCATATAGTTTTTCTATGTAAAATTCTTCTTTGGGTGTTAGTGACTTATCTTTTAAATAGCCATAATACTCTTTTTCTAAATTAAATTTTTCATCATATATCTGCGATAATACATGGTGAAATAAATTACCTATTAATAGTGGAAATGTATCTTCGTATGGTTCTAGTTTTAGTATATGTTTAATGTAAAATTTAAATGGACATAATGCATAATTGTTTAAACTTGTATATGATAAGGTTAAATTATTATTTATGTATTCTTTTAAATTTTGAGGGCTTATTTTTGTATATTTATTTGAATATTCATTATATGGTATATTTGGATATGTACTATATAATGAATTTAATAAATCACTTTTTTCGTTATAATTATAATAATTATCTAACATTATTCCTAATTTTAATTTATTATAATCATTTGAGTAATTATACGTTATTTGGTTTTCTTTTTCTATTTTTAGATTTAACTTTTCTATGATTGATGATGGATAATATGTATTAAATGTGTCTTTTTGTTTATATGATAGGGTTAAATTGGGAAATGTTTTGATTATATATTTGAGGTTTTCTTTTTCTATTTCGTTTTTTTGAAGTGATGTTAATAGTCCTAGTGGCTCTTTTTCTTTGTCTAAAATTATATCGTCATCTTTATATATATGTGGAATAACTGTTTGATTTAATCCTAATATGTAATAGTGTTTTGTTTTATCGGTTATTTCGTTTATATCTATTATTTTTATAACGTTTTTTATTTCTGCATTACTTACAGTTATATTTTTTAAGCTGTTTTCTATTATTTCTAGGGAAATATTATCTATTTGGGGAAATGAAAGTGTATTGATAATATCTATAATTTGGTTTTTTAATTCTGCACTTGGAATATGCTCTAATGATTTATTTATGTCTTTGGTCTTTTTTATGTTTTTTATAAATGTTTGCACTAAGGGAGTGCTATAAAGGGAATTTTTTTTATTAAAGGAGAAAGGCACTTTGAATAGATTAAATATTCTTATTAATTCACTTTTATATTCTTCGGTAATTCCTGATATATATATATCGTTGATGTTTACTTTTTCTTCTTTTATTTTTTTTATTATATCTATGGCTACATAGGTGATTTCGTCTGTTTGAGATACAAATTCATGAACTATGGGTTCTAGTGTGCCTGAGTTTTGATTTATTATTTGTAAATTGTATTTGTTTAGATCTTTTAAAATATATGGATCTATATCACTATAACCTATAACTTTTATATTTTTTAAATTGTTTTTAAAATATGGATTTGTTTCTATTAAGTTTTCTTTTTTTAAAACATCAAAATATGGTTTTATAGTTTTACTATTTATAAATATGTTATCTAGATAGTTTTTAGCAACTTCATAGTTTAGGTTATATTTTTGCATAATAAAATAAAGAGCTTCTTTTTTGCTTTTTCCATAGTAGTTTTGTATAAACTCTTTTTTATTCATTATTTTTATATTTATTAGTTTTTTTTCTTTGGATAATTTTTTTAGTATTTCTTTTTTTATATAATTAGGAGCAATTATTAATCCTTCTTTTATTTGCATATCATCACTTCCTAATTAATTATAACATCTATTTTTCTTATTTTGGACATTTATAATAGTTTTTTATCTAAAACAATTTCTAACTCTTTAATTCTTTTTTTAATATATTGAGAAAGTTCTTTATGAAATTTATCACCATATTTATAGCTTTCATTTTCATTTTTAAATTTTATTTTTCTAACTTTATCAAAATGTTCCTTGTGTTTTTTCATTATATCTTCCATCATATTTTTCCTCTGTTTAAATAATAATACATTTTTATAAATTTTCTTTCAATATAATTAGAGGGATTAAATAAAATTGACTAATTTATTTAAACTGTGCATATTATTGTGAGTGAATGTGGTCATTCCAAATTACTGGCGTGGTCATATTCCCTATTTTAAAAATAACATAGATCTAAAACAAAGAAAAGCATTTCTGAAGTAAAATCAAAGTTTTAGTACTATTTAAGATGACATAGATCTAAAACTATTAACAGGATGAAACCTTTTTCCGTAGTCGTTTTAGTACTATTTAAGATGACATAGATCTAAAACAAAGAAGATAATAATGAATTATTATTTGGATGTTTTAGTACTATTTAAGATGACATAGATCTAAAACTCTAGGTAGTTAATTACTACCATGAGAGAAGTTTTAGTACTATTTAAGATGACATAGATCTAAAACTAAGTACCACATTAATACTTAAATCATTTAGTTTTAGTACTATTTAAGATGACATAGATCTAAAACAGTAAATGAATGGCAATTACAGAGATTAAAGTTTTAGTACTATTTAAGATGACATAGATCTAAAACTGTTGATGGAGTTACTACATCATTTACTTTGTTTTAGTACTATTTAAGATGACATAGATCTAAAACTGCTGATGAATATACTTTAATACATGAATTAGGGCATAAATTATCAAGTACATTTACAAAAGAAGAAAGAAAAGAGTATAATAAACTTATTAAAGACAAATTTTCTAGTTATAAAAAAAGCGATTTTAAAAAAGTTAAAGGAACATCTGGAAAATATTGGGTTCTTAAAGATACTTCTAAATTTGTTAGTGCATATCAAACAAGAATATATGATAGTAAATTTTCTTTTATATTTGACAATGTAAATACCCATTTAGCTTTAGAATATATTAGCGAAGGTTTAAAATATTATTATAAAAATCCATCATTGTTAAAAAGAAAAGATAAAAAATTATATGAATTTATTGATAAGGTGGTAAGAGATGAATAAAGAACTTGTTAAAAAAATATTAAATACAAAAAACAAAGAAGATTTTTTGAAAATTTTAACTTCACAAGATGAAGAATATGAACTACACCAAGACTTGTGGGACAAAAAAGTCATACAACATTTTTTGAAACTATTTGATATGACTAAAGAAGATTTTGATAAGCAATTTATCCAATATCCCCCAATCGATGATTTTGATGATTAGCACCAAACAAGGTGCTTTTTATATGCCTTAATAGTTGTTTTAGTACTATTTAAGATGACATAGATCTAAAACTAGTAATGCCTTCCTTACTTATAAATCTAAGTTTTAGTACTATTTAAGATGACATAGATCTAAAACTAGTAGGAGTTATGCGTATGTTTAGTATGTGTTTTAGTACTATTTAAGATGACATAGATCTAAAACCAACTTTAGCAGCAGCTCGAAGGGCAGACTGTTTTAGTACTATTTAAGATGACATAGATCTAAAACGGCTATGAGCAAGTATTTCCAATTTGGGGAGTTTTAGTACTATTTAAGATGACATAGATCTAAAACTAGTGGTCCATTAAGTCAGCTAAACGGCGAGTTTTAGTACTATTTAAGATGACATAGATCTAAAACTCGTGAATGTTATTATCAGGAATGCCCAAAGTTTTAGTACTATTTAAGATGACATAGATCTAAAACTGTTGATATGAATTACCAGTTAAAAGAGTTAGTTTTAGTACTATTTAAGATGACATAGATCTAAAACCTAACCTTGTATGACAACATACTTGTCTTAGTTTTAGTACTATTTAAGATGACATAGATCTAAAACTATATGTTAATGTAGTAGCTGATATGGATGGTTTTAGTACTATTTAAGATGACATAGATCTAAAACTAGGTACTACAACAGCATAAACATATTCATGTTTTAGTACTATTTAAGATGACATAGATCTAAAACAGAATATCGAGTAGTAGATACTGATGTTTTGTTTTAGTACTATTTAAGATGACATAGATCTAAAACTACTAGCACCTTTAATGACTTTACGTAGTAGTTTTAGTACTATTTAAGATGACATAGATCTAAAACATATGCATAGGTTTGATACGAAGAGAAAATGTTTTAGTACTATTTAAGATGACATAGATCTAAAACCTATTGCGTAAATGGTGCATTTAATGGTGCGTTTTAGTACTATTTAAGATGACATAGATCTAAAACGGTGGAGTTTCGTGGGTTGTGTGGAGTGCGGTTTTAGTACTATTTAAGATGACATAGATCTAAAACATGATGTTACTGGTTTATCACCTGCTGATAGTTTTAGTACTATTTAAGATGACATAGATCTAAAACCAATACATAGCCAGTGATAGGATTTGTTCGGTTTTAGTACTATTTAAGATGACATAGATCTAAAACACATAACAACCGTGATTGCCATGCATTTCGGTTTTAGTACTATTTAAGATGACATAGATCTAAAACCTATTGTAGTAAGGTTCTTCGCCAATAAATGTTTTAGTACTATTTAAGATGACATAGATCTAAAACTTATAAATCTGCTTTCAAGCTTCCATGCTCGTTTTAGTACTATTTAAGATGACATAGATCTAAAACCATAGATGAACTTATCATGTATAATTATTTGTTTTAGTACTATTTAAGATGACATAGATCTAAAACGTGGAATAGTTAATAAAATAAGAAATGCAGGTTTTAGTACTATTTAAGATGACATAGATCTAAAACCTTTCATACCGTCACAAATCTTACGATCCAGTTTTAGTACTATTTAAGATGACATAGATCTAAAACTCATTGCTTTAGTATTTGGGTCTAAATTTTGTTTTAGTACTATTTAAGATGACATAGATCTAAAACTAATCTATGAACTAGATAATCGCGAGGAATGTTTTAGTACTATTTAAGATGACATAGATCTAAAACGTATGGAGTATGTTTATACTAAGTTTTTCGGTTTTAGTACTATTTAAGATGACATAGATCTAAAACAAAATGTATAATTGGTATAGTCGATATGATGTTTTAGTACTATTTAAGATGACATAGATCTAAAACGTAAATCTAATCCTAATTTTTCAAAATTCAGTTTTAGTACTATTTAAGATGACATAGATCTAAAACTTGTAGCCGAAGGTATGGAAGGAATTGTTAGTTTTAGTACTATTTAAGATGACATAGATCTAAAACTTAATATAGCGTTAATCATAGATCTAACACGTTTTAGTACTATTTAAGATGACATAGATCTAAAACAATGAAGAAATAGCAGATATCTGTTTTAAAGTTTTAGTACTATTTAAGATGACATAGATCTAAAACTTAAAATTGAAAGTCCTCGTGGAATGTATCGTTTTAGTACTATTTAAGATGACATAGATCTAAAACGATGGATAGAGAGTGCATTTTATATTGGAGGTTTTAGTACTATTTAAGATGACATAGATCTAAAACTAATTCAAATATTCTTGCACTAAGCCTTGTGTTTTAGTACTATTTAAGATGACATAGATCTAAAACTATTTCATGCATCTTATTATTAAGATATTGGTTTTAGTACTATTTAAGATGACATAGATCTAAAACCTTCGGCAGTTGATCTCTGCATAGAGGCAGTGTTTTAGTACTATTTAAGATGACATAGATCTAAAACAATTAACCACCTCTTTAAACTTTTGTTTTGGTTTTAGTACTATTTAAGATGACATAGATCTAAAACAAGTCATATTAAAGACATTACTTTATTTCAGTTTTAGTACTATTTAAGATGACATAGATCTAAAACGTATTTTCATTGAGTGGCTATTCAGGTTATGTTTTAGTACTATTTAAGATGACATAGATCTAAAACATTGGTAGCTTACTGGTGGTATAGGAAATGGTTTTAGTACTATTTAAGATGACATAGATCTAAAACTTGAAATCATAGTTGATAAATCGCCTAATAGTTTTAGTACTATTTAAGATGACATAGATCTAAAACATACAATTTTAGATGATGATAGAAGTAGAAGTTTTAGTACTATTTAAGATGACATAGATCTAAAACATTTTTATCTAGGAGCTTATAATTACTTATGTTTTAGTACTATTTAAGATGACATAGATCTAAAACGGTTAGACCATTTCATATTCTCGGCATCATGTTTTAGTACTATTTAAGATGACATAGATCTAAAACACATAAAATTAGGTATTGATTATTATACATGTTTTAGTACTATTTAAGATGACATAGATCTAAAACCTCAAATTGATTTAATCTATGTAATGACTAACGCATAGAAAATTAGTTTCTTAAATAGTAACTATGTCACTTCAATTATAACATAAATTCATCTAAATCAGCATCTATAATTAATTTTTGCTCATTTTCTGTTGGTATTTGATGACTCATATTTTCTATTAATAAGATACTTATCTTATTATAAATGCAATATTTATAAAATTCTTCTAATTCTTCCTTATCTAAATATTGTTTTAGATTTATAAAAATTAATAAAAAATTAAATTTAAATGTTTTTTCTAAATCAATTATTAAATATAAATTATCTATTATATTATCTTTTAAAGTTATATTTGGCTTTAATAATTTTAGCAATTGTTCAATATTAAAATCATTGTTATATTCTATTTTAAAATCAATATTTTCTAATGGTATTTCCATTTTTTTAATGACTTTTTTGTAAAGCATAGTGATATCATTGATTATTTTTTCATCAGTATTTTCTATAATTAGTTTTTGTAAATGTGATGAATATTTTTTCATAATTATTTCAAAATTAAAATAGTCTGAAATTACCATGATTTTATTTGCTAATGTTAATTCTTCTTTATTTTCATCAAAAAAGTATATTTCCTCGATTAATTCACCATCACTTATTTTAATAAAATTAGTAGTTGTTCTATAAAAGTAACCTTTATTTTCTATTTCAACGGAAGTTATTTTTGTATCTGTTATTGGTAATATATTATCTAAATAATTAAATTTAATATTCATAATACAATTAATTTATCTTCATTATTTATAATTTTAGTTTTAGAATTACCAATAACATATTCAATACTTGCATATTGTTTTTCTGTAACTGTAAGCATTTGAATTATTCCTTTTGATGGTGCATTTTTTCTGACTCTATCTTCTAGAAAATTACTTTGTACATTGTTTAATGTTAATTTAGAATATACTGATTCTTGCATCATAATAAAACCTTCATTTATTAAAAATTTTCTAAACCTATTATAGTTTCTTTTGTCTTTTGAATATACATTTGGCAAATCAAAGAAAACAATTGTCCTCATTACTCTATCCCTCATAAAATATAAATTCCTTATATTCGTTATTTTCTTCTAAATATTGTAATGTATTTTTGGTATAAAAACTAATTATATCTTTTAATGAATAATTTTTATTACCATATTTAAATTTATTGTTAAAAAGATTTACCAAGTTTAATTTATATTCAGTATTAAATGGTTTTTCTTTAGTATAATACACAAAATTATCTATAACCACTCTGAACGGCTCCATCAAATCACACGCAAGATTAAATTTATTATATTCACTTTTATGATTTATTCCTATTTGTGTTAAATAACCATTAGCTACTATTTCTTTATTGAAATTTGAAAGCAAAATTGCATAACCATAATTTAGTTTAGCATTAATTTCATCATCAGCATTTCTAACAAATTTTTTAGTAAATAAAGAGTTAAAATATACTTTTGAGGCATGAGCTTCTCTATTTGTTTTGTCATTTTCTGTTACTTCATCAATGTATTTCATTAATAAATCTGAATTTTTAGAATGAATTTTTTTTAATAAAATCATTTGATTCATAATTTTATTTTTTATAATTAATTGCCATAATTTACTTATTTTATCTTTATTCCACTTTGTTTGCTTTGATATTTTTTTGCTTGAATTATAGCAAATTCCATATGGACTTAATTCAGCAAATGGATTATGTTTTTCATCACAAAATATAATATTGATTTTATTGGTTACCAATTCTTTTAAAAGATAGGTAGAGATAGATACTGAAATTGAATCTACTATTAAAGTATCTATCTCTGACAAGTGAATATAATTTTCGTCCATGTCATCTTTTACTACTAAAAATCTATTTTTATAGCTTATTTTATTTGCTTTACTTATTACTACTGTTCTAAAACTCATTTTCTACCTCATAAATTCCAGTTACTGATTTATTAATAATTATAGTATGGTTTATTGTTTTATTTTTTTTTCTTCCAAAAGCCATAGAATATTTAGAATTTAACTGTTTTAAATTAGCAGTTAAACTATTTGGTTTTAATAAATTAAACATCTGCTTAATAATTATTTCTTTTTCGCTAGTTTCTAATGTATTTATATGATTTGTTTTAAACATTTCTTCCATATTTGGAATTAAATTTTCATATAATTTATATTCTTTTTTTACTTTTTCCACAATATATAAAATTATTTCTGATAAGTTTTCACTATATTTGTTATCTATTTCATTTTCACTAATATTTAGTTTTTGTGCGAGTGCATCTGAATAAAATTTTTGATTATTTAATAGT
The DNA here is from genome assembly GCA_944329355.1 of uncultured Bacilli bacterium. Lineage (GTDB taxonomy): Bacteria > Bacillota_I > Bacilli_A > RF39 > UBA660 > Coprosoma. Next base: position 49,167 of record CALVID010000002.1, read on the forward strand.
TTGCTTAATGTATATTTCCATTTGTTTAGATGTTTAGCATCAATAATAAATTCTTTGGCATTACATACTTCTACTTTATCGGTTGCTCCAACTAGATAACATATTTGTCCTTCCCAATTTAATAAGGCATTAAATGGTATTTTATCTTTAATTATTTCTATTTTTGAATTTTTATCTAATTTTAATAAATCTTTTATGTAATCTATTTTTATTTGATTATCTTTTTTAGATTCTTTATCTATATAAATAGGAATACCGATCATTTTTTGCTCTTCTTTTTCTTTTTTTGTATATTTTACTAATGCGGCATAACTTGGATTTTTACCACTATAAGAGCCATACATATTATAATCTAGTCCTTTATGAAGACTTGCACCTTTAGTACCTTTTTTAGACATATTTTGCTCAAAAAACTCACCAGTTCTGATTTCTACCTTTTTACTAATTAATCCATCAAAGTGGTATAGATTTTTGATGACTGTATTTACGAACTTACTACCTTCAACAAGAACTTCTCCTGTGTTTTTATCGTATAAGGTTATTGTTTCATCAACGTTATTAATAACATATCCATATTTTTTATTATATTTATATGTTCCATTTTGATAATTTTTATAATTTTCCTCTTTTAACTGTGTGAAATCAATTTTATTTTTCTTTAAAAAGTAGGTTACATAATATCCTAAAGCAACAGCTAAATAAGCATCATGCATATGATGATAATCATTAATGTCACGGAATTTAAATATATCATATTTTTTTCTAAATTCACTTGATAGATTAGCTTTTAAATATATTACCTTACTATTTTTATAATAATTTTTTAATATATTAGCAACATGTTTTACTATTTGACTGGTTTCAACAATTTGTCTATTGATAAATCCTTCAATATCTTCATCACTATAACTAGATCTTTTTAGTCTGTTTATTTTTTTATCTGTCATTAATCCACATTTTTTTAAATGATTCCACCAAACAAAATTGATTTCATTGCGAAACTGCTTTGGCAAGACAAAATTAGCAGCTTTTATTTGATTTTCTTCTTTTAATACTAGGGCTTTGTTATCAATAGAATCATCTTTAATTAATGTTCTAGGTATAATATGATCTACTTCGTAAAAGCTTAAATTATTAATGTCTAATGTTTTTCCAGAATAGAGACTTTTACCTTCTTGTAAGAAATACAAATATAATTTTTCATCATTAAATTCTTTTTCTTCTGCTTTTTCTGCTTGTTTAATTAAATAGTCATAGTTATTTAAAGATGTTTTTTGTGTTTTATACCAATTTAATATTTTTTCTTTCCTACTTACTTTTCTTCCATCTTTTCTATTTTCTCTTGTCATTTCTATCATAATATTTTCTGGTTCATATCCTATATATTTTACTATTTCATCTACTACTTTTAATGCTTGATAAATACCTCTTTTATTGGCTGGTGAGGTTGCTAGTTCTGATACTACTAAATAATCTAATTTACTATTATCTTGCACTTTATTATAATCATCTATCATTTTTTGGAAGTTATATTTATCATTATTAATAATTTGCATAAAATTCTCTTGAGTTGTTTCTAATAAATCCATTATTGATTTATTTTGCATCTCTTCTTTGTCTATATAATATTTGGTTGTTAGTAATTCTTTGGAAAGTCTACTCCATCCTTTATATTTTTTAGATAAAATTTTCTTTATTTGTTCATCTGATAATTCTTGATAATTTTGTCTTATTTTTCTTTCTAATATTTTATTATCTTCAAAAATGGTACGCCATTCTATAAGCGTTTCTGCTTGGTTAAGGTTATAGTTTGTGTTTTCAAATATTCCGTTTGGTCCAAAGAAATCGTAATATGATTTCATGTTATTGGCAAACTTTTTATCGGCACTATATCCACTAATTTCTGGTGTATCTGAAGAAATAAATAATTCTGAAGCTTTAATATAGTTTTTAAATTTTTTATCTGTTATGTTTTCGTTTGTTTTTAAAAATAAGTTTTTGTATATATCTTGAATTTGCTCTGTTATTAATCTATGACCATTTATTTTTATTTGTTTTAGTTCATTCAATACTTTAAACTTTGAATATAATATTGAATTTGCTGGTATGGCTGGTTTGCCTATTAAATATGTGCATGTTGAAATCATCCTTTTTATAAAGGCTTCAGCTGATTTATCTAAATCTACTACTTTTTCAAAATTATATGGAGTTATTCTTTCATTACTTTTTCTTACTAACCAATAATTAGGATTTTGAATTTCTTTATTATTTGTTGTTTGTCCAAGTGGACCTACATAATATGGAATTCTAAATGTTAATAGCTTTTCTATTTTGTATACATTACCCACATTTTCTTTTATAAATGGATAATATTTTCCTTGATTTTCAATTATTTGTAATAGTTCTGATTTGTGTAATTGATATGGATATTTTCCATTATCGGCATCTGTTATTCTAGGCATAAAATCATCATTGGATATTCTTTTTAATGTTTCTGAATATTTATTACTTTCATTTGGATCTATACTGTTTTCTATTGCTTTTTGTATTATATTCATGAATTCGTGCTGGGAAAGTTTGTTTTTTAAATATTGGTCATATAGACAAGTATATTTATCTTTTGTTCTAAAAATTTTATTATATTCTTTTCTATTATTTCTTAATATTTCTTTTAGTATTTTTAGATCATTTTCGTGTGCTTTATATTTTGATACCATTAGTTTTGATATTGATGTATGCTCTTCTCCTTTAAATAGTTCTTTTAAGAAAACCATATCATATAACTCTTTGATACTTTCTAAAATTTCTATATTTTCACTTAAATTTTCTGAAAGTTTGTCAAAATTATCTTCGTAATTACTACCTTTAAAGGTTACAGATAATTTTTCTTCTGACTCTATTTGAAATAACTTGTTTAAATCTGCTTTATTTCCAATCATTAATTTGGTGAATTCGTTTGTAAATTCTTTTGATGTATGATTTTTTAATAATTCTTTTATTTTTAATTCTTTATCTTTTTTTGAGACTTCTAAAAAAGAGTGTGCTAGTGAACTATAGTCTATCCTATTTATATTGTCTATATCTAAACCTAAATTTCCTTGCGTAGCTATGTTTTCGAATATTTCTTTTAATTTTTTTTCAATATTTAAATCATTTACATTGAAATCTCCTGTGTATAAAAAATTACCACGATTTTTTAAGATATGATGAATACCTAAATATAATAATCTAATATCCATTTTTTCTTTATTTTCCATGAGCGCTACTCTTAAATGATAGATGGTTGGATATTTTTCATTATATTTTTTTATTAGTTCTTTTTCTTCTTTGGTGATTTTAATAGTTTTATTTTTTAAATCCTTTTCATTATAAAATGTTTCTTGCATCTTTTTGAAAAAATTTGGATCTACTTTGTTTATTTCATTATTAAATATTTCTCTTAATAATTTAATGCGTTCTCTTCTTCTATCTAATCTTCTTCTATTACTTCTGAATAGTCTTCTATCGGCAGCAGTTTTGGCTTCTTCAAATAGACGAACACCCCATAGCTTTTTGCCTCCTTTTCTAATTATATTAAAATTATCTGAACGAACTACGGCCCATCCTACTGAATTTGTTCCAATATCTAATCCGATATTATATTTTGTTTCTTGCATAAATCTTACTCCTTTACTATTGACAAGATAATTTAATTTTGTTATATTTAAATTGTCTTAGTGCTATTTAAGATGACATAGAGAGTTAAAATAAAGGTTTAACCCTAAATACTTATTTAATTAAGATGATGCGTTGGCATCTTTTTTAATATAATTTAAATTTGTGTTAAAAATTAATGTCATTAATCTTAAAATAGCTTTCTTTAATATATTATTTGGTTAGCTCTTACATATCACCTCTTTACTTTTTGTTATGATGTTTTTTTAAAAAAAGCAGTACAAAAACTATAAAGTCTGTACTAGCCCTTTATTAATTTGATTATATCATAGTTTAAATTAATTTTAATACTTTTTAAATAAAGATTTTTTTGTTTTGTAATAATGACTATTATTTATGTATCTTTTTCTATTTTTAAAATAAATTATTATTAAAATTAGAATGATTGGTGATGCTAAAATTAATATACCTATTATTAAACCTAATATATCGGATAATACTAATGTTTTATGATAATTAATGTAATATTCCTGTACATTTCCATTTTCAGCTTTTACTATAATTGTTACTTTATTATCTCCTGATTTTAATTTGTTATTTTTTATGTTTACTTTGGCTGTTTTGTCTTCGGTTTCTATTTTTATATCTAATGATTTTTGATTAGAGGTTACAAATATATCATCTATGTTATTTTCTTTAAATTTGTATTCTTTGCCATCTATGGTTATTTTTTTTATGTTATTGTTTGTACTTAATATTTTTTTTCTAATAATATTTAATTCATATGTTTTTGATAGACCACTTGCTCCTGTTATTTTTATTGTTATTAAATTATTTCCTATCTCTAATTTTTTATTTTGTTCATATTCTATTTGTGCTCCTGCATATGTTGGAGTGGCTAAAATATTGGCTGTTTCATCATATGTTTCAAATTCCATTTTATCTTGTACGTTTATATTAGTATTATTTACGGTTATAGACTTTAATGTTGGATCATTTGATGGGGTGCATGGATAGGTATTTATTGGATCACCTACTGCTATCCAGTCATTGCCTTTTTGAAGTGCTTCGTGCCAGTGGTTATTATGTATTCCGTATGTTTTGCCAAAGCATGATCTCGTGCTATAGACTATTCCTTCATCTGCTTTCACATTATTTATATTAATTAATGAAATAAATAAAATTAAAAATATGTAATAAATTTTTTTCATGTAATCACCCACTTCATTAATTTTCTACTTTATAGTATACAACACATTAACTTTAATATGAAGAAAAAAAGCTTAATTTTATCATTTAATTTGTAAAATGACCAAATTTTGCTTTTTCTTCATAACATGTATTATATAAGTTTAAATCTTTTATTATATTTTTTGGTGTGCATTCATCATATAAATTTTCTTTAACTTCTATATTTCCTTTATCACTATCTATATATATTGCAAGTGGCTTATCTAGCCCAATAGCATAACTTATTTGAACTTGACACCATTTTAAGTTATATTTCTTTAAATATTCTTTTGCTATTTCTCTGGCTTTATAAGCTCCTGATCTATCTACTTTGCTTGGATCTTTACCGCTGAATGCTCCTCCACCTACTTTAGCAAATGAATGATAACTATCAACAATTATTTTTCTTCCGGTTAATCCTGCATCACCATCAAATCCACCTATTAAAAATTTACCTGTTGGATTAATCAAGAACTTTTCTATTTCTATGTTATATCTTTTACATATTTCTATACATTTTTCTTTAATTAAATTATCAGTATAATCTCTATGTTTTTCATCATTTTGATATGATACTGTGAAGTATTTTATTTTCTTTAATTTCATATTTTCATCATAATAACCCGTTATTTGTGCTTTACCATCTGGAAGTAAATATGGACATTTTTGTCTTTCTTCGTCATACCATTTACTTAATTTTTGTAAAATTACTTGGGCAAGTGGTAACATTTCTTCTGTATCATCACATGCATAACCAAACATCATTCCTTGATCCCCAGCTCCGCCTACTTTATCATTTGTGCCAAGGGCAATATCTGGACTTTGTTTTCCTAAATTATTTATTATTTCGTAGTTTGCTGTATAGCCTATATCTTTTAAGACTCTATCGACTATATTATTTGTGTTAATATGGGCAGATGTGGTTACTTCTCCTGTAATAAATATTTTTCCTTTTCCTCCCATAACTTCGATACCACATCTAGAGTGTTTATCTTCTTTTAAGTATGCATCTAACAGTGCATCACTTATTTGGTCACAGACTTTATCTGGGTGACCACGAAATACGATTTCGTTTGAATATAATTTCATAAATTCCTCCTTCTACCTTTATAAAGAAAAAAACAAGTGAGGAACTTGCTTATAGTTCCTTATCGTCCGGCTTTAGCACCTAACTTAAATAGGTTGCTGTGATTTCATAGGGCCAGTCCCTCCATCACTCTTTATAAGGTTCATTTATATTATATCATTTACTTTTATTTTTGTAACTGTTTTTGATCTAAATTTTTTAAATTGATTATTTTATATATATTTGACTTATTGGTAGTGTATTTTCAACAAGCGTTTTTACTAGCTTTACTTTCTTTTCTGTTTAGACAACATAAAAACTAGGTAGTAATAAACGTAGTAATTCTAATAGTCCAATAACATATAGAAAAACTGAAGCAATATAAGAAAGGTTGCTTTCATTTTTTAATCCTAATAATTTTATCAAATAAGCTTACAACTAGCCAATTCCTACTATTTTAATTAATTATAACTTATTTTCTATTTTTATTAATTTACTTAAACATTTTTACACTATCATTGCCTTATTCAATTTGACATATTTTTTTTATACATTATAATAACTTTCATGAAATGGGTGGTATTATGTTCAAGCTAGATAAAAATGAGCAGTTTAATCAAATGAATATACATGATCAAAAAGATCTTTTAAATTTTCTAGAGTCTTATTTTATTAAATATAGGGATAATATTAGTTTAAATGATAATATGTCTTTCGGTGTAGAAATTGAATGTTTTATACCGGAAATGAGACTTTATAATACCAGACACAAAAAATATACCGATTTTAATTTAGTGGAAGATATCTCTGTGGATCATTGTGGTTGGGAATTTCAAAGCCCTATTTTAAAAAACAATTTAGAAAGTTGGCATGCTTTAAAAGCAACTTGTAACTATTTAAAAAAATCTTGTCTAATCAATGATTGTTGTGGTGGACATATTCATTTTGGGGCACATGTGTTTGATGATAATTTAGAATACATATATAATTTGGTTTTCTTATGGACTGTTTATGAAGATATTATTTATAGATTTGGAAATGGTGAATTTATAAATTCCAGAGAAATTATTAATGATTATGCTAGACCTGTTTTATATAAATATAAAGAACTATTTCATGACAATGGATTACCAAAAACTACTGAGGAGTTTTTAAAAGTATTCAAATTATCTGAACAAAATTTAGGTCTAAATTTTTTTCATTATTATCTGTTTTTTAATAATTTAACTACTACCAAAAATACCATTGAATTTAGATCACCTAATGGCACTTTAGAAGAAGTAATTTGGCAAAACAATATTAATTTTTTTGGAAAGTTGATTGAAGCGGCATTAAATAACAATTTAGATACAGAAAAATTACTATATTACATTAATAACAAAGACACAAACAATTTAATCTATGAATATTCTAAAATCAATTTAAACAAGGCATTAGAATTAGCCGATATTATTTTTGACAATAATCTCGATAAGTTAAATTTTTTAAAGCAATATATTAAAGATGGCAAAGAAAGTCGCTCAAATACGCTTGTTAAAGCCTCAAAATTTTGGATTTAAAAAAACAAGAAAAAATATAGATATAACTTTTATTTACAAATTCTTAAATAAGCATAATACCAAAGATATTTTTTACTGTTTAAAATCTCTATAACATATCTTTCTGTTTTTTCAATAGTTATTTTTCTCTATTTTACTATGATTATAATTTAGGTATTGATTTTAAAGCTGTTTTTAGAGTTTTTGCGATTTTTGAAATAGTGTACAATTATAATTATAATTACTATAAACATAATAAAACCAATTATTTCTTCAGCTTTGCTAGTTTTTGTTACAAATAATTTATAATTTTGTTCTTTTCCATTCTCAGCTATTACTTTTATTATAATTTCATTTTCTCCTACTTTTAAGTTTTTATTACCATTTATTTCCACTTTAGCGTTCTTATCTTCTAATTCATAGGTAATATTTATTTCTTTTGTATATGATGAAACAATTAAATCATCATTTTCATAATTTATAAAAGTTATTTCAGTTTCATTTACTTTTACTACAATATTTGTATTATCACTTAATTCTCGTTCTCTAGTTATATTTATTTGATATTCTTTTTGATTGCCATTTTCAGATATCACTATAATAGTAACTATATTTTCTCCCATCAACAAATCAATTTGTTTATCATATTCTAAGGTTGCTTTGTCATCATTAGCTACTGCCTCTATATTTACAGATTTCTGATTTGTTTTATATGATATTGTTTCACTTATATTTATATTTTCATTATCTATTTTTAATGACTTTAATGTATTATCACCGCTTTTATTTATAACTTTGCTTGTTTGTTTGCTCTGTGAATCAGATGCACTGGTAGATACATTGTTTTGACTGTTTTCAACATTATTTATATCAGTACATGGATTAGAAGCAATAGGACTTCCTGAAGCATTGTATCTTCCATCTATGGTTTTCACAGCGACATGCCAATGTCCATCACCATGTTGTCCATATGTAATTCCATTACAAGTAACAATACTATTTTTTCTTAAAAAAACAGATGTTGCTTTTACACTTGTCCCATTAATCATGAAAATTATCATAATTAAGATTAAAGATAACGTTTTTTTCATGATTTTAATTTTACATTTTTTCAAATTAAAACTTCTATCTGCTATTCTCATATAAATTACCTGCCTTTTTGCTTTTTGATCCTATATAAAACATAAAAAAACAAACTGTCTTAATGACGTTTGCTAAAATTCAATCTGGGGCGATTGATGTCATCTTTTAAAATAGTTAGATAAAAATCGATTCCTTGTAGTGTATGTTAGCTCTGATTGAGGGAAATTGCAAGTTATTTGCAATCAAATATTCAATTTTCTTTTTAAAATAGATATATCTCTAGAATTCTTTCGCTTTTTAATTTGTTCAAATATTCTTTGTTGACTTTCAGGGCTCCAAAATATTTGTAAATATTTCTTTGCCCTAGTAATAGCTGTATATAATATATTTTTTGTAATTTTATCTTCAACATTAGAAGTGATTATAATCTTTACTGACTCGTATTCTAATCCTTGTGCCTTATGAATTGAAACTGCATATGCTAAATTGAATGGAATAATATGATCATATTCACTCTCGTCATCATTTGTATCTTTAAAATTATTTACAAAAAATTTTATTAAAGTTTTATTGTCGGTAATTTCAATCACTTCATAATTAATAGGAGTATCCAGCAAGACTTCATCTACTAAAATAGTAAACCATACTCTATCATTTTCGTTATCTATTTCTATATTTTTTATCTTACCCTTTAAATTGTTATATAAATTTTTAAATCTAGGACAATCATTAAAAACTATAGGATCATCCACTTTAAACAAATCAACTCCAACATTATATTCTTTATTTAAGTTTTTTTCTTGTAGTATTCTATTTATATTATTAATTCCATATAATCCATCATAATTTAAACATAAAATTATTTCATCATCACTTATTCTTTTAAAAATATTCTCATCTATAGGTGATGAGTACTCTTTATTGCTTATTTTATTTATTGCATGATCATCATCATCTCTAACTAATTTCCATAATTCAAGCAAATCATGATCTTCCGTTCTATTAGTTTCAATTAGTTCATATACAAACTCATCTTTAAATAAATTATATGTTAAAAACGTCCAATTTCCATATTTAATGGATTCTATCTGATATATGTCTCCAGATAGTATAATTAATTTATATTTTTGCTTATTTAATATTTTTTGCATTTCATCATCACTAATTGTACTACATTCGTCTATTATTAAAATATCGTAAATATTATCATCGTTTTTATTATAATGTGTAGTTGTTTCAAAGATTGAATTTTCATTATCATAATTTATAATTCTTCTTCGCAAGTTTTCTACTGCAGTATTTGTATTTGATAAAAAAATTTTACTATAATCTTTAAAAACAGTGGCAACAACTTCAAGCATTTTAGTTTTACCGGTTCCAGCTGGTCCATGAATAAAAGCAATTGAATTTTCTCTAAATATTACGTCAAAAATTTTTATCTTATCTTCGGTTAAATCAGAAATAGGATAATTCAATATATTGTTTTTAATACTTTCAATCATATCATCGGATGGTTTTATCATGTATTTCTTTATTTCTTTTATTATATTAATAGAATTAGTTTCATAAGAATTAATATATAATAAACCGTGTTCTATTTTAATTGAATTTCTTCCTATTTTATCTATTCCGTAGTTTAATAAATCCAAATTATATTGTTTAACCAACTTGTCTACATTTCCAAATTTTTCAACCTCCGCTACATCAGTATAAAGGATATTATTATTTTCTGAATTATCTTTTATATATTTTCCTAACATTTCATGCTCTCTACCACTACTATCTATTGAATTTACCAAGTGAATCCAGCTAGTATTATGCTTATATAAAGCCATAGCATACGGCATCGAATCAAATGGAATACTTTGATTTTTTAAATATAAATTTCCGAATTTTTCATTTGAAGTATAATCAAGTTGATCTTTTATAATATTATTTTCCATTTTAACTAATAAATATTTTAAAATATTATTACCCGGCAAATTAGCCCCTAACCTTTTATGTAACAATTCTAATATATTTGAAACATTGTTATTCTTAGCATTTAATCTAATTTCTTTTAAATACCCCTCATATTTTTTATCATCATTCGTTAATAATTCTAATAAATTTAGCTCATTTTCTTTTAAAATTCTCATTAAATTAGTATATTCCATATATTCATCAGTAATATTGCAAGTCATACCAAAAATTTTACCTATATTTTTTATCTCACATGGTCTTATAGAAATAACATAATTATCTATTACCTTAACTTTAGACTTATAAGAAAATAATTCAACTTCTTTTTCAATATATGATAATTTAATTGAATAATTGTCTGGGATATAATACTTCGAATACATTAAAATATGTTCGAACTTATTAACATAATTAGTTGCTTTAGACAAAGTTAATTCATAGTACAATTTCCCGAATGCATAAATAGGTCTACATTTATTAACATAAAATCTGCCACGCTTTAAAGATTTATTAGTTTTATCTTGAACTTCTTCTATTTTTTTACATATTTTTTGGTAATGCTCTTTTGTCATATTATCTTCATAAATTGGAAAATCCTCTAATTTATGAAGAACTTTTAATGAACACTCACCTTCTAAAGTTTCTTTAAGCATACATAAATATCCAAAATAATATAACATAAGTCTTTCTGCATCATTTTCACTAGGAGTATAATGTGATACTGTTGACTGCAAAAAATGATGAAATTTTTGAATATACTTATATTTTTTAATACCCATGATATAATCCATCGAAGGCTTGACGTTATCATAATGACAATCTAATTCTAGTCCATTTTCTTTATTATTAATTAAAATAGCAATATCTTCTGTTAAATTTCTTAGTTGTGCTAAAATATTTTCAGATAATAACCCTCTATCGTTTAATACTTTATGAGCTACTATATTTTTATCTATAACATTACATATATATTTAATTTCCACTTCTGGTTTTATTCTACCCATTAGATTTACATCTCCCCCAAAAAATTCATATTAATTTTTTACACTTAAAAATTAGAAAATCTTTATTTAAAACACATAATTCATTTGCTTTTAAAAATAATAGATTATTACATTAGGTGTTGTTAGTATACCACAAAAAAGAACTATAACAAATAGTTCTGTACCTTTTAACTTGTTAATTATATGAAACTTTTCTTTGTACTTGTATATAATATAAAATTTTAATTAATTTATTTATATTCTAGAAAAAGAGTTAGTATAATTTCATTTATAAAACTTTTTTAATGTAAATATTTCTACTTTTATTTGAATAAATTATCAAAATTTTCCCACAACTCTGGAGCATCATTATAAGTTTTATATGTTGCTTGTTGATAGTATTTAAATGTATTATTATCTTTAATTACTAATCCTCCGATTAAGTTTTTGCCTTTAAATCTTTCCTCTGTTATATACTTATATAGTGCATTAGATTTAATCGTATCATCTGCAACAAATTGACCGCCTTTAGTATCAAATATACCAATACTTCCATCTTTAAACTTTATTATGAAATCTGGTTGAAATGTGCTTTTATCTTCTTTTTGAATACCAAAATTTGTTTTCATATGTTCTGCTCCATTTTTCCAAAACCATTCAATTTTATCTTCATGCTTATCTAAATAATTTATAAAATCTAATTCTAATTGGTCAACTTTTCCAGATTTTAATTCCATAAATAATGGTTGATATAGTGATAATTTTGAATCAATAATTGTATTAGTTTCTGGATTATAATTTTTAGTAGGTTCAATTTCCCAATTATCATTAAATTCTTCATCACTTTTTGCAGATACTTCAATTTCATGAATTGGTTTATATGAAGAAGTAGATTTATTTAATAAATCGCTAAAAATAGACTCGTTAGTTACTATCATATTCTGAATATACATAATTCCACCACGAGCAGACTCCAAACCCAAATATTTTTTAAAAGTATATAGTATTGCTTGCTTTATAGTAGGTATAGATCTTTTTGGTGCAAAGCCATTTAAATTAGAACTAATTATTTTATTATATTTTGCACTCAAGTCTGATGGACTGATACCAACTTTTATTAACGAATCACTGGTATCAATCTTTAAATCTTTATCAACATTTTCGCTTTTTATTGTTATATCATTTACTATATTATCAATTCTGTCATATTCAGTATTTATTCCAGCATTTCGTAATGCTTCCATATTTGTGTAATAATCAGTTAATTCATTTTCATTTACTAATTGTTTGATTTTAAAATATTTACAAAATTCATGTTCAAAAACTTTATAAAAAGAAGTTGTAACATCACCGAAATCAACTCTATTTTTGTAATATGATTTCAATGCTATTGGAGTATATATTTCTCTTCTTTTAGAACATAAAGATTTTATTATATTTGGATTATATACTTCTTTTTTTATTGCAATGGATTGAATATTTGTATAGACATAAGATTTATTTAAAGTTTCATCTGAGTAATGCTTTGCTTCTGGCATTCGTAAAATCCTACCAACTGTTTGGATTTCAAAAACTATACTATTAGATTCTCTAAACTTAATCAAAATTTGGGCTCTAGGACAATCCCAACCAGTATCTATTGCTTGTTTAAAAATTAAATACTGTACTATACCATTATTATCTAATAATTTATCTGATTCATTATTAATTTTTTCATCTGATAACCATACTGCTAATTTTCCATTTTCTTCTGTAATTCCTTTTTCATTTAAAAACTTAATAACCGATTCTTTTTTATCATCACCTGCAGTAGAGTTAGGTAATTGAATTAACACTAAAGGATTTACCATTGTATTTTGTTCTTTATACTTTAATGCTAATTCGTTCCTTTTTTGAAATGCACTTTCTAAAATTAATTGTTCAGAGTCCATTTCATCATCAACAATCTTTTCTATATCTTGATTTATAATTATTTCTTTTTTTATCATACCCTCATCTATAACTTTAATAGGATCAACAATAACTCTTGCTTGCATATCATCGATTAAAACTGGTGTAGCACTCATTTCAATAGTTAAATCTGGAACTATTATTTCATCTCTAATTTCCTTAGCACGACTAGTAGTAGCACCAGCATGAGATTCATCAATAATAAGAACTATTTGTCTTCCTATCTCATGAGTATTTTTTAGAACTTCTGGAAAATTTATCGTCTCTTTATCTTTCATTAAAGTGTTTTTGAACTCACCAGTTTTTTTATCCTTAGTTCTAATCTTTTCCCAATTAATAAATACAACTTCATTTTGATTAATTATAAATTTGCTTCCAAAAAATTCGCTTTCAATCAATGTACAAGTTAAAGTTTCATCAATTTCTCTTTTTACACTTTTCATACTTTGCTTGTGTAAATCACCTTTGCCTATGCTAATCCATAAAAAACATAAATCTCTTTCACTAGAATTAACCAATTCTAACATATAGCTTGCTATTGTAAAAGTTTTACCACTACCAGTAGGTGCTTGAAATACAATAGTTTCTTTCCCATCTCTCTTAAAGTATAAATTAGAGTAAGTTAGTAATTCTTCTATTGCTAATTCTTGATATTTTTTTAATTGCTTCATTATTAATCCTCCTTACTCATTTTCACAACTTTTTTATATAGTTCAACTATTTTATATGGGATGGACTCTATGGTATAATTACTGACATCCTTTAAGTTACTAGTATCTACATAATTACCAAGTGTGAATATATATAAAAGTTTTTCTTCCTTAATGTCTTTTATTGTATTTATAAAATCATTATATTTTAAACCAAATATATCAAAATAAACACAAGTGTATTTTGTTTTATTATGATTAGTAAATATAGCATATTCATTATTAGAAACTACTTTATCAAAAGTATTTCCTTTAACACACAACATTGGAATACATTTTTCAGTAAGATCATAATACAATTGATCTCTAGTACCTATATTTTTCACAAATTCAGTTTTATAATATCTTAATATTGCATTTCTTCCTTCAGAATATTTCGAACCATCTTTTCTTTTCCCAGTAATAACTACTGCACACCTTGGATATGTAACTTTTTCACAAATTCCATTTTCGTTATTTGTACATAAAATAAAACTTCTATTTCCGCCATCCTCTTTATTCAAATCTAATATTGCTTGTGCAGTAGTACCAGATCCAGCAAAAAAATCCAAAATAATAGCATTTTTATTGTCTATTAAAGAAATTAATAATTTTAATAATCCAACATTTTTAGGATTATCAAAAGGAGTTGCCGATACTCCGAAAATATTTTTTAACTCTGTTCCTGCCGATGTTGTTTTAACATCTATTTGATAATCTTTAACTACTTTATTATTAACTACTGCATCATATTTTCTGTTTGTAACCATGCTTTTAATTCTAATTGTTGTACTAAAATTTTTTTCATATATTTTATTATTTTTAAAATCCAAAGCATTTTTTTTGTATAATTCATTTAATCTGTTTTGTGAATATGTATTTAATACAAAATCTTTTCCGTTATATGAACAAAATCTTTCAAACCCCTCATCAATTAGTTTCTTATCAATATCATTAACAGATTGTTCCTTTTTAAATTTTATTTTATTATCACTTTTTCTATAATATACTGTATAATGTTTATCCGAATCAAAGTTTATTACTGGGTCATTAAAACTTTGCTCTCCCACTAATATTCTTCTTCCACCACTATGCACATAATTGCCATTTTCATCTTGTATTAAGTCAGTGGTTGACTTTGGTATATTTTCTATAAAGTATGTAGAATTCTTATCCTTTGCATATATCAAACAATATTCATTGCTTATTGAAACAAAATTTGAATTTTTCCTACCTTTAGGATTATTTTCAATAGATAACATTGCAATATAATTATTTTCGCCAAATATTTTATCACATAATAGTTTTAGTTGGGCAAATTCATTATCATCAATAGACACAAATATTACCCCAGTTTCTTTCAGTAGTTGTCTGGCTAATTTCAATCTCTTTTCCATGAAATTTAACCATTTACTATGCCTATATCCATCTTCAAGATCTATAAATTTATCATTATATATAAAATCCTTTTTTCCAGTATTATATGGTGGGTCTATATAAATTATGTCAATTTTTTCTTTATGGGTATAATTTAGAACACTTAAAGAATGAAAATTATCTCCTTCAATTAAAATATTTTCTTGACCCCCGTTATTAATATTTTTATCTTTGACTTCTCTTAAAACAGGAATATATTTATCACAATCAACAACAATTTGTTCTGGTTCTTTTTCTTTGTCCCAAACAAGTCCATATTTGCCATTTTCATTTTCACTTAAATTTTTAATATATTCTATTAATTCTTCTTTTGACATTTTGTAAAAGTCCATTATGTCATCCTCCCCGTAATCATGTAATATAGTTCTATTTGATTATACTATATTTTTTAATAAAATCCCAGCACTTAGAACTATTTATACAATGAAAAGTGCAAATTTTATCTTATCATATCTTAAATTTGTATATTGATATATTTCTCAATTTCTTGTGCAAATTTAAAGAGCATACGATCATATTCTTTTTTGTAACTATTAGTGAAAAATATAGGTGATAATTCTAAGTATCTATAAATTTCTCCAGAATTAATTTTATCTTTAAATTCTTTATAATACTGTATTAAAGATTGCTTTTCTAAATATTTATATTGTGAAATTAAAAGACATTTATCTGTCCTTTCTCCATATTTCTTTTCGTAGTCAATTATTGAATTTAACAAAGAGATATTTAAAGGTAAGATATAGCGGTCATCATATTTTGATTTACTAGAGTTTACCATACCAATTTGTCTCAATATACAAGCTGTACAAATTCCACATTGACATATTCCAGAATTTTTTCTATTATGAAAAGCTTTTGATCCTGGCATTTTAGAGCAAGTTTTTGTATTGGATATTAAAGCATTCCATGATTTTGGTATTAAATCGATTACCTCAGCCTTAGTTAAAAAGTTAAATGGGTTCACTATTTTTATATTAATATCCAATTTTTTTAAAATTGTATTTATTATATATAAAGTTCTTGGATGTGTAGTATGTGTCACTCTTCTTCTAAATGAAAAAGTAGGATTTAAACTCATGATACCATTTTCATAAATCTTTACTTCACTAACTTTATAATAATCAGCATATAAAAAAGTTGAAGCAAGAAATATTAGTGATCGTGTCCTTTGGGTTGATTGTTTTTTTCTGTTAAATAAAAGTTTAGGAATACTTATATGATAAGAATTAGGATTAAGTTTTAAAATTTCTTTAAATGACTGTGTTGCTTTATTGCCTTCTACCTTATTTGTTTTAAATGTAACAAACAATACGTTATTGCCAAGTTCTTGAGAGGCTCCAGCCAAAGCATCCAACCCTCCAGATAGCAACACTATACTGTTTATTTTTTTCTCAAAACTCACTTGGGCATTCGATATATTTATTCCTTGCTTATTTTTTTTATAAAAATTTATATTCCAGGTTTCTCCGTTTGTCATAAATGTAATCAGTCTTTCTAAATCTGGTTTTATTTTTTTAAATAGTTCTGGATTAGTTACTCCTATATTTAACTCAATTTGATTAAACTCATCTTCATTTCTAGGAGAATAAAAATCACAATAACAAATAGATGCAAAAGTATCAAATAAATCTAAAATATTCATGTTTTTATAATTAAAAATATTGTCTAAAAGATTATCTTTATTATAATGTAATTCATAAGGATTTTTTGAAGATAGTAAATTAAAATTATTTATCATTATATCACTACCCCTTCAAGGATTTCATTAATTGCTGAATTAGACCAATTTGTAATAAATTCGTCATCATTATAATTGATAACTAATTGATTAACTTTTTCTGGTGTAATAATTTTATTTGTAGTAACCGAAATTATAGCTGACAATAATTCATAAAAATTCTTATCCGTGAATTCTTCATTCCTTTCAGCAAATTCTTCAACAAGGTTCCCTTGTATAGATCTTTCTAGATGTTTTTTAAATATTTCTATAATAAGTGTTGTAGTATTATTGAATGTTCCATCTATACCATTAGCATATATAATATCTTTAATTGATTGCTTTAGTTCAGGATACTCTGATTTTACAATATGATCAGCAATTAAATCAACTTGTTCATCAAAAGAATAATTATTAAATCCAGGAATGGCAAACCCGACAACCCCAGAAGACTTATAGTTCTTGCTAAATTCAATTACTTTTTTTATTGAATTACCAAATTCTTTACTTGTAACATTACTGATTATTTTTTTACACTGAATGCTTTTACCTTTTGGATATAATAACCTTTTTAATACTTTTTGAAAATCACTAAGGCTCATATTATTGTCTTCATCGTATTCTATATTATCTAGCATATCAGCCAATCTGGGAATCTTTTTTCTAGTAGATGTTCCCATTACATCATCCCCCTTATATATCAAGTTATAATACCATAAAAATGAAAAAAAATATATGATATACTTAAATAGGTGATGTATTATGTTTAGTCATATTGTACCAGCAACATATCTTAAATCTTGGAAAGTTCCAAATTCTAGTAATAGTATTTATCTTTTTAAAAAAAATGAAATTGCAAATAAAGGAAAAAACCGAAATCTTTTAAAATTATCTGGAACAAGCTTTGGAAAAAAGAATTTTTACTATTTAAAAATTGAAACTTGTAATTCAAAAATATATGACCCTTTGTTTTTTCCTATCATATCATATTTAGAAAATGATTATATTATTAGATATAAGGATAAGTCTATAACAAAAAATAATCCTGGCCTTTTTAGAATTGTTTACCTAAATAAAAAAAGTGACTTGCAACTTATAAGAAAAAAAGATGGAATCGAAATAAATATTGAGTCTATTAAGTCTACTATAAACTCATTATGGAATGATACTCAAAAAAGATTTATCGAAAATTTTTTTAGTAATGTTTTAGAAAACAATTGGAATTGCTTTTTAGAAAAAATACAAGATATTCAACCTGATTTTGTGATAGATGAAGATTTAAAAAGATATATCATTCTATTTATTACACTACAATTTTTTAGAGACGGATTACAAATCGACAAGTATTTATCCTCAATAATTCCTTCTTTTAAACCTACTGATTATCAAAAAAATAATATTCAAAATTACATTCTTATTGATATACTATATGAATTTATTTTGAATTTTAATGAACACAATACCACTAGTTCCAATATAATTTATAACACCTTTTTGAATCTAAATTCATCTAATTGGTGCTTTAACTTTAATATCAATCATCAAAAAACATTTTTGACATCAGATACTCCTGTATTTATTGATTATTATAATGGACAAGAAGCAATTATTTTTCCTCTAACACCTTCCATTAGTTTATCATTAACTAAATCAAAAAGGGATAATGCTAAAGTGAAAGAATTAACTCAATCTGAAATTCAAATTATTAATAATTTAATAATTAAAAATGCCAAAGAATATGTTGTTTACAACAATTCTTATATTTCTTATTAATATGATTCGTACATTCTTGTGTCCCTACTTTTTTGAATTTTTAAGATTTTTATGTACATTTTCGAGAAGTCATTTTAAACAGGATAACTGTGTCTGACAAACAACA
>CALVID010000003.1 GCA_944329355.1 uncultured Bacilli bacterium
CCCCCCCCCCCCATCAAAATTTCAAGATTTTTCCCATATAATATAAAAAAAGAAACAAGGTTTTACACTTGTTTCCTTTATGGGGTGGTGGGGGTATAAAAACTATAGTTTACTTATCTATTTGTTCATAGCGTGATAAATATTCTTCATATGTCATTTGCTTATCTATATATGTTCCATCTTCTTTTATTAATATTAATCTATTAGCTAAAGTGGTTATTAATTCAGTATCAAATGTAGCAAACACTATTGGACCATCAAATTTTTTTAAACCATTATTTAAAGAGGTAATAGATTCAATATCTAAATGGTTGGTGGGCTCATCTAATAGTAGAACGTTGCCTTTATTTAACATCATTTTAGCAAACATACATCTTACTTTTTCACCACCAGATAAAACATTGACTTTTTTTAGAGCTTCTTCTGAAGAAAATAACATTCTACCTAAGAAGCCTCTAACAAAACTATCTTCTTTATTTTCAGAAAATTTTCTAAGCCATTCTACTAAATCTTCATTAGTAACAAAATATTTTTCATGGTTTTTGGGAAAATATGAAGTTATAATGGTTGTACCAAATTTTATCTCTCCGTTATCTGGCTTTCTTTCACCAGCTAGTATTTGAAGCAAAGTGGTTTTGGCTAATTCATTTTCACCAATTAAAGCAATTTTATCATCTTTTTTAATATTTAATGTAAAATTTTTTAAAATTGGTTTTTCATCAATGGTAACATTAATTTTACTTAAAGTAATAATTTCTTTTCCTAATCTTCTTTCATAATCAAAATTAATATAAGGATATTTTCTTGTAGATGGTTTTAATTCTTCTAATTTAATTTTGTCTAACAGTTTTTTTCTGGATGTAGCTTGTTTTGACTTAGAAGCATTGGCTGAAAATCTGGCAATAAATGTTTCTAATTCTTTTATTTTTTCTTCTTTCTTTTTGTTTGCTTGTTTAATTTGCTTTTGCATTAATTCATTAGATTGGTACCAAAAATCATAATTACCAATTGTTATTTGGATCCTTTCTCTATCAATATCGACCATATGAGTGCATACGGTATTTAAAAAATGTCTATCGTGTGATACTAAAATAATTGTCCCTTTAAAATTACTTAAAAAATCTTCTAACCAAATTTTGCTTTGAATATCTAGACCATTTGTTGGTTCATCTAAAAGCAAAATATCTGGTTCACCAAATAAAGCTTGGGCTAGTAATACTTTTACTTTATCTTTATCTTTTAAATTTTCCATTTGCTTGTCATATAATTCGTTAGGAATTCCCAATCCAGCTAATAATATCGAAGCATCACTTTCAGCTTGCCAGCCATTTAAGGATTCAAATTCAGCTTCTAATTCTCCAACTTTTATTCCGTCTTCAGTTGTAAAATCTGTTTTCATATATAAGGCTTCTTTTTCTTTCATAATATTATATAATCTTTCATTGCCCATAATAACTGTGTCTATTACGCTATATTCATTATATAAATTATGATCTTGTTTCAAATATGATAATCTTTCATGTTTATCTTTAATTATTTCTCCTGTTGTACTATCAAGCTGTCCTGTTAATATTTTTAATAAAGTGGACTTGCCTGCTCCATTGGCTCCAATAACTCCATAGCAGTTACCATTATTAAATTCTAAATTGACATTTTCAAACAATACTCTTTTTCCATATCTAACCGACAAATTTTGGACTTTCAACATATTAATCACCTACTACATTATACAGGAATTATTATGTTTTTCAAAATAAAAGAAGATATTTATTCGATATCTTCTAATTTTACACTAACAAGTTTACTTACACCTGATTCTTGCATGGTAATACCGTATAATATATCGGCATATTCCATGGTTTTTTTCTTATGAGTAATTATGATAAATTCTGACTTCTTTTTTAATGATTGGACATATTTTCCAAAGGTATCTACATTAGCTTCATCTAATGCGGCTTCTACTTCATCTAATACACAAAATGGTGATGGTTTCGATTTTATTATGGCAAATAACAAACTTATAGCTGTTAATGTTTTTTCACCACCCGATAATAGTGAAATACTACTTAATTTTTTTCCAGGTGGGCTGGCCACTATATCAACCCCTGTTTCTAATATGTTGTTTGGTTCAGTTAGTTTTAATTCAGCATGTCCACCTTTAAATAATTCTCTAAAGGTCTCTTGAAAATTAATACTAATTTTATTAAAAGTATCTTTAAATTCGCTGATCATAACTTTGTCCATTTCCTCAATTATTTGAAGTAAAGTATTTTCGGCTTGAGTTAAATCATCTATTTGTTTATTTAGAAAATTATATCTTTCATTTACTTCTTCAAATTCTTCTGGAGCGGTTAGATTTACGGTGCCCAAATTTTTAAGTTCCTTTTTTAATTTATTAACTTCTGATTTGGCTATGTTAAAATCAATGTCCAGTTTATAATTTTCTTTTGCTTTTTCATAAGTCATACTATAGTTTTCAGTTAAATTATTTAATAAATTATCTAGTTTTACTTCTAACCTACTAGCTTTTATTTCTAAATCTTTTAATTCTGCCGTTTTAGAATTATATAACGAGTTTTCTTTTTTTAATGATGCTTCAAAATCTTCTAAAGTTTCATTTAAGCTTTGTTTTTCTTTAATTAAGGATGCAAGTTCTTGTTCTGCTTCGATTTTAGTTTTTAAAGCCGCATAATATTTATTTAAAATTTCTTCTTCTTCTTCAGATAAAGATCCATTTATTTGTTTATGTGTACTATTAATGTCAAAAGTTGTTTGTTCTAAAATTTGATGTAATGAAGATAACTGATTTTTTTTATTATTTATTTGTTCTTCAGACAAAATTTTATCTTTGTTTAGTAGATATATTTTATCTTCAGTTGCTTTGAGATTATAATCGACTTCGTTTATATTGTTTTCAATATCTTGAATTTTTGAAAGTAATATACCTTTTTGTTTAATATTATGTTCTAATTCGTATTTATCACTGATTAAATTACGAACTTTGTTTTGTTTGCCACCTGTCATTGATCCACCAACATGAATAATTTCACCATCTAGTGTTACTATACGATAGCGGTTATTTATTAAACGGCTTATATGAGTTGCACTATCAATATCTTGAGCTACAATAATATTTCCTAGTTGATTTAAAATTATATTAGAATATTTATTATCATATTTTACTAAATTACTAGCAATATCAATATATCCATTGATATTTTTCACTTTATTTAATGTTTCGCTATCGATATATTTAGGTTTGATAATATTTAATGGAAAAAATGTAGCTCTACCAATCGTTTTTAAATAATTAATAGCTTCTTTCGCATCTTTTTCACTATCGACAATAATATGATTCGTACTATACCCTAAAGCTGTAGTGATGGCTAAAGCGTGATTTTCGTCGGTTTCAATTAAATTGCCTAGAGCATTATGGATTCCTCTTAATTTTGGATTATTTAAAACACTTTTAACAGGGAGAGGTAATGCTCCCCCGTTTTCTATAGTGTTTTGTAAAGTTTCTATTTTAAATTCCAAATTATTTTTTTCTCTAAGTATATTGGTTAATCTTGTTTCTAATTTATTTTTATTATCTTTAATTTCTGATTGGTGGTACTCTTCACGGTCAATTCGTTTTGTTAAATTTTCTAGATCGCTTTTAATATTATTAATCTCTCCATTAATTTTTTCAATGTTATTTTTAGTACTTAATTCTTTTTCTTTTAACTCTAAAATTTTTTGGTGTAATTTATTTTCTTCTGACTGATTTTTCTTTCTTTCTTCTATTAAAATTTTTTTGCTATTTAATCTTTCAGATAATGTTGTTAGTTCAAGAATTTTTTCTTGCATAAATTTTATTTGTTCATCTAAAGCGGTAATATTATTCTTATATTTTTCTATTTTAGCTTCATTTTTAGTACCGCTTGTCATAAGGGTTAAAACTTCTTTATTTAAGTTATCTATTTTATCTTTACTGTTTTGATATTCAAAATTAATATTGGTTATATCTTCGGTGATAAGAGCTATTTCCATATTTTCTAGTTCATTATGAATTGTTTTGTATTTAATGGCTTTATCTTTTGCTTCTTTTAAAGGAGTTAAACGTGTTTCTAATTCTGTTATTATGTCGTTTATCCTATTTTTGTTGTCATGAGTTTTATCTAGTTTTCTAATTGCTTCTTCTTTTCTTCTTTTGTATTTTAAAACGCCTGAAGCTTCTTCAAATATTATTCTTCTATCTGATGGTTTACTACTGATAATACTTTCTATTTTCCCTTGTGATATGATATTAAAGCTTTCTTTGGCAATCCCACTATCCAAAAGTAAGTTGGTCAAATCTTTCAGTCTTATTCTCTCACCATTTAGATAATATTCATTACTACCATCTTTATAAACCCTTCTTTTAATTTCTACTTCGTCATACTCTAAAGGTAGATAATGATCGGAGTTATCAAACACTAAAGAAACAGATGCGACATTCATTGGATTACGCGATTTACTACCAGAAAAAATAACGTCGGTCATAGTACCGTCGCCTCTTAAAGATTTTACTGATTGTTCACCTAAAACCCATCTAATGGCATCTACTACATTGCTTTTTCCTGAACCGTTCGGTCCAACAATTCCATTAATACCTTGTTCAAATTCTAAATTGGTTTTATCTGCAAAAGATTTAAAACCATGAGCTTTTAAAGTTTTTAAATACATAGTATCACACCTTACACTATAATTGATTATACATTAATTTGACATTTTGTGCAATTGTTTGAGGTTGAACCTTTAAAAACTAAATAGCAGTTGTCCATGTATTAGTTTACTTATGGATAGGTTTGCTTTTTTGATTTTTTAAACGGTTTATCATACTTTGTACGGCTTCAATATAAGCGTTTGCTTCTTCTTCAGTAATTTCCGTTAACAATTCTGGATGAGTTTCTATTCCAATAGCATTTGGAATATTATACCAAATTTCTCCTTTGAAACTGTATTGCCATATTTGACCTAATTGTTTTTTTAATATAACTAAATGACTTTCGTCAATAAAAAATTGTTTATCCATTTTTACCTCCTATTTGTGTTTTGCTTTTTAAATTCTAACATGTTGGCTAATATTTCGTCACGTTTATCAATAATTTGATAAAATATTTTAGTATTTTCATTATTAACTTGATTTTTCAAATCTTTAAATAATGTTATTATTTTAAATTCGGACCATTTATCTTTAAATACATGAAATAACTCATTTAACTGGTTGAAATTTTCTTCACCACAGACTTCAAAAAGCTGGTTCATATTTCCATGACGACTAGCTAATATTTCTGATTTAAATGTTTCGTAAAATGTTTGTACTAAAAATCTTGTACTTTCATAGCCTGTACCACCTTGAATTTTTGCATTATTTGGATCACAAAACATATATATACCTTTGCTGTGTAATTTTTCTGTTATCTCTTGGGCAATTAGTTCGTTAATTATTTCATTGAAAAGTTCATATTTTCTTTTTGTGTTATCTTCATATAATGGATATAATTCATCTTCTTGGGTTCCTATTTCATGAAACTTTTCCCAACCACAAGTGTAATCAGCACCTGCTTTATTGACGTTTATTAACTCTAATTCATATACATGATTTAACTCATGTATTATTCTTTTATCCATAAAATCATCTACATTTACATTATCAAAATTGATGTTAACTAAAGGAAAAAGGATAAAATTGTCGTTTTCCATTTTAATGTTTGGTGTTACATATGTTCCAGCATACATAAAAGTACTGGCATTATATCCGTCGTCTTTAAGACATAAATTTAAAGAATCAATTTTATTTCTTGTGTTTCTATATTCGGAAATTGAAGTAAAATATTCGTTATACATTCTCATTTCTAACTCTTCTTTGGCATCTCGAATATTTTTGATTAAATCTTGAGCTGGAATAATGTTTTGACATTTAGGGTTATCTTGATAATTTTGATATTTTTCACCTAGATCCAATCCCATTTCTTTAAAAAATTTGATTCGATCATTGATGATTGAAGTGATTTGCCAAAATTTTGATTTTGGGTCATCAATAATCTTTTGACTTTCTTTACTAAAGGCTTCAATCATAGATGGAGTTTCTAAAGTATAACCAAGGTATAATAAAATCTTACCATTTAAATAACCTTTTTCTTTAAAATTTTGAATGTCTTCATCCGAAAAATATTTTTGGAATTGTTCTACTAATTCTAAAGTATACTTTCTTTTCAAATCTTTTTTTATTTTCTTGCACTCATCCAAATAATCTATATATGGTTTAATTTCTTTTTTTAAATTATTATATTCATTTAACGTGTCTTGGTAAATATCGTATATTTTATTAAGCTGTGTTAAATCGCTAGTTTCTATAAATGTATCAATATCGGTTACTGAAGGATAAAAAAGATTAATAAAAGGTTTTATATCTCTAATAAATGAATTTTTTAGATATATCGGCATATCTTTATCATTAATTATTTTTATATATTTTTCTATCGGCAAAATATTGGGATATTCAAAGATGAGTTCACTATTTCCAAAAATTTTTTTAATATTATCTTCAGAAAATTCAAGATTTATTTTATCAAAAAAGGAGCTTATTAATTCTTTGCTGTAATCTTTTTTTAAATTAAAGAGTTTATTTTTCAATCCGTTTGGGGTTTGAGTACAGATTAAGAGCATATTTTGAAACTTTTTTTCAATGTCTTCTTTATTTTCTTCACCATAATACTCAATAAATGTTTCTGTAATTTGTGGCATAAAATCTCTCAGCATTATGTCTGGAGATAATTTTCTTTCTAAAGATTTATTCACGATTATCACCTATTATTTTTTTGAAGAAATTATAACCTTTAGGATATTTTCCCCGGCCAGTATATTCGGTTGTTTCGTTATTGGTGGTTATCTTTATCCTATATTCTTCTCCATCTAATATATGACTAGAAAAACTTTTGGGAGGCCAATATCTTATTATTCTAATTATATTATTTATTTTATCACTATCATGGATATAATAATATTTATTATCAATTGCTACTTCTATATATATAATCTCTGACAAAATATCACCTCTATTTTTCTATATTAAATATAACACAAACCAGGAGGTGTGTAAATAAAGAAAAAACATCTATTACTCTGATGTTCTTCTTTTTATTAACTATCTAACATATTTTCTATCTAAAGTCAAATTAAAAGAACTAATGATTAATCCATTAGTTCTTGTTCTAGAGCTTCTAAAGGCTCTTCATTTAATATTTCATTTTCTAAAGTATATTCAGCTTGGCGATATTTTTTCGCACCTGTACCTGCAGGAATTAATTTACCAATAATAACATTTTCTTTTAATCCTGTCAAATGGTCTACTTTTCCATGTACAGCTGCATCAGTTAATATTCTGGTTGTCTCTTGGAATGAAGCGGCTGATAAGAAACTTTCGGTTTCAAGTGATGCTTTAGTAATACCTAATAATACAGGTTTTCCAGTCGCTGGTCTTTTACCTTCTAAGATTAATTCTTTATTTTCTTCGGTAAATTTATTAATGTTTACCATAGTTCCAGGTAAGAATAATGAATCACCTGAATCAACAATTCTAATCTTAGAAATCATTCTTCTAGCCATAATTTCAACGTGTTTGTCAGAAATATCAACACCTTGAGAACGATATACTTTTTGAATTTCAAATAATATATATTCTTGAACAGTAATTGGGTCTGTTACTACAAGCAACTCTTTTGGTGAAATTGCTCCATGAGTAAGTCTTTGTCCAGCTTTAACCTCTTCACCTTTTTCAACAGCGAGTTTAGCTCCATAGTTAGAAGTGTGCTCACGAGTTTCAACGTCGTTTTTAACATAAACTTTATAAATTCCATTATCTTCTTCAATTTTGGTTACAACACCATTAATTTCAGAGATTGTAGCTTTACCTTTAGGGTTACGAGCTTCAAAGATTTCAGTAACACGAGGAAGACCTTGTGTAATGTCATCTCCACCAGCAACTCCACCAGTGTTGAAGTTTCTCATGGTTAATTGCGTTCCAGGCTCACCAATTGATTGAGCGGCCATGATACCAACAGCTTCACCAATTTCAACTTCTGATCCGGTTGCTAGGTTACGACCATAACATTTACGGCAAACACCATGATCGGTTTTACAAGTTAAAACACTTCTGATTGGAACCTTAGTAACTCCGGCTTTAATAATTTTTTCAGCAACTTGTTCAGTAATATATGTATCTTTGTCAAATAGTACTTCTTTAGTTTCTGGATGTAAGATTTTTTTGTTGGTGTATCTTCCTATTATTCTATCTTCTAAAGATTCGATTAATGTACCATCTGTATTATAAAATGCTTCAACAACTAATCCTTGTTCAGTACCACAGTCTTCCTCTTTAACAATAACATCTTGAACAACATCAACAAGTCTTCTTGTTAAGTAACCAGCGTCGGCAGTTTTTAAGGCTGTATCAACGGCACCTTTACGAGTTCCGTGTGTTGATGTAAAGAATTCTGATACACTAACACCTTCTGATAATGATGATAAAATTGGGATTTCAACATAATCACCATTTGGTTTACTCATGATACCACGCATACCAGCCATTTGCCCATACTGATCAATAGAACCACGGGCTTTAGAATCAATCATCATAGTTATAGAAGATTCTGGATTGGCTTTTAATCTCTTATCTAAGTCGTCATAAATTTTAGCTTTAGCATCAAACCAAGTTTGAATAACATTGTCATATCTTTCTTTATCGGTAATTAAACCACGTTTAAATTGCTTAGTAATAGTATCGATTTTTTTGTTGGCTTCTTCAATGATTTCTCCTTTAACTGGACTTTCTTGGATATCATCTATTGAAATACTAATACCTGATAAAGTAGAATATTTGAATCCTAAATCCTTAATAGCATCAAGCATAACTGAAGTTTCAGTTGTGTGATAGCGTTTATAGATTTGAGCAATTAATCTAACGATCGCACCTTTATTTAAAGCTTTAACTAAAGGCATTTTTTCGATTTCTTCTTTAATGTTTTTACCTTTATCGATAAAGTATTTAGCTGGAGTGCATTTAACTGCATTATCAACACTACTATCATTTATATATTGGAATGTATCTGGGAAAACTTCGTTAAATATTATTTTACCAGGTGTCGTTACTAAATACTTATCCATGTATTTATCTGGGAATATTTTATGTTTAAATGATTTTACTGGTAAAGCAATACGGGTATGTAATGTAATTTCTCTTCTTTCGTAAGCCATGATTACATCATCTGCATTTCTAAATACTCTACCTTCGCCTTCTAAACCAGCTTTTTCCATGGTTAGATAATAGTTACCTAATACCATATCTTGTCCAGGAGTAGCAATTGGTGAACCATCTTTTGGAGATAAAATGTTGTTAGCTCCTAGCATTAATAGTCTAGCTTCTGCTTGTGCTTCTTCACTAATTGGTACATGAACAGCCATTTGATCACCGTCAAAGTCAGCGTTGAAGGCTGGACATACTAATGGATGAAGTCTAATAGCTTTACCTTCTATTAATTTTGGTTCAAATGCTTGAATACCTAATCTATGTAGAGTTGGTGCTCTATTAAGTAGTACTGGATGTTCTTTTATTTTTTCTTCAACAACATCCCATACACGTTCATCTTGGTTTTCTATCATTCTTTTGGCTGCTTTAATGTTGCTGGCAATTTCTTTAGAAACTAATCCATTGATTACATGTGGCTTGAATAATTCCAAAGCCATCTCTTTTGGAATACCACATTCATACATTTTAAGTGATGGACCAACAACGATAACTGAACGCCCTGAATAATCAACACGTTTTCCTAATAAATTTTGACGGAAACGTCCTTGCTTACCTTTTAACATACTAGATAATGATTTTAAAGGTCTATTACCTGGTCCAGTAATATTTTTACCACGTCTACCATTATCAAATAAAGCATCAACAGCTTCTTGTAACATTCTTTTTTCATTTTGAATGATTATAGAAGGCGCTCCTAAATCTATTAATTTTTTAAGACGATTGTTACGGTTGATAACGCGTCTATATAAATCATTTAAATCAGAAGTTGCGAATCTACCACCATCTAGTTGAATCATTGGTCTTAGCTCAGGTGGAATAACAGGGAGAGCGGTTAAAATCATCCACTCTGGCCTATTTCCTGATTCTAAGAAAGCGTCTAAGACATCTAATCTTTTAATTAAACGAATACGCTTTTGACTAGATGAATCTTTAATTTCAGAAATTTCTTTTTTAATTTCATCTACTTCTTTTTGTAAATCTACTTCTTCTAATAATTCCTTTATGGCTTCTGCACCCATTCCAACTCTAAATGTGTTGCCATATTTTTCATAATAAGTTCGATATTCTTTATCACTTATTGTTTGCTTTTTTTCAAGTGGAGTATCTCCTGGTTCTAAAACAACATAAGAAACAAAGTATAGTACTTCTTCTAATTCTCTTGGTGACATATCAAGAACTAATCCCATTCTTGAAGGTACACCTTTGAAAAACCAAATGTGTGATACTGGGGTAGCTAGTTCAATATGACCCATACGTTCACGACGTACTTTAGATTTAGTAACTTCAACACCACATCTATCACATATGATATTTTTATATCTTAGTCTTTTATATTTACCACAAGCACATTCAAAATCTTTAGTTGGTCCGAATATTTTTTCACAAAATAATCCGTCTCGTTCAGGTTTTAATGTTCTATAATTCATGGTTTCAGCTTTTTTTACTTCACCATAAGACCATGAACGAATTTTTTCTGGTGAGGCAATGGCTATTCTTAATCCTTCAAAACTATTTGCGTCCATTAATTATCCTCCCCTTCCAAACTTTTTAATTCTTCTTCAGTTGGTTCTTCATCTTCTTCAGGTTCTTCGTTTTCTTCAAAATTATTTAACTCGTTTTCTAATTCATTTGTTGTTTGCTCGTTTGCCTTTTCTTGAGCTTCTTTTTCTTTTAAAATTTCACTTTCTAGATCTGATTCTGGAACATAACTATCCTTTTCAGCTTCTTCTAATTCTTTAAGTTCGACAAATTTACCATCTTTATCTAAAACTGTAATATCTAAACCTAGTGCTTGGAATTCTTTAATTACTACTCTAAAGCTTTCTGGAACACTTGGTTTTGGTAAATCTTCACCTTTAACCAATGCTTCATAAACTTTAACACGGCCAGTTACATCATCTGATTTAACAGTCATCATCTCTTGTAAGATATGAGCTGCACCATATGCATATAATGCCCAAACTTCCATTTCTCCGAAACGTTGTCCACCAAATTGAGCTTTACCACCTAACGGTTGCTGAGTAACTAATGAATATGGTCCTGTAGATCTAGCGTGTAGTTTATCATCAACCATGTGGTCAAGTTTGATCATATACATAACACCAACGCTAATTCTATTGTCAAATCTTTCGCCTGTTCTACCATCATATAGCCACATTTTACCATCTTTATCTAATCCAGCTTCTTCTAGAGCATCTAGTATTTCTGTTCTAGTGGCTCCATCAAATACTGGGGTTGCCATATGGATTCCTAAGGTTTTAGCAGCCATGCCTAAATGTAACTCTAAGATTTGTCCTAGATTCATACGTGAAGGAACACCTAATGGGTTAAGTAAAATATCAACTGTTCTACCATTTTTATCATAAGGCATATCTTCTTCTGGAAGAACTAATGAAACAACTCCTTTGTTTCCATGACGTCCTGAAATTTTATCTCCAACGCCAATTTTACGTTTTTGAGCAATATATACTCTTACTTTTTTACTTACGCCTGCTGGAAGTTCATCACTGTCTTCTTTAGTTAATACTTGAACATCATGAACAATTCCACCACCACCGTGTTGAACTCTTAATGATGTGTCTCTAACTTCTCTAGTTTTTTCGCCAAAAATAGCGTGTAATAATTTTTCTTCTGAAGTAAGTTCTGCCATTCCTTTAGGGGTTACCTTACCAACTAAGATGTCATCATCTTTAACTTCTGTACCAATTCTGATAATACCATTTTCATCTAGATTTTTGCGAGCTTCTTCAGAAACATTAGGAATATCTCTAGTAAACTCTTCAGCACCTAGTTTAGTATCTCTACATTCTATCTCATAGTCTTTGATATGGATTGATGTAAACACATCATCATTAACTAATCTTTCATTTAAGATAACTGCATCTTCGTAGTTATATCCGTCGTAGTTGACAAAAGCGATTGTTAAGTTTTTACCTAAAGCCATTTCACCTTGGTCAGTTGATGGACCATCAGCAATTACATCACCGACTTTTACTTTATCACCTTTTTTAACAATAGGTTTTTGATGATAACATGTTCCCATATTACTTCTTTCAAAGCCTTCTAGATAATATGTGTCTGTACCTTTAGCGTTTTTGACAATTATTTTTCTTGCATCAACATAGTCTACTATACCGTCAGCTTTGGCACATATTACAACACCTGAGTCTCTAGCAGCTATAGCTTCAATACCGGTTCCAACATAAGGTGCTTCTGCTTCTAATAGAGGTATTGCTTGACGTTGCATGTTGGCGCCCATCAAGGCTCTTTTACCATCATCATGTTCAAGGAATGGAATTCCACTAGTTGTAATAGAAATTATTTGTTGAGGAGAAACATCAACATAATCTATTTTTTCTTTTTCAATAATTAAATTATCGTTTTGATATCTAACTGGAACCTTATTACCTAAAATATTACCTTCATCATCTGATTTAATAGTAGCTGGGGCAATATAGTACTCTAATTCCTCGTCAGCTGTCATATATTTAATTTCATCAGTTAATTTATTATTAGCAACTTTACGATATGGGGTCATTATAAAACCATATTCATTTACTTTAGCATAACTTGCTAAAGAAGTAATTAATCCGATATTAGGGCCTTCTGGAGATTCAACTGGACAAAGTCTACCATAGTGTGATGGGTTAACATCACGAACTTCCATTCCAGCTCTATCTTTAGAAAGACCACCAGGTCCTAATGAAGATAATCTTCTTTTATGGGTAAGTTCTGCAATCGGGTTAATTTGATCCATGAATTGAGATAATTGAGATGATCCAAAGAACTCTTTAATAGCAGCTGTTAATGGTCTAATATTAATTAAACTTTTCGGAGTAACTTCTGTTATATCTTGAGTACTCATTCTATCTCTAATCATTCTTTCAATTCTGCTTATACCTATTCTAAATTGGTTTTGTAATAATTCTCCAACTTGTCTGACACGTCTATTTGATAAATGATCAATTTCATCAAATGAGCCAATACCTTCTAATAGATTTAAGTAATATGAAAGTGAGGCATAAATATCAGATACAGTTAATCTTTTAATATCGATACTTTGATCATTTCCAATTATTTTAACGACTTTTTCTGGATTTAATTTAGAATATACTTTAACTATTTGAACATCTCCATAGGTGTCTAATTCATTATTGATTAAGGCTTCTTTTTTACCATAACCTTCTTCAAAAATAGGTTTTAACTTTTCTAATAATTCTTTAGTAATTAAATCACCATCTTTGGCAATTACTTCACCATTAACTTTGATATCTTCAGCTATTTTACAGCCTAATAATCTATCGGTTATATTTAATTTTTTATTGAATTTATAACGACCTACTTTGGCCAAATCATATCTGAATGCATCAAAGAATCTCGTGATTAATTGGTTTTTTGCACTTTCTAAAGTACTAGGTTCTCCCGGTCTTAATTTTGAATGTATATCAATTAAGGCTTCATCAGTATTCTTGTTTGTATCTTTTTCAATTGTTTTGATTAAATAATCATCTTCACCAAATAAATCTAAGATGTCGCTATCGCTAGATAATCCAATGGCTCTAAGTAATGTGGTAACTGGTACCTTTCTCGTTCTATCAATACGTACATAAATAATATCACGGGCATCAGTTTCAAACTCTAACCAAGTACCTCTAGTTGGAATAATTTGAGTTCCTACAGTTACTTTACCGTTTTTCTTATCTACTTCTTTGCCAAAATAAACTGATGGTGAACGCACTAACTGTGAAACAATAACACGTTCAGCTCCGTTAACTATAAAAGCTCCGCTGTCAGTCATAATTGGCATATCGCCTAGATAAATTTCTTGTTCTTTTACTTCACCGGTTTCAACATTGAAAAGTCTAGCTTCTACTTTTAGTGGCGCAGCATAAGTAGAATATCTTTCTTTACATTGTTTGATGGTGTGTCTTGGTTCATCAAAGCTATATTCGCCAAATTCTAATGACAAATTACCAGTGAAACTCTCCACTGGAAATATATCATCAAAAACTTCTTTTATACCTTCCGTAATAAACCAATTATAAGAATCTTTTTGAATTTCTAACAAGTTGTTTAATTCAATTGCATTTTTTGTTTTACCGTAATTTCTTCTCTCTCTTTTACCATTGATTTTTTGAATTTTGTATGCCAAGTTTTTCACCCCTATAAACTAGTTTTTAGATTTTCCATGTCTCTTTAAGAGTACATGTCGCCAATATATAATTATAAAGGTTTTGCCCATTAAAGTCAACGCTTTTTAGCACATATTATATAAAAACCTTTATTTTTTTTAACTATGGTTACATCATAAGTTGTTTCTAGGTCTTTGATCAGGGATTTAGCTCCACTATTTTTATTAACTACTAACCATAGTTCACCATTTTCTTTTAAGTAATTATTTGCTTTAAACAAAATCTGATATAAAATTTTTTTACCCACTCTAATTGGGGGATTGGTTACAATAAAATCATATTTTTTATTTATATTTTCATAAATATCACTTTTGAATATATTTACTTTTACGTTATTTAATTCAGCGTTTTTTTTAGCCAAATTTAATGCTCTTTCATTTACGTCGATCATATCAATATTGGCATTCGTAGTTTTTTTGATAAAAATACCAATAGGTCCATAACCACAGCCGAAATCGAGGATTTCACCTTTTATTCTATCTATGTCTATATTTTCCAGTAAAGTTCTAGTTCCAAAATCTAAACCTTTTTTAGAAAATACACCGTTGTCGACATAAAATTTTAATTTATTGTTTTTAATTATCACTTCAATTATACGTTCTTCACTTTTAACATAATCATTTGTAAAATAATGTGGCATTTTATTCACCTTTCATTAAATGGGGAAAGCCCACACTATTTAAAATAGTGCAGGCCTTTAGTTTTATATAATTATTTAACTTCAACAGTTGCGCCAGCTTCTTCAAATTTAGCTTTTAATTCATCAGCTTCTGAAGATGGAATATTTTCTTTAATAGCTCCGCCGTTATCAGCAATAGCTTTTGCTTCTTTTAGACCTAAACCAGTAGCTTCTTTGATTAGTTTAATAACTGGTAATTTATTAGGACCAGCAGATGTTAATGTAATAGTAACAGTAGATGGTCCAGCAGCTTCTTCACTAGCTGCAGGTGCGGCAGCAACAGCTACAGCAGATGGATCTACACCAAATTCCTCCTTCATTGCTTCTACTAATTCCATAACTTCAAGCATACTCATTTCTTTTAAACCAGCGATAAATTCATCTTTATTAATTTTTGCCATTTATAATCATTCCTTTCTAATTTTCTTTCTTTTCTAAATCTTGTCTATATAAGTCTAGACAAATTGATAGATTTTTAAGTGGATAAATAAGTCCACTTGCAAGCATAGTAAGTAAGCCTTCTCTTGATGGTAATTTTGATAGTTCTGATAATTTGATTTCATCAGTTTTTTCACCATCTATTAATCCCACTTTAACAACTAATGCTGGATGTTTTTTTGCAAAGTCATATAAAACTTTTACAGGAGCTACAGCGTCATTACCAAAGGCAATAGCTTTAGGTCCTTTTAAATCATCATTTAAATCTATTTTTAAAGTATCAAAAGCTCTTTTAACTAATGTGTTTTTATAGATTTTAAACTCTGATTCGCTTTCTTTTAACTTTCTTCTTAGCTCATTTGTTTCTGCAGCAGTTAATCCTTGATATTCAAATAACACTGTTGCTGAAGCATTTTTTGTTTTTTCAGCGATTTCATCAATGATTTCTTGTTTTTTGTCTAAGATTTTTTGATTAGCCAAGTTACGCACCTTCCTTTCCTTTTGCCGTTTAAAAAGCTCTAGCTATTATGCCAGAGCGAAAAGACTTTATATTATTTGTCCTCGGTAGGAAATTAAGCTTTTAGCACCTACTGTCTACGGCATAATTAAACTAACGTTTTTATTATATCATAGCTTGAATTAATTGTCAAAGCTAGATGGGTCTACTTTAATACCAGGTCCCATAGTTGCTGATAAAGAAATGTTTTTAACATAAGTTCCTTTAACAACACTTGGTTTAGATTTGATAATTAAAGTAACAAAGGTTTTTAAGTTATCGATTAAATCTTCATCACTAAATGAAACTTTACCGATTAAAGCATGTACGTTTCCAAATGAATCAGTGCGGTACTCTACTCTACCTTTTTTAACTTCTTCTACTGCTTTTTTAGTATCCATAGTTACAGTTCCAGTTTTAGGGTTTGGCATTAAACCTTTTGGTCCTAAGATACGGCCAATTTTACCTAAGGCTGGCATCATGTCTGGAGTAGCAATTAAGCTATCAAAATCAAACCAATTTTCTTTCCCAATTTTTTCAATCATGTCAGTATCTCCAACATAATCAGCTCCAGCTTCTTTGGCTAATTTTGCTGCTTCACCTTTAGCGATAACTAAAACTTTTTTAGTTTTACCAGTTCCGTGTGGTAAAACAATAGCGCCTCTTAATTGTTGATCAGCTTTTTTAGTATCTAGGTTTAAATGCATAGCTACTTCTACTGATGCATCAAAAGAAGTATAAGAAGTTTCTTTAACTAATTTGACAGCTTCTTCTTTAGTATAAAGTTTATGCTTATCAAGTTTCTTAGCTTCTTCTAAATATTTTTTACCTTTTTTCATTTTTTTACCTCCTTGTGGTTTTTGCGGATTATTCCTCCCACATAGCATGGGTTTTAGTCTTCTATTTTAACGCCCATATTTAAAGCTGTTCCTTCGATTATCTTCATTGCATCTTCGATTGTATAACAGTTTAAATCTGGTAATTTGGTTTCAGCAATTTCTCTTAATTTATCTTTAGATAAAGTTGCGACAGTTTCATTTTTACCATTAACTGAACCTTTTTTAATACCGCAAGCTTTTTTAATTAAGAATGCAGCTGGTGGAGTTTTAACTACAAAGCTGAAACTTCTGTCTTCATTAACAGTGATTTCAACTGGTAATATATCTCCCATTTTATCTCTTGTTGCTTCATTAAATTGATTACAAAAATCTCCCAAATTTATTCCTGCAGGTCCTAACGCAGTACCAACTGGTGGTGCTGGTGTTGCTTTTCCAGCTGGGATTTGGATTTTGATTTTCTTAATTTTATTATTTGCATCTTTTGCCACGAAAAACACCTCCTATAATTTTTTTTCGTGGGTGGTTCCAATGATTATCCGCTTTTTCTCATTTGGTAATCTCCCACATCTATATCAAAAATAATATAGCGTATTAATAGTATCACAAAATATTTGTTTTGTAAACTAGGCTTTTGAAATTTGTGATAGCTCTAATTCAACAGTTGTTTCTTGCCCAAATAAATCGATAGAAACTTCTAATTTAGCTTCTTTTAAATCTACTGATTTAATAGTTCCAAACATTCCTTCAAACGGTCCAGATATTACTTTAACTTTTTCGCCTTCTTTTAGATCATTTTCAGCATCTAATCTACTCATTCCCATTGAACCTAATATTTTATCAACTTCAGCTGGGGTTAACGGGAAAGGTTTTGCTCCTTTACCTGACGATCCAATAAAGCCTGTAACTCCTGGTGTATTTCTTACAATAAACCATGCTTCATCAGTCATTACCATTTCTACTAAGATATATCCTGGGAAAAGTTTAACTTGTTTTTCTTTACCATTTGCGTCTACTACGGTTTCTTCCGGAACAACTACCCTTAAAATATAATCTTCCATTCCCATAGAACTAGCACGCATTTCTAATTTTTCTTTTACTTTGTTTTCATGCCCAGAATATGTGTTTACGACATACCACTGTTTTTCCATTAATTACCCCTCCAATAATGTTCTTATAAAAGCAATTATTATATCTGATAGCATAAAGAACAAAGCAAATATGATGATACAAGTTAATACAGCGACTGAATATTTGAGCATTTCTTTTCTTTTAGGCCATCTGACTTTTTTAAATTCTGAACGAACACCTGATATTTTCTTTTCTTTTTTGTCGGCTTTTTTTGCCATAAAATTCACCTACTTTAATTTTATGATTTTTCCAAATAAAAAACACTTTTGTGTGTTCATTAATAAATTATCACATTAAGTGCTTTTTGTCAACGTTTATTAAATAATTTGTTTAATAAATGAAGGGGTTACCAAGAACCGCCTCCACCACCTCCAGAACCACCGCCTGAAGAGCCACCGCCAGATGAACCACTTGAAGATCTTGGTGAGGAAGACATAGCAGTGGTTGCAGAAGACATTGCGGTATTCATAAAAGTTCCAAATGTAACCATGGAGAATGTACTGGTACCAACATACCAATTAGGAGATTGAATAGTTATAGTTTCAAATTTCTTAATCCATTTATCTGAGATACCTAATACATAAGTATAAGGCAAAATGTCATAAAAGTAATTTGGGTTTTGTATAACCATAGCTTCTAGTTTGTCTTTTTCGGCCGTTTCTAGATAATTCTTAAAGCCTTTAATCTTACCCAAAATTTCTAATCCATAAGGGGTTCTTTTAGAAATATGTTTTAAAAATATGACCATAATTATTAAGCATATAAAGCCAATTAAGTATCCGAATAAATAGATATTATCTTGAGTAAGTGATGGTAAAACCATGAAACACCATGGAAAACCTCCAAATAATGCTCCCCAGATAATAGCAAAATATTTTGGAATAGAGGATGAAGTTCCAATAAAGGCATAAAGTATTACAGCTATAGCTATTCCTGGAAATAATAAAGCAAATATAAGTTCACTTGTATTACCATAATTTAAAACAGGAACTGCTGTTATTAAAATATAAGATATAATCATCATTATAATAATATTTTTCTTTTTGCTTGAGGCTTTTTGTTCAAATATTTTTTGTTTGTTTTCTTTACTATTGATGTTTTCTAATATTTGGTTTACGGTTATATAAAAGCTATTATAAAGTGATGAAATAGTTACTTCTTTAGATGATGATTTAAATAAGCCTTCTAAGAAAAGTCTTTCGTTTATATTGTTACCATCATAATCTTTTAGTTTAGTTATTTTAAAATTTTTACTTGTTGCAAATAATGTTTTTTCGTTAGTTTCAGTTATTTGAATATAGCCCTTATTGGCTAAATAAATTAAAAGTGAAGTTACATCAGTATTATCGGCTGCTCCTTTATATAAGAAACCGACTTCTAAACTATCAAAACCTTCTGGAGGGTAAAACTCAACAGTTTCTATGACTTTATTATCGCGACCATAAATAAACCATAAAATAGCGGATATTATTAAACTTGCGATAGGAACTATATAGATTAAATAATCTTGAATAGTAACATTATTAGTCGCTTTGTCAAAGTATCCTTCTGGAAGTTCAGCTCTAATAGTTAGAGCCTCGCCAGGATTTAAAATACCAATATAATCACCAGTAATTGTGTTTTTATTAACACTATAAATGACATTACTATTATCAATAGAGCCTTTAGTACCTGATGAAAAACCTAGTTTGCTAGAATCAAATTCTTTGGGCATGGTTATAGAAAATGAAACATTACCAATGACCGTATCCCATTCATTACCAATAATATTATAATATAGCTCATCATAATCTTTGATTGGGTCTTTACCAATATTATAATTGTATTTAATGGTATAGGTATGCTTACCAGTTACAGTTTTATCGGGATCTCCTATTTGTATGTTATAAATACCACTAGATTTAGAAAATTCATACATGTTATTAACATTTAAATTAGATATCTTAGCACGATTAGTGGATTTAGTTCCATCTAGTCTATTGACTTGATTTTTTAATGGGATTTTTCGATATATTCCGTGTTTTGGTACATTAAAGTAAGCTGTAATAGTTTCAGTTATGTCAAAGGTATTATCTTCGTTAACTATCATATTAATATCATACTGATCAATTACATAATCATAAGAATCATATTTATTGTTTGTACTGGGAGTATAAGAGTTAGACGAATCAGCTATTTTGGTATTAATGAGCAAACGATAATATTTTATATCTTGAACATTATATTTTCCTAAAAGGTTTAAATTAGACATAAAATTTAATTTACTTTGATTTTGAGTAACTATACCACTATGAAAAGCCGTAGTAATTAAATTATTATTTAAATCATAATAATAGATTATCGCATCATAATTAATAATATTTGATGAGGAATTAGTTACATCAGCTGTTAAACCAAAAGATAAAGTTGAAGATGTTGAATTATCATGAAATGTGATGTTTGAAATATTTAAGCTGTCAGCAGATATGCTAGACGTATTACCTACATTAATGATTTCAGTTTGATTTGCCAACGCTTTAGTGGTTGGAATGATAAAAATTAAAGATAAAAAAGCAACAAAAAATAAAGATAAACCCTTCTTCATTCTTTTCATATTTATCCTCTAAAATTGAACTTTAATATTTTCTCTTTCTCGTTCATCTGTTTCAAACATTTCTTTTGTTTTATATCCAAATAGTTTAGCAAAAATATTGCTTGGAAACATTTCAACTTTGTTATTAAACATTTCAATAACACCATTATAATATTTCCTAGCATTGGCGATATCTTCTTCAACTTTAGATAATTCTCTACTTAAATCTTGAAAGTTTGCACTGGCTTTTAAATCTGGATAGCTTTCAGTTAAAAGCATTATTTGTCCAATATCTTTAGAAATTCTTTGATTTGCTTGAACCTTTTCATCATCAGTCATACTGTCATAACTGTTGTTTCTAAGTTCAACAATTTCTTTTAAAGTATTTTCTTCATGTTTAGCATATCCTTTTACGGTTTCAACAATGTTAGGTATTAAATCCCATCTTTTTTTTAGATAAACATCCATAGTAGAAAAAGCTTCCTTTGTCATATTTTTTAATTTAATAAAATTATTGTATGTAATAAGAGTATAAAGGACAATTATTACAATTAAAATAATTACAATATAAATCCACACATTTCTCTCCTCCTTATTTTTGAATACATGGTATAGAATGTTATTCCATTTATATTATAGCAAATTTTGAGTTTAAAAAACACGTTATTAATTGTTAATAGCGTGTTTTTCAATTATTTTACATGTAATTGTACAGTTCCTTTTTCTAAAACATATTTATGACCTTTTTGTTTTTCAATAAAGCATTCAAAAATTGGATCCCATATTAAATCTAAATTTCTATCTTGAAGAGCAATTTTTTGTTTTTCTGATGTAGTAGAGTCTATTATATATCTTTGAGGATTATTTCTCTTGTTTTTATTAGTTATATTATTTTTTTTCATTCAAATTCCCTCCTTGTTGATATGTATTGTATACGGTTATGGGATTTTGTCAAATTTTAATTTATTAGAATATCAGTTATCAATTCTAAAGTGTCTGATCCCCAATCTTTTATTTTATATCCCGTATCTTTAAACCAATTGTTTTTAGTGCTTCTATTATTTATTTTCAATATTGTTCCTTCTTTGTTTTGGATAAATTCGATATCATTTGTATATCTTTGATATTTTTTTTCTAAGACTTTTAAGTCATTCTTGCTGCCATATATATATAAATCTCCTTTATTAATATATATGCTAGAAGGGATAAAAGATCTTTGAAATTGTTTTATAATATCATAATTACAAATAACAGCATCTAAAGATTTCTTTTTGAAATGTTTTTTTATTTTTTTAATGTTTATTTTTTTATTGCGGCCTCTTTTAGTTATACTAAATTTTTTACCAGTTAAACTGATGTTATTTAAAAGATAACATATATTAATATCATCATTATTCTCGATTGCTTCTAATAAAATATCGTTATTAACCCCTATACCGAGTAATGATCCTTTTAAATTGTTTATGATTTCTAATATTTGATCATTCATGTTCTTCCTCCAAAAATTTATTTATTACATAACTAGTAGCTATTAAACCAGCGGTCGCTGGAACAAAAGCATTTGATCCTACTTTTTTATTTATTAAAGGTTTTTCTTTTGAAAAGATTACGGGAATTTTTTGGACAATTTTTTCTTCTTTGACCATTTTTCTTAAAATTTTAGCTATAGGATCGTAGGATGTATTTCTAATATCAGTGATTTCTAATTGTTCGGGATGCATTTTATTGCCAGTACCCATAATAGATATTAGTGGTATGTTTTCTTTTAGACATTTTTTAATAATTGATTTTTTCGCATTGATTGTATCAACAGCATCAATCACAAAATCTATTTTATTTGAAAATACTTCATCTATATTACTTTCATCTAAAAATAATTTATAGGTTTTAATATTTATATTTGGATTTATATTGAGTGCGAGAGCTTTGGCGACATCTACTTTATACTTACCTACTGTATTTTGGTATGCTAATACTTGTCTATTTAAATTTGTAATTTCAATAATATCGTTATCTATAATAGCAATATTTTCAATGCCACTTCTAACTAGAGATTCAAATGCATGTCCTCCTACTCCACCTAAACCAATTACCATAACTGTTTTATTTTTTAATTTATCCATATCAATTAATATTTTTAATCTATCAAACAATTTAATCACCTTGATAAAATTATACTATATTTTTTTAAAAGGGTAAAATGCTAAAAAATGTGTCATGGGCTTATCTCGTGATAAACTCATTATATTTATATAATAATTTTGTTCAAATGATATTAGATATTTACAATTATAAATGCATGATTTTTTGTTTTGACCTATTATAACTTTGTAATAGCCCGTTTTTAAATTGTTTATTTAAAAAAAAGTATAACTTGGTATCATTGAAGTTTTTATTATATTCACAATTATATTCAGGGTCTTCGGCATTTATTGGTGATTCGAATAAGATGCCTACAGATATAAGCATGCTATTTTCTCTATCAACATAAAATTTAATGGGTTTTACAGGATAATTACAACCACACATTTCAATTATTTCTTGATTTTTATAAATATATGCTGGACAGTTATACCATTGAAATATCTTGGATTTATCAATCATAGATACAGCAGGAATTGGATAATTACAGTACTTTGCTGTAAAGGAATAAGGATTATCAATGTTTAACCTTTGACTTAAATCAGGATATGTTCCATATTCGACAATTTGAATGCCATCTTTAAATTTACTTGGACAATTAATTATTAGTTCATCTATATTATCCAGTTTTAAAACTGGACGGACTCCAAAACTGTAATGTATTTGTTCATAGTGTATATATCCAAAAGCATCAACTACACCAGCAAAATCTTTAGCGATTGTATAATTTGTCCAATAGGCTTTTTTACATCCTGCACCAATCTTTCGCAGAACTTTAGATTTTCCTTCTATCTCTTTTTTTGATAAAAGTGTTACTTCTATATTATTTAACGGCATAATAGTCCTCCTTATTTTTTAACTATTAGTTCAGAATTTGATTTGTAAAAGATAAAAAGTATAAGTTTATTTGACAAAATAAAATTCATTCCATCACTTTCAAAAGAATGTCCACTTTTAAAAGAAGTCAAAGATTTAAGTATACAAAAATGGAAATTCAAGCATGTTATACAAAATATGAACATGATTATAATGCAGCGAAAGAGCTTACCATTAGGTAAGCCCAGTTAAAATTTATTTTGATATTTCGTTCTCTTTTTTCTCATGATACTTATTTATATAATCTTGTTCAAATGCAATTAAATCATTGGGACTCATAAATAGTAATACTGAATTTTCATGATGTAATAATTTATCTGTTTCAGATGTTGTAATGTGCTCGGCATTTGGAATTTTTTTAATAATATCATTTATATCAATTTCATGATTATCTGTTTCTCTAGCAGCATAAATATCCATAATATAAGCTTTATCGACATTTTTTAAAATTTCTACATACTCATCTTGAAAGGCTTTTGTTCTAGAATAAGTATGTGGTCCCCAAATTACTACAAGTTTTTTATCTGGGTATTTTTGTTTAGCTGATTTTATAGTACATTTTAATTCTGTTGGATGATGAGCGTAATCATCTATCACGACATTACTTCCGACTATAGTTTCGTTAAATCTTCTTCTAGCTGCATGAAACTCTTTTAAAACTTTAGATACTTCTTTAGCTTCGAGCCTTTCATAGTAACAAAGACTAATAACAGCTAAAGCATTTAAAAGCATATGTTTACCATATAATGGTAAATCAAAATGTCCATAATAATTCTCTTCTACAAAAACATCAAAGTTTACACCATTTTCAGTATAGTCGACATTTTTAGCAATAATATCATTGTCTTCATCTAGGCCATAATAGAAAATTGGTTTATTTACTTCTAAACTATGAGTATATGGATCATCTCCACAAGCAATAACCATTTTTTCTGCATTATTGGCATATTCTGTATAAGCATCTATTACATCATCAATATCTTTGAAATAATCTACGTGATCTAATTCAATATTTGTGATTATGGCATAATATGGCGTGTATGCAAGGAAGTGTCTTTGATATTCACAGGCTTCTAGTACAAAATATTTGTTTTCTTTATTTGCTATTCCTGTGCCATCACCAATTAAACAATTAGCTCCTTTTAAAGCATTTAATACTTGGTAAGCCATTGTAGAGGTTGTTGTTTTACCATGACAACCAGCAACGGTTATTGTCATAAACATTTTGGTCAATTTGGCAATCATCTCTTGGTAAGTATAAACTTTTAAATCTAACTCTTTGACTTTTTGCATTTCTGGGTGATCATCTTTAATAACGTTTCCTTTTATAATAACCATATCTTTAGTGATGTTATTTTCATTATAAGGTAATATTTCAATGTTTCTTTCTTTTAACCCTTTTTCGGTAAAGAAATGTCTTTCTACATCACTGCCTTTTATTTCATAACCTAAGTCTTTTAAAAAACAAGCAAGTGCACTCATACCAGTCCCTTTAATTCCGATAAAATAATACATGCTGTT
The DNA here is from genome assembly GCA_944329355.1 of uncultured Bacilli bacterium. Classification (GTDB taxonomy): domain Bacteria; phylum Bacillota_I; class Bacilli_A; order RF39; family UBA660; genus Coprosoma. The sequence continues at coordinate 25,215 of CALVID010000003.1, forward strand.
TCCTCCTAACTAATGAATTCAATTAAATATGGTCCAAGTATTAAGACTAATATTAATGGAACAATAAATAATACTGAAATAATACTTACCTTATTAGGTATTTTATTAATCTGTTCTTTTACGGTCAATAGTTCTTTTTGTCTCAAAAAATCGACTTCATTATATAAAGTATCTAAAATACTATTACCAAATCTATTGGTTTGAATTATATTTAATATTATGTTTCCAATAATATCTGATGACATTTTTTCTTTAAGATCATTTAAAGCTTCAATTAAAGATTTTCCAAATCTCATTTCGTTTAGTGCTTTTTTAAATTCTTCTGAAATTTCAGAATCAACATTATCACACGTAACTATTAAAGCGTTTTCTAAGTTACGTCCTGATTCCAAAGTTAAGGTTAAAATTTCAAAGAAATATAACGCTTGATGTTCTAAACGTCGATTTTTATTAGTAATTTTTTTGGTAATGTTTATATAATAAAACAAGTAATAATAAGCAATGGTGATAAATGGAGCATATATATAACCTGAATCAAATAGTAAAATGGTTAACACAAATACTAAGATTGTTGTAATTATTCTATATAGGCAAAAGGTAGTAACATTGAATTTAGTATCATTTCCTAAACATTTTAATTTAAATTCAATTTCTTTTAGCTCTTTAGCGCTATATATTTTTTTAATGAATTGGGCTTTGCTTTTCATTAAATCACCACTTTCATTATTTTACGAACTACTACCACAAAAATTATATAGTAAATTATCATAAATATCAATAGTATATGGCCAATATCTGTAGTTATAAATGGTAGAAAATAACCTGGATTAATTAAACTTATAACTAAAATAAAGAAGAATGGAATACCTAGCAATATATAAACTATTATTCTACTGCCACTGGTTAAACTTTTCAATTCTAATCTTAGTTTGCGTTTATCGAATAAACTTCTTTCAATAGAAGAAAAGACTTTTATGATATCGCCACCTGTTTTATTTAGTATGGATAAAGAGGCCGTTAAATAGTTTGCTTCTTCTAATTTTATACGTTTTGAGAAACGTTTGAAAACCTGTTCGATATCTAATCCATATAACAATTCTAAATTCATTCGTTTAAATTCCGCACCTACAACACCACCTACTTCTTCAGCAACAATGTCAATGGCCTGTGAAATGCTTCTTCCTGATTTGAATGAGTTATTCATTATGGTAATAGCTGCAACAAAATCGTTTTCAATAGTCCATCTAAACACTTTATATTTTGCAAATAAATATATATCTAAAATGAAGAATCCTAAAATGAAAACGCCTAAAGTCTCCAAGCTACCTAGCAATTTAAATTGAAAAGCTTTAATTATAACTGCTAATACGGTTAAAGCTGAGGCAATTATAATTTTTCCAGATAAAATATCATAACCCGTTTTATGTACTCCACTAATTACGGTATATTTATCTAATGTTTTAGAATATTTGGTAGCTACTACAGATTTTTTTAAAACATTGGTAAATACATGGAGGAATTGAGAGTATATTTTTTTTACTTGTTCGGAAATCATTAAAGCGTTGTTTTCCAATGGTTTTATGACATAAGGGTCTAGTCTTTCTTCTAGTTTTACTACTTTAAATAATTTGGTGATTTTATAAACTAACAATAGTATGAGTATTATACATATGGCTTGAATTATATAAATAGAGGTATTATGAGGAATTACATTGATAGTAGCTGTTTCTTGTGCTATATTACCAGCTTCATCTTGAACAGTACATGTATATTGATATTTTCCTTTAGTATTTAATTTTAAACTATCAACATTGGTGATAATTTTATCAGTTAAACTACCGCTATAGTTATCAGTGGCTGTACAACTGATTAAATTTTTATCGTTGGTTGGCGTTGTTTCTATATATTTTTGAGAAACATTAATTACTGGAGCAGTTTTATCAATGATATATTTTCCACTAGTTAATGTATCTGTATATCCATTAAGTAGCCTCATTTGTACTTCTATTTGATATGTACCTGTTTCTTTCAATGTGATAGTGGCTGGTTCATTATTACTGATAAGAATTTTATTGGTTGGAATGTTATCTTTATATATTTGATAAGTATAAGAGGCGACACTTGTAGATGGTGAAAAAGTGATATTAATATCTTTGTTTGTCGGTTTATCTATGCTTTGAATATCAAAATTTCCATTCATCTTTAATCACCTCCTTATTCTCCAAAGATATCTTTTAAATCATCTATTCCTTTGGATTTTATTATATTATATACTTTTGGTATATATTTACGAAGTAAAAACTCTCCGTCTACATCTCCGTTTTCCAAAACACCTGTTTGTTTAAATTTAAATATTTCTTGTTGTTTTATTTCTCCGTTTTCAATACCAATTATCTCATTTATACTACTGACTCTTCTTCTTCCGTCAGATAATCTTTGAACTTGAACGACAATTTGAATAGCACTTTCAATGTATTCTCTAATAGCCGCCACAGGAATTTCAACACCATTCATTAAAACCATAGTTTCTAGTCTATTTAAGGCATCAGCGGGACCATTCGCATGCATAGTTGTCATACTGCCTTCGTGTCCGGTATTCATAGCTTGAAGCATATCAAAAGCTTCTTTGCCTCTGACTTCACCAACGATTATTCTATCTGGTCTCATTCTTAAAGAGTTAATAACTAAGTCTCTAATAGTTATAGCTCCTTCACCTTCATAATTAGTAGTTCTGGTTTCTAAAGAAATTACATGTTCTTGTTTTAATTTTAATTCTGCAGCATCTTCAATTGTAATAATACGATCGTTCGGATCACAAAATGAAGATAAGACATTTAATAATGTGGTTTTTCCGGCTCCAGTTCCGCCAACTACTAATATATTTAATTTGGCATGTACACAAGCTTCTAAAAACCTGGCCATATAAGGGGTTAATGTTCCTGTTCTAAGTAAATCTTCGATATTGGCAAGTTCGCTTTTAAATTTTCTGATGGTTACAACTGGTCCATTTAAAGAAAGTGGTGGTAAAATGGCGTTTAATCTGGATCCGTCTTCTAATCTGGCGTCAACCATAGGATGGGCAATGTCTATAGTTTTTCCAATTGGTTGAATTAGTCTTTGAACAACTCGAATAATATGATCATCATTTATAAAACTAACACTATCATCTTTGATAACTTTACCATCTAATTCGATATAAATTTCATTAGGTGAGTTCACCATTATTTCTGTTATTTCTTTGTCTTTTAACAATTCTGTAAGAGGTCCATAGCCATTGACTTCATTATCTATTAAATTATATATATAACTGCGTTCTTCGTTTGACAAATCATAGCCTTCGACTGATTTATCTATTTCATCTTTGATAAAATCTCGCATGTCTTCATTTGTTTTATCTTTGTTATCAATGATATTTTGAATTATTTGACTTCTCAATTCATCTAATAATTTTTTGTTTGGAAATTCATCATAATCATCAATATCTTTAGGAAGTTTTTGTTCTAATGTAGTAGCAAATTCATCAATAAATCTTTTTTTTGTCATGTCTTCCCCCCCTTTACTTTAATATGTTATCTAATAACTGATTTAAAACTGCCGTACCTTTTTCTTTTTGATATTGTTTTTCTAAAGTAAATATTTTCCCTTGCATTATTAATTTTTTCATATTTTTTAAATAATAATTACTTGGCAAAATATAGTCGATATTTTTTTCTAAAAACGAATTTATACTGTACAAATCTACATGATCTTGAGATAAAGATTCGTTTAAAACTAAATAATAATTTTTTAAGCCCATATCTTTATATATTGCAAGCATGGTCTTCATATTTTTTAAGTCCATCAAATCACTAGTTAGTACATAGATTATATCGTCGCTATTATCAAATGTAATTAAGTTAATATCATCAATAATATGATTGGTATCGATTAAAATAACATCATACCGATATTTTAGTTTTTTTAAAATCAGATCAATATAATATGAACTAATCTTCCCTACACTTCTAGGATCTTTTGGGGCTGATAAAACATCAATATAATCATTGTATTTTACAATATATTCGTCTAATTCTTTTAAGTTATGATTCATGTAATCATTAACTAAAGTATAAAAATCTTTATTAATTTTCAAGTTTAAAGTAGCTGAGATAACACCTGAGTGCAGATCCATGTCAACGATAATTGTTTTTATTTTTCTATTAGATAAAAGTCCTGCGAGTGCTAAAGCGGTAGTACTTTTACCGGTTCCTCCTTTAACTGAAGTAACTGTGATAACTTTAGCTTGTTTTATTGCCATAAATATCCCTCTATTCTTTTACAGTTATTATTTTATTGTTTTCTTTATAACCTTGATAGGTTATATCAATATCGAATTTATTGTTGAAATTAAATAATGCATCATACTTCTTTTTTATTCTTATTTTGATTTTATTATCATTTATTTCTACGTAAATGTCTCCCTCAACATTTGATTCTAATAATTTAATGAGTTCTTTTTTTAAGTTTGGGTTTTCTAAATTGTTTAATCCGTAAGTGATAGTATCTTTTATTTCTGTTTCATATCTATTGATAGTAAATCCAAGATTACCAATTTCCCATATTAAGGCAAATAGTAATAATAATATTGGCAAGATTAATATGAATATAACTAAACTTTGTCCTTTATTGTTCATTTGTGTCCTCATAGAAAGTTTTGGCGGTTTTGATAATATAATCCTTGCCTAGAATATTAGTTAATCCAGGAGCATTAATTTCAATATTCTTTTTTAAAGTTAAGGTAATCATGCCGTTTTGATTTTTATCTTCTAAGGCTAATTCTTCATGGGCTAAATAAACGCCCAATTCTTTGGTTTTACCATTTCTATATAGTTCAGTTACGGTATCTAAATCTTTATTTAAATCGTATTTGTTTAAAAAAATATTACCAATATCTATTATAGCCATTACAATTAATAGCAAAACTGGTAATATCAATATAAATTCAACTAATGCTTGCCCTTTTTTATTCATATTATCACGCTTTCCTATCATAATAAATTATATCAAAAAATAGTTCGAATAACAATAATTGAAGCTTTAATATTATTAAATATTAAAGATATATGTAAAAGAACGCTTATTTAGCGTCCTGTTTTAATTTGTATAATATGTTTAAAGCTTCTATCGGAGTGATTTCTAAAGGGTCTATTTTTTCTAGTTCTTCTTCTATTTTTGATTTTTGAGGCATTAACTCATCTATTGGTAATGCTTCTTGGATTTTTATATCTCTTTTATGTTCTTTGCTTTCATATACTTTTAGTATTTCACTAGCTCTTGTAATAACAGAATCTGGTAAATTAGCTAATTTAGCTACATGTATTCCATAACTTTTGTCGACACTACCTTCTTTTATTTTGTGTAGGAATGTTATTTTTCCATCTTCTTCATAAGCTGACACGTGAATATTTTTTAAATGTTTTAATGTTTTGTCTAGATCAGTTAACTCGTGATAGTGAGTTGAAAAAAATGTTTTCCCCTTGATATTTTGGTGAATATATTCAATTATTCCTTGAGCTAAGGCCATACCATCAAAGGTTGCGGTTCCTCTACCTAATTCATCAAATAATAATAAGCTTTTATCAGTAGCAGAGGTTATGGCATTAGCGGCTTCTGTCATTTCTACCATAAATGTAGATTCTCCACTCACCAAATCATCTGATGCACCAATTCTTGTGTATATAGCATCAAATATAGGTAATCTAGCTACAGTGGCTGGGACAAAAGAACCTATTTGAGCCATGATTGCTATTATAGCCATTTGTCTCATGTATGTCGATTTACCGGCCATGTTTGGTCCTGTTATTAATAATATATTAGTGTTTTTATCCATTATTATATCATTTGTAACAAATTCACTTTTTATTACTTTCTCGACTACTGGGTGGCGTGATTTTTGAATATATATTTCGTTTTTAGTAATTTCTGGTCTTACATAATTATTTTCTTCAGCTATAGTAGCAAATGATTGTAAGACATCTATTTCACTAATTATTTTAGCTGTTTTTTGAAGCTCAGGAATATATTTTTTCGCTTCATCTCTTATTTTACAAAATAGATTATATTCTAATTCAATTATTTTTTCTTCAGCATTTAATATTAAGGCTTCTTTTTCTTTTAAAATAGGACTTATATATCTTTCAGCGTTTGCTAGGGTTTGTTTTCTTTGATAACCCCATTCATCTTTAACTAAATTGGTATTCCCTTTGCTTATTTCTATATAATATCCAAAAACTCTATTATAGCCAACCTTTAAATTTTTAATACCCGTTCTTTCTTTTTCTTCAGTTTCAAACCTGGCGACAAAATCTTTGCCACCTTTTCTTAAGGTTTTAAGTTCATCTAATTCTTCGTTATATTTTTCTTTAATTAGATAACCCTCTTTAGTGCTTACCGGAGGATTTTCATAAATACTCTTTTCTAATAAATCATACAAATTGGTAAAATCAGTTATTTGTTTTTTGTAATTGATTTTATTTAAAATATCAGCTATTTTAGGTAAAACTTTTAAAGAGTTTTTTAATTGTAACAGATCTTTGCCGTTCGCATTACCAAAAGCTATTTTTCCACTCAATCTTTCTAAATCATATACTTCGGTTAAATAATTTTCTAAATCACTTTTATAGATAAATTCTTTTAATAAAGTTTCTACAATATCATATCTTTTTTCAATTTCTTTTTGATCAACCAAGGGATTCAACAAATAATTTTTAAGTAATCTAGCTCCCATAGCTGTTTTTGTTTTATCTAAAAGCCAAATTAGTGAATAGTTTCTTTGCTTTAATCTAAGCGTTTCGGTTAATTCTAAGTTTCTTTTCGTATGAACATCCATCTTTAAATGATCTTTTGTTTCTCTAATTTGAAGCTTTTGTAAATGGGATAAATCTCGTTTTTGATTATGCATGATATATGCTAGTAAATGTTTGACAGAATTAATATATCTTTGGTCAATGATGTCTTCATAAATATAAGAATAGTCTTCTGATAATTCGTCCGTGATAGTTAAAGTTAAATGAAATTGATTTTGTAAAATGGAATAGATGTCCTTATCGGTTTTACTATCTAAAATGACTTCTTTTATACCTAAATTTATTATTTCTGACACCACTTTTGTGGGATTATGTTCTAGTAAAAACGCATATATTTCTCCAGTTGAAATATCTGCATAACTGATAGCATATCCGTGTTTAAAATCGGTTATACTAGCTATAAAATTAAAATCATTAGCTTTTAAGGTATCTGTATCCATGATTGTGCCTGAGCTAATTATTTGAACAATTCCCCTTTTGACTAATCCTTTCACAGATTTTGGATCTTCTAATTGTTCAACAATGCCGATTTTATGACCGTTTTCAATTAATTTATCGATATATGTACTAGAGGCGTGATATGGAATCCCACACATAGGAATTCTTTCTTCTAACCCGGCTGATTTTCCTGTTAAAGTTAGTTCTAATTCATGACTAACTGTAACTGCATCATCAAAAAACATTTCATAGAAATCTCCCAATCTAAAAAAAATAATTAAATCTTCGTTAGCGTTTTTTATCTCTAAATATTGTCTCATCATTGGGGTAACTTTTTCTATGTCTATTTCATTTCTTTCCATTTTAAATCACTTCCATTTTTTGTTATATTATATCATTCTGACTTTTTATTTTCAACAAAACAAAAACCTTAATACAAAGGTTTTGCTAAATTTTATATTTGTTTTTTATTTTTTTTATGAGTGCTGGACCATCATTAGAATATCTAGCTATATTTGGCCTATTAGATACCATTACATAATCATTTATTTCATTTTTTTGTTCTTCTTTAGCTTTTTCTATAATATCTTCTAAGGCAACATTTAATCTATCATAATCTGATAAATACTGTTTTTGCATATCTTGTGAAAGGCACAATATATCTTGTAATGCGTATGGGAAAACAGCTAAAGATATGGTACCATTATCATATATTGTATTTAGCGGATTATAATCGTATTTATAAGTGTTTAAATAGTATTTTGGATTATTTAAAAAATTTCCTTCATATAAAACTTCTATGTTTCTAATTCGTTTTTTTCCAATGATCCTATTATTTGTTTTATCTTCAGTTTTTGGTGAATTACTAATATTAATTAAGTTAATTTTGGTTTTTGTTAAAGGTTCTTCTAAATATAATCCATCTTTGTTTCTAAGTGGAGTTAAAATAATTGGTATATTCGGTTGATCTTCGGTTATTTTATCAAAATCAACATAAAATTTTTGCCTAGACATAAAGCTTTCACTTTCAGGGTCAAAGTTGGTATTACATGTAATTTCTTTCATTTTTACCTTTAATAAATCACTTGTTTTGACAATATATAAAGTGTTTTTGTTATATTCTTCCATATTTACACCTCACAATAAATTATGTGTTTTATTATAACATATAACTTGATTTTTATCTATGGTTTTATTTAATTCTTTTTGTTTTGCAAATATTTAAGAGCTTCTTCAAAGGTAGAAACAGGCACTAAATCAATATCATAACCTTTTTCTTGTTTTATTTTTTTTGCTTCTTTATAATTTGAACCTTGTGGTACTAAGAAGATATCGGCGTTTTTATTAACTGCTCCTATTAATTTATATTTAATACCACTAATTTCACCAACATTACCATTAATATCAATTGTACCTGTCCCAACTATTTTTTCCCCATTGGTTAAATCAATCTGGTTTAAATGACTATAAATTGTCAGTGTTAACATCAAACCACCTGAAGAACCTGACTCACTTTCTTTAAAGTTAAATTTAACTTTTTCTTTCGATTTTACATCAAATGTTTCAGTTATTACAGCTCCTACTTTAGGTGTGTCTAATACATCTATTAAGGTTGCTTTTCTTATTTTTATATTGCCTTTTATGTCTTTTACTTTAATAGTTACTTTGTCATTAATTTTTTTTGTGGCAATGTATTTTAGTAATACATTTTTACTTGTTATTTTTTTATCATCTACTTTTAAAATTTGATCACCTATTTTTAAGTCTGTTTTGGCTAGTTCATCAATATATGTAGCGTATACTTTATTATTTGTGATTTCATATTTAATATTAGAATATTTATAAGCCACTAATAAAGATATATCATTAGCTTCTTCCAAAAGCATTTTATTCCTATAGTTTTTTTCTTCAATTGTTTCATTATCGTTTTTTACTTCTGCTTCTTTTTCAACATCCCAATCTTTGTTAAATAAAGAAACAATTAATGTCGGTATAGTTGCATGAATTTCTGACACATATGCCATATTCAGCGATCCTTTCATTTTAAAATTTTCAGTAGTTTCTACTTTGCTATCAGTATTGATTAAACCTCCTGGAGCAGAAATATAATAAGGAAATTCAATTAAAAAGAAAGCTAAAATTAAAATATATACTATTAAAGTTTTATAGTACTCTTTTAAAAGTTTTTTAATATTATTAAATAGTTTTCTCATATAGGTCCCCTTTCTTTAATATGTTATTTTATAGCAGGTGAATTTATGAAGAAGATATTTAGTACTTTAATAATGGGGGTTTTAATATTTATAGGATATGAAATATTAACTGAATCAGAAAGTATTTTAAAGTCAGTTGATTTTTCTTTGAATGTTTTTAAAAACAATATTTTCCCTTCATTATTCCCCTTTTTTGTTTTATCAAACCTTTTAATTAAATATGGCCTTCCTGAATTTATGGGTAATTTATTTAAAGGTGTTATGAATAAATTATTTAGAATCAAAGGTATTACTGCTTTTATTTTTTTCATGAGTATTATATCAGGAAATCCATCAAATGCAAAGTACACTAGAGAACTATATTTGGAAAAGAAAATTAACAAATATGAGGCCATTAAAATTTTGTGTTTCACTTGTTTTTCTAATCCTCTATTTATTTTAGGAACTGTTTCTATTTTATTTTTAAATAACAAAGAGGTCGGCATATTGATTTTAGCCTGTCATTATTTTGGAAATATAATTGTTGGGCTTGGAATGAGGAATTATCATCCTAGCAAAAAAGAGTTTGATAAAATTAGTTTTAATAAGGCAATTGAAGCTATGCATAAAAAAAGAATTAGTAATCAAGAAGGGTTTGGTGAAATAATTACTAATTCTTTAATTAATAGTATAAATACTCTTCTTTTGATATTAGGAGTCATTACAAGTTGTTTGGTGCTGACAACTATAATAGATAATAATTTAAATTTAAATAGTGTTTTTCAAAGTGTTTTAAATGGTTTTATAGAAATGACACAAGGACTTAAATATATTAGTTTAGAAGCTATTCCTTTAAAACTTAAATGTGTTTTAACAGTTATGATTTTATCGTTCGGTGGTCTTTCTGTGCATATGCAAATAATGAGTATTTTAAGTGATACCGATATAAAATATTTGCCGTTTTTATGTGCAAGGGTATGCCATGCAATTATATCAGCTTTAATGATGTTTGTATTTTTTGATTATTTTATAGCATTATAGATTATATACCTCTATTTGTATATGAATAAGTGATGCCAGTTAAACCAATTCTATTAATATTACAGTAATGTGCATCTAAACTAGCTGTATAAACTCTTTGAACTCCTATATACCAATTACCAGTATATTTTTGAATATCACAGTTTATTCTTTCGTTACCGGAAGCATTGGTAGTAACATTGCCTTTGGCTGCATGGGTTCCAACTTTATCGTCAGCACCTTGAGGATGACTCATCCAAGTATTTCTGTTATTAGTTATACCAACCATCATTGTCGTATTAAAAGCATTACACCAAGTGTCAATATATACATATTTATATTCTGTAACATCAACTGTAGATACTGATGACATTTGGACTCTTGACCATGAGCCTTTAGGATTATTTATTGTTATATAATATTTATGAGTTCCATCATTTGGCTGATATTTACCTGTTCCACTTACATCTGTCAACGTTTGGGTAAAGTTTGGATTGGCTGGAACCGAATTTAATGACATAATCACTTTTTCTTTTTTTTGCCATGATGGATATAAAGTGGCCGAGTTACAATCATCATCTTTAATACTAAATGATTTATTGTTTTTACTTATATTATATTGAGTACCATTACTACATACTAAAGTAGCTCCTTGATAGGTAAAATCGCTGTTAGGGGTTGCTTCAAACGAAACAATTTCATCATCAATTGCTTTATTCTTTGAAAGTTTTGAATTACCACCTTTTACTTCACCGGTAGATAATGATACTATACCATTTACATTATAGCTACCACTAATATTTTTGCCCTCATCAACGACAGTGGCTATTACATTTCCATTTGATGTAAAAGGAACATCTACGGTTATATCTGTTACATTGATCACTTTGCCATCATTTTTTTGATATGTACAAGTATAATCACTACCACATCCTTCAGGGAAAGTAATAGTTACAGTTTTTCCATCATCTGTATTACTTTCGGCAAATGATGGTTTTAGTGTTAGCTCATAATCAGTAGTAGAAAAATAATAATAAGTAACATCATAGTTATATTCTTGTTTTAAATTACCACTTTCTAAAACCATTTGTGTGTGCAGATAACAGTTAGTATCTCTACACGAGTTATATAAAATAAAACTTTTAATATTTACTGTATCAGGCATGACAAAGTTTTGTCCATTGATGACAACTTTATTATTTCCTTTATCAATTTGAAGTGTTTGACCATTTATCTGGCAAGTTCCTAAATTAGATGAATTGGTGCAGCTTATACTTGTGTCAGTATTAGGAATAAGATGTTGAATGTTTTTGGAAATAATGCTCGCTTTTTGTTGTATTGAGGTCTTTGTACCAGTATCTGCAAAAACATCTTTTACTTCAATTAAAACCTCAAATAAGAAAACTGTTATTATCATAGTTAAAGCAAAAGAGGCAATTAATTCAACGACTGTAAATCCTTTATTATTTTTCATAATTTTCCTCCTTTACTTTATTTGATAAGGGTTTTCTATGGTACCCTCGCCTGTTAATTTAGTATCAGACTTCAGATATAAAACTGGAGCAATATAATAAGAATTATTTATAGATGCACTGTAAATTTGACCATCCGGAAGTATAGTATAACCAAGGTTGTCAGACCCTGTATAAGGTGAAATTATCCAGTAGTCATTATTTTTTATTAACCAATTTGTTGTTTTACATGTACTATCATTATTTTCAATACTTAAATTGTTGTTATTTAAATTAAAATTGCCACATAATTCATTATTGGTATTTGCTCTTAAATATTCACTAGCTGTTATTAATCCTACACTGGCACTTTCTGATTGAGAATTATTTTCATTTTCTATTTGTTCAGCCAAATTATTATTAATATTTGTTACTGCTCCTATACTCCAAGTCTTTTGCACTATTTTCGCATAGTCATTTGGAGTTGTTTCTTGTATAGATGTTAAATAATCACCGTTTAAATATGTTTTTATATCTGACGGTCTATCCCAGAGATTTGAATTAGTCGAATCAAATACTCTATTTGGAAGTAATTCGTTTCGTATTATTTTTATACTACCATTTTGATCTATTGACAATATTCTCCAATTTTCATTATTAAAGGTTATATAGTTGTTTGGATTGGCTCCTTTATAGGTATATTTTCCTTCTTCATATTCGTCTATATACAATCCATCACCTTCTGTAACAACTAATTCTTTTAAATCTTCTGAGGTGATTATTACTTCTGTATTAACATTATCCATAGCTATAGTTGCATATGTTCCATTGTTAAATTCAGCAAATAATCGTCCTTTATTTTGAACAACATTAGTTTCTACTCTAGAAATAAAATCTCTAAAATGTTGATTTATTGTGTTATCTTCATTATTAGAAACATAATTTTGGATTATACTTATATCTGAAGAGGTATAAATTATCGTTTTGGCACCCATTTTATTAATAAGTCTATCACAAAAAACATCTATTAATCCAGCGGACATATTGCAAGATTCATCTTTGTAAACAACTACATATGGTTTATCTTCAGTTAATTGTTCTGATAAGTTATAATTATTTACTTTAAGATAATTTACAACTGAAGATAAGTCATATATAGACTCTACATTATTATAATTATAGCTATTTTTATAATTTATAGTTAAATTGCTGAACTGTACATAAAGCAATATTAAAACAGTCAACACAAAGGTTGATACTACTAATGATTCAGCAAGCAAAAAGCCTCTATTATTCTTTTTCATATTTTTACTCCTTTGGGAATTGTATTTATTCTAAAACTATTATATAATATATCTAGGATAAAATCTAGTCCTAAATAAAAGATAAGAAAGGTAGGCTTATTTATATGTTAAGAACTTTTGATTTTGCAAAGGTACCAATTGTAGATATAATTAACGATATCTTGGTAGATTCTTCTAAAAAAGGAGCGAGTGATATTCATTTTGATCCTTACGAAGATCATTTGCTTATTAGAATTAGAATTGATGGTATATTAATAGATTATGCGAAAGTACCAGAGGCTTATCGAGATTATTTAGTTACACGTATTAAAACAATATCTAAAATGAATATTACAGAATCTAGATTGCCACAAGATGGGGCTATAAAAGAAACTTTAGAAGGAATTGATTTGGATTTGCGTGTTTCTTCTTTACCTGTTAGTACTGGTGAAAAAATTGTTATACGTATTTTAGATTATACTAGAAGTATGGCTGGTTTAAATGAACTAGGTTTTAGTGAAGAAAATTATAAAAAGGTTTTAGAAATGATAAATGTTCCGAATGGAATTATTTTGGTTACTGGTGCGACTGGTAGTGGTAAAAGTACTACCGTTTATTCTATGCTTCAACAGTTAAATACTTCTGCTACTAATATTATTACTGTTGAAGATCCAATTGAAATGGATATAACGGGTATAAACCAAGTTCAGACTAATCCTAAAATTGGTTTAACTTTTGCGACTGCTTTAAGATCTATTTTAAGACAAGATCCAAATATTATTATGATTGGTGAAATAAGAGATACTGAAACTGCTAAAATTGCTGTTCGTGCCTCAATTACTGGACATTTAGTTTTATCAACATTACATACTAATACAGCGTTAAATACTATTGAAAGATTAATCGACATGGATGTTCAAAGATATTTATTAGCTTCAGCTTTGGAAGGTGTTATTTCGCAAAAACTAGCTAGACAATTATGCCCACACTGTAAGACTAAAAGAAAAACTAGTGAATATGAAAGAATGGTTTTTAAAACTGTATTAAATAAAGATGTGGATGAAATTTATGATGCTGAAGGTTGTGAACATTGTCATGATGGTTATAGTGGTCGTATGGCTATCCATGAAGTTTTGAGAATTGATCAAGATATTCGTGATGCTTTAAGTAACGGTAAACCTAAAGAAGAGATTCGTCATCTAGTTTATGGGACTGGTAATGTAGTTACTATGCTACAAGATGGTTTAGAAAAAGTCATTCAAGGATTTACTTCTTTTGAAGAAATTTTGAAATTAATCGAGCTTGAAGATGATGATAAGATTAGTAGTAATAGCGAATTAAAAGATGCTATTATTAAAACTAAAGAAAATTTGGCTATTCAAGTTAAAGAAGGCGAATATTTAGGTAACCGTGAAGAAAATAATGATAAAAATTTTTATAGTTATGAAGATGTAGAAAGTTTAGACATTTAAAAACACAGTTAATTAGCTGTGTTTTTATATTTGGCAATGGCTTTGGCCGTTACGTTTTTTAAATTACCTTTGGTAACAGCGGTTATAGTTCTTGTTTCATTTGGTTTTAAAGGTTCACCTATATTACCACGTAGTGTAATAACTTCATTACCATTTTTATCTTGCAATATAATATCAACATCACTAATAGTGCTGTCTGTTTGTGAAACATTAGTTACATCAGCAGTAAAAGTGCTATAACCATTTTCAGAGATTAAAGATATATTTGTAAATTCTAAACCTTCATATTTTTCATCTTTTATTACATCTTTTCGAGTATTGGCTACTAAACCATTTTCATTTTCGTTTTTAGCAATTTGAATTTTTTCTTTATCAAATCTTAATGATATTATAATTCCAACAGTTAAAGCTACAATTACTACCAAAAAAACGATTAAAAATAATTTGTCTTTTTTTAAAATTGAAATAGTTCTATTGTTTTTTTTCTTAGTTTTCATTTAGTCCCCTACTTTCTTATTAATATTATAATTTATTTTAGGGACAATTTCAATACTATAAATAAACTTTTAGCTTTTCGATATATTCTTCTCCAAATTTTCTTAATGATTTAGCTATATCAAGCACTTTTTTGTCAGCTGTTTTTGCATAGTTATCAATATGTTTTGTTAATTCTAAATTTCCCATAGTTAATCCTTGAATTAACATATCAGCTATATTAGAATCGCTATTGTCATTTATCATTTCCTTATTAATATTCATCTTAGACATAACTTTAGCCATCATGCCTATTGGTTTCGCTTTTAAATCTTTTTTGTTTAATAATTTTTCTGTTTCTTTAGAATATTTTTCATAATTTTTTTCGATTTCTGGTAGAAGCTTTTTTATTTTATTATCTTTACCTTTTAAACTAATAATTAAATCTTTGGTACTTTGCATACCCATATTACTTGTTTGATAAATATATTCGAGTATTTCTTCATTTTCATTCATCTTATCATTCCTTTCACCTT
This sequence comes from uncultured Bacilli bacterium, assembly GCA_944329355.1. Taxonomy (GTDB): domain Bacteria; phylum Bacillota_I; class Bacilli_A; order RF39; family UBA660; genus Coprosoma. The sequence continues at coordinate 40,926 of CALVID010000003.1, forward strand.
TTATTATGCGAAAAATTTTTATATTTATACAAACAAATTATTTTCTTTTGAAACATTTCTTTTCATGTGTGTTTAATATTCCTATGGCTTCTAGGTAAGCGTATATAATTGTGGTTCCTACAAAACTCATACCTTTATGTTTTAAATCTTTAGAAATTTTATCTGAGAGTTGTGAAGATGTTCTATGTTTTTCATATATTATTTTGTTATTTGTAAAACTCCAAATATACTTAGAAAATGATCCATACTCTTTTTGAATTTGTTTAAATATTTTAGCGTTTTTTATAGAAGCTTTTATTTTTAAAGTATTTCTAATTATTCCCTTATTTTCTTTTAATTCATTGATTTTTGTTTCATCATAGTTTATGACTTTATTAATATCAAAATTATCATAAGCTTTTTGAAAATTTTCCCTTTTATTTAAAATACATTCCCAAGAAAGACCTGCTTGAAAGGATTCTAATATTAGTATTTCAAATAATTTTTGATCATCATGAGTTGGCTCTCCCCATTCTTCATCATGATATTTAACATATAAAGGATTATTTAAATTGCACCAACTACATCTTTGTATGCTTTCTTTTGGTAACTTATATTGGGCTATATCGACATTTTCTAATTTTAATAATTTTATTTTATTTTCAATACCACCACTATAACCTGTTAAACCATTATTACCTAACACTCTATGACATGGAATAATAATAGGAATTGGATTATGAGCTATCGCACTTCCTACGGCTCTACATGCCTTTGGATTATTTATTTTTTTAGCTATTTCTTTATAGGTAATAGTTTTTCCGTAGGAAATATTTTTTAAAGTATTCCAAACTTCTATTTGAAATGTAGTTCCTTTTGGTTTTAAGGATAGTTCATTTATATTGGGGTTTTTACCATTAAAATATTTATCTAACCAAAGTTTTGTTTGAGTAAATATTTTTAAATCTTTTTCTATTGCCTTGGCTTTTAAATTTTCATAAAATCTATCGTTTTCGAATAAAATATAATTTAAAGTATCTCCATCACTTATTAAAGTAAGTAGACCTAAGGGCGATTTATAATGTGATTTATATAACATTTTATACTCTTAATTTAAAGGTTTTAGGTGCTTTTTTATAAACTAAGATTAGAGACACTAAAGAATATACTATACTAAAAATAATAGTAGCTAGGCCAAAATAGAATGTTGGAAGTTTTTCACCAATAAAGAAATAACATACAAAATAAGTTAAACCTTGAACTACTGAATATGTAGAACTTTTCATTTCCGTATTTACATTATAGGGCTGTAATAGATAATACATGACTAAATAGTGAACTGAGAAAAATATACTCATAGCTATAATTGAGACAAATAAGATTATATAGTTTAAATTTTCCATAGTTCCACCAGATATATATAAAAGGAAGGCTAAACCAGCTCCAATTAAAATAGCGGGAATTAAGTTTATTAATATTAATGTTTTAAGTCTTTCTTTAAATACACCTAAAATAACTTTTGGAGTTCTATATATACGGTATGTAAGCATACTGTGGTCGCAGTTCATAAACATGGCCTGGGTTACGGTCGTACCCCTATTTAAAATGTACATTACAAAGACAAAGTATGGCAAATATATTAGTAGTAAAGCATTTACTCCTTTAGCTACATTTTCGTTTTTTAAAACTACAATAGTTAAAACGGCAAAAATACCGATTATGACCATAGACTGTTTTTTGACAGCTTTAGTTAATATTTTACTATGTCTTTTGACAAATAGTTCGTGAAAGTAGGCAAAACCATGTTTATTACTTGTGAATGATTTATCTAACTCTATTTGTTTAGAAACATTTTCTTTAACCACTTGATTACTTTTCGCATTTTCTGTGGCATAAACGTTTTCATTTGTTAAAATTTGTTTATATATTTGTTTATATTTGTCAAATGAGTTTATTATTTTGATAGATAAAATACCTAAAATTAAACTAATGATGAAACAGATTAGGAAAACAATTTGATTAATAACTATACCTATATAAGGAAGTCCATAGGCAAGTAAAAGTAAGATAAGGATTACTATCCAAGTAAATTTATCTAATTTATTTTCATTTTTAGCTATTTTGGTTTTTTTATAGTCTATTAAAACGTAGGCACTGAAAATCATTTTTATCATGACGACAAAAATAGGCATGATTATACATATATATAGTGGTATTTTAGATAATAGTCCAAAGATTATAGTAAATGGCATGAAGCCAATAAATGTTTTTATCATGGAATAAATATAGTTAGAAATAGTATATTTTTTAGCATCCATATTCATGATTATCATGGCATAGTATTTATCTTTTGTAGGGTTAAACATATAGGTGTTCATGATGCCACCAATGATAGTTAGAAATAAAAATATATGAATAAATGTATTTGCACTTTCTAATTTAAAAACTGGTAACATGGATGTGATACAAAAGAAAATATATAAGAGTTTACCTAAGAATATACTGCCTATCTCCATAAGTATACTAATGATATTACCAATTATTTTTAAAGCTTTATTTTTATATAAACTATCTTTTAGTATTTTTCTTATAATTGGTAATTGTTTAATAGAATAAATGACACTATTAACACGGTAAGTGTTTTTTAATTTAAAAGATGTAATGAAAGTGGCTAACATATTATTCCTCTTTTAGAGCCTCAATTATTTTATTTTTGAAACTTTGAGTATCTTCTTTGTCATTTTCTATTTCAGTAAGTACGCCTTTGTTTAAAATAACTATTTCATCACATAAATCTAAAGCAAGTTCCATAATGTGGGTTGAGAAAATAATTATATGGTCTTTTTTTATGTCTTTAAATAATTGCTTCATTTCTTCTTGGGCAACAACATCAAGTGATGTTAATGGTTCATCTAAAAGCAAAATATCTGGTGAGGCAATAATATTGACAAGCATCTGCATTTTATTTTTCATGCCATGAGAATAATCTTTCATTAATTTATCTCTATCTTCTTTTTCTATTTGGACAAAATCAAAATATTCGTCAGTAGTTTTTTTGTTTTTTATTCTTTTTTCATTTATTTCTATAAAGAATTTTAAAAATTCCCTTCCTGTTAAAAATTCTGGAACATTAGGGGTTGATAAAACATAACCAATGTCTTCTGGTTTTATATTTCTATCAGATACATCATTTATATAAAACTCTCCTCCATCTAAATCTAAATCTTCATTTAAACAGTTGAATAAAGTTGTTTTACCAGCGCCATTTCGGCCTAGTAAACCGTATATTTTTCCTTTTTCAAATTCAAAGTTTATGTCTTTTAAAACTTCTTTTTTTTCAAAATTTTTCTTTAAATGTTTAATAACTAACTTCATGTTTTCCTCCTGAATTTCACATTTATTTCATTATACATGATGCATATATGTTTGACAATAATTTTAGAAAAAAATTCTAGATTAGAGTTCTAGAACTTTAATTAAAACTATTTTCATAAATATCTAAAAAAATACTGACGAATCTCGCCTGCTCTTTATCTTTTGTAGAGCCTTTTGTTACTTGACATCCATAGGTTTGATACTGGTGGTAGAGTTTTAATGATTTAACAAAAAGTTTTTATTTTGGACTATTGACTTTATACTTTATCAATATTATATTTTTTAATTATTATTTTTAATTTTATTAAAATATATATCACCACTATTTTGATGTTTGGTTTTAATAGCCTCTATAAATTTTTCTTTACTAGTTTCACCAAAACCACTGAAAGAAACATCTCCTATAACTGTATAAGGAACTCCTGTAGCTTCTTCTCCTAAAGCAGCAGCAAATCTATTCATAATTTCAGCATTTTCTTGGTTTTCCCAAACTTCATAAGTATATAAATTGTAATAATCACCATACTCTTCTTTTATTTCATCAAAGAAAGCGAATTCTTCTTTACAGTGTGGGCAGGTACTTCCCCAGAAAAGGTAAATATTAACTTTATTTTTATCATGAGTAACATTTTCTAAACTAATTTCTTTTACATTTTCTTTGGGAGTGGTATTGGTGGTTTCTTCATTATTATTGCTGGTGTTTTCTTCGACATTATTTTCATTACTTACGGAGTTTGAATTATCAACTTCTTTTAATAAAACATAGTCTGTAAACCATTTTTCAAAGTCATCTTTTGATTTATAATATTTTAAATCATTATCACTATTTGCATCTAGATAATCAACCATTATTCCTTTGTTAAAGATGGCAAATGATGGATAGTATTTTATTGATTCACTTAATTTTGTATCTTTAATATCAGAAAAAGCAATTTTATAAATCTTGATATTATTATTTGTTATAAAGTCATATAATACTTCTTCAAAATTAGCTGACGTAACGCATGCGGGCTGATAGACAAATAAAGCAAAAGATTCTTTATCATCCATTAATTTTTCTAAATCAGATGTTTCAATTTCTATAAATTCACTACTTCCATAATATTTATCTTCTAAAGAAAATTTTTGAATGGGCATAATTTTTATGACTACAAAAACTACCGAAATCAATAAAAGAAGTGGTATAACCCACATGAATTTTTTATTCATTTTCATTTGTACTAACCTCATGAAGTGAATCAAAGTCTATGTCATGATACGGAATTTTCCAAAAATCATATGAAGTGTCACCATATTTGGTAGTTTTAACTTCGACATTGTTTTTACCATCATAATACCAGTAGCCACCAACATTATAAATTTTGTTTTCATCCCAACCTAGTTTTACTAACATGGTTTTAGTCATGCCTGCATAACCTCCACCACCACACATTAAGAAAATGTTTTTATCTTTTGGAAATAGATATTCTAAAATGTCCATTGATTCTTCATAATTAGCGGTATATTCTCCATCTTTTTCAGTGAATAAGGTTTTTCCTTTATATGTATCACCTACTTCTTCAGGTAGTCCAGATACATTGACTAAGTATGGTAAAGGTACTACTTCAAAACCTTTAACAAATCCAGATAAATAAGCATCTCCACCAATGGCTTCATAATTTCCTGGATCTTTTAACATTCTCATATCTCTATAAACCGAGTCTTCTCTATTTAAATAATTATCAATAGTTTCTTCATTGATGTTTTTATCAATTCCAAATTCACCTCTAACTCCTTCTGTTACTTCTGGGGCTGGCAGAGGTGTTAAACGATTTCCTTTATCATTAAATAAGAATGCACATACAATAATTGTTATAATTATTAAAACACTTATAACTAACATAATAATACTTTTCTTTTTCATACTAAAACCTCCTACAATAATAGTTTAACCTTAAAAAGGTAAAATATCAATAACGAATTGGTTGAAAAAAACTCAACCTTAAGTTGAGTTTTATTTAGTGCATCTTTCATCTAGTTTTAAAGGTATTTCATAAGTAATAATTTTATGATGGTCATCACTAGCATTCACTTTTAAGTATAATGAACCATCTTTATATACTTTGCATGTTTTTTCATAATCATCTACTGTGAATGTTACTTCTTTTAAGAAATCTTCTAAAGTAATACTTTCTTTTTCATTATATTTATAAGAACTTATTTTATTTTCTGTTTTACCATTTTTTTCATATAAAATACATTCTATTTCTTTATATTTTTCTTGCTCATCACCACCACAATATTCAATGTTAGATATATATATGGCTGATTTTTGGTTGTTATAGGCAATGTTTCCTGATATTGTGAAGTTTGGACAATTGGCAGATAATGTTTTAAATTGAAAATCATCATTTTTGAAAAACATCAAAATTAAAATTACAATTATAAAAATTAAAATGAGGCCTATGATAATCCACGTTGATTTTATTTTTTTATTATTTTTAAATTCACCATTATAGAGTTCTTCTAAACTGACATTAAAGTCTTCACTAATTTTTCTTATTAGAGTACTGTCAGGCATGTTTTTTCCATTTTCCCATTTACTTACAGCTTGATAAGTTACATGATATTTATCAGCAAATTCTTTTTGGGTTAAATTATGTTTTTGTCTTAGTTCTTTAATGAATTTGCCAAACTTTTCTTGATCCACATTATCACCTACTTTTGCACTACTAATTAATTATACCATATTTTTTTGTTATCTTACATTTAAAAACTAGCTTTGCAAAACAAGCTAGTTAGTTCTTTTTATTGCACTATGGCCTCACTTACGGACAGTTTTTGGAATGAAATTAATTAGAGGTATTAATCGTTTTCCGACTAATACCTCTTATTTGCCATTTTTATACTATTTTTTTACTGTGTAGTTGTCAATGATGTGAGACCAAAAAGTCATAAAAAATATTAATTAAAAAGAAAAATTATACGAAAGGACTTATTGCTTTTTTTCTAGTCTACTGGTCTCACATCAATTGTAACTCTACAGCAACAAAATTTTTACCTATTGATCTTTATAGACTTATATAATTAAAAGTGCTATAATGTGATCAACCAAGGGAGGAAAAAATGAAATATTATTCTTTTGATAATGTGATTGATGTTGATGTTGAGATTGCTAAATCTTTATTGGAACTATCTGATGATGAATTTTATAAATATGAAAATTTTATAAATGAATTTAACTCTTTAATACAAAGTAAAGATTATAATCAATTAGAGTTTAAAGAAGCCTGTGAAAATTTTTTGAATAATAAAAAAATGACATTTAGATTGTGTAAAAAATTGTATAGAGATTTTATTTTGAAATACAGTACATTTATTAAAAAAAATATATCTTTGTTGAATTGCCATTCGGTAGATAAAGTGTATAAACTCTTAAAAGCATCTTATAGAAATAAAGAGGCAGTTTTAGATAGAATGAAAACAATATCTGAAACGGGAATACATCATTTTTTATATGTATTTGAACCGTGCTTAAATGATAATCTTGTACAATGTAATTCTTCAAATAAAATTATCGATATTGCAACTGATGGAAGTATAACTTATGAAAAATGTAATGGTCCATATTATCATGTCAATATTAAAAATGCTAAATACATATTAGAATACAGTAAAGAATTGAAATATGATTGGGCGTATACCGATTGGACAATGATTGTATGTAATTTAATGTTTGACACTTCTACTTTGCCAACTTATGAACAATTAAATAATTTTGAGATTAAACCAACTATTGATTATAAAAAAGCTAAACAACAAACAGAAATATACAAACAAAAACAGGAACTTACCGATTATATTTCATATATGGAAGATACGTTAAATGCTATTCAAAATTTAAAGATTCGCCTTGAAAAAATAATAAATAGTGTGAAAAACAATAGTGATTATCTTTTTGAAAAAGAATTACAACAAGTACAAGATCTTTACGATAAACTCAACGTATATAAGAAACAATTTGTTAGTCAATATGGTGATTATAGTTTGATGAATGTAGAAGATAAAATAACGGACAAAATAGAGAGTACAAAACAAAAAAGCTTATTAAGATAAAGCTTTTTTTGTATAATAAAAAGTCTTGAAAAACAAGACCTTAACAAACATATTGGTAGCCTGTACGAGAATTGAACTCGTGTCTCCACCTTGAGAGGGTGGCATCTTAACCACTTGACCAACAGGCCATTTAAATAGACTTTAAATGTCTATTTAATATTAACATAAAATAGGCTACTTGACAATAGTTATAGTTTAAACTTAAATAAATTTTATAATTGCTTGATAGATTTTATTGATTTAGTTTTTTACTTAATCTATAGGGTATTCTTCTAGGACTTCGGACTGAATTTAATCCAAATTCTTTTAATTTGGAAAAAGGATATTCTTTTTGATCATATTTTTTTACTACATTTAAATTCATAACTCGATCTTTTTGATCATGATAAATATCTAATTCAGTAACTTTACATTTATATATAATGGCAGAATATGGAGCCCCTAAATAAATATAAACTGTATCGCCAAGGTTTATGTTTTTCGGCTGTTTCCAAGAAAAAATAGGCATACTTTCAATATAAGTGATCACATCAAAATATGTTGGATTGGCTGGCATTATCCATTCTTTATTTAAGGCTGATAATCCGTAGCTTATTTCTACTAATTTCATAATTTCTTCGTCAGTTAAAGTTTCATCTAAAATAATACTCACCCACGATTTTTTATTCATATGATATGCTGAATAAATTCCTTTTTCTTGCAAATAATTTTTATCATCTAATTTAAGATTTAATATTTCTATTTCACCTTTTTGATCTGGGATAATTTTACTTTTATCAATGTTCATGATAATTCCAAACCATTTTTTACTTTTCTGATTTCTAAAAACACCAAAAGTAGGATTTTTCTCCCACAAAAATTCTGGAATTATTTTATATTTTTTAATAATCAATTTTGTTATTCTATTCGATTGATTAAATATAAAGTATTTTTTATCATAACATTTGTCTCTTATGTCTTTTAAAATGAGCTGGTATTCTTCTTTTACTTTTAAAGCAAAACTTCCAGTAATATCTTTTATTCTAAAATTAATATATTCGCTTTCAGCATCTAAATCAAAAACCTTACCCTCTACTTTACCGTTTTGGTCAATATTAATAATTACTTGAAAGGTATTATCCAATATATAATCAATATATTTATAAATACTTTGTTCTTTAACAAATCCATAATCAATTAATTTATTTTCATTTAATGTATAAGTTTTAAAAATATCTGCTTCTATTTTCATAATCTTTACTCCATAGATTTTTTATTTTTTTTGTGATTTTTATGAATAACAATTAAGGTTATGATTGTTATAAGAATAATAATTATATCAATAGTAATAATTATTATTAAATTTGTATAATTAGTTTTTAGTTTTTTTCTGGGAAGTTTTTCTTTTATGTCTCTGATGATTTTAATCTTATAGTTTTTTAAAGTACCATCTTCAGCTTGGACTGTTAACTTAATTTCATTAATTCCAGCTTTTAAATTATATTCTCCATTACCTTCTATTTTGGCTTTTGAATCTTCTAATATAGCGTTGACTGTAATTTTATTAATTTTATTTTTAACGTCAATAGTATATTCTAATATATCTTTATTAAATTCAATTTTGCCATTACTTAATTTGATGTCTTTAATATTGGCATTATTGGATTTTTTTTCAATGACAGTTTCAGGACTGTTTTGTTTTTTTGTGCCTAGAGAGCTCCTTTTAGGAACACTATTTAAATAAATATAACCAGTGATGCCGTATCTATCTGGTGATATTGTATATTCACAAGCTCCTTTAGGGGCTTTTTCTTTACATAGACGATCTGTGTCTTCACTAACACTGTGGGCCATACAATCTATATATGCTTGATCGGTTTTATCTATACATGGGCCTGTAGAATCCCATACATATAAAGTATTACCAGATACTTTTTCAACATAGCCAACGTGTCCATAAGAGGTCCATCCTCCCCAAACTATAATTGAATTGGCTTTTGGGGTGGTTCCGACACTATATCCAGCATTTTTGGCATCACTATACCACTGTTTAGCATTACCCCATCCTGGTAAGGTTACGCCTGCTTTTTCATAAGCCATTTTCCAAGCATACCAGGTACAATTTGTACCATAAGGTCCACTTTGTTTATATGGATTATTAATAGCACTTACCTGGTTAATACTTAATATGTTAATAACAAATAAAAATATTATGATTTTTTTTAAATTTATTTTCATTTTCTCTCACCTTTAAAATTAATTTCATTATATCACATTTAAATTACTGAGAAAAGAAAAATTGGATAACAAAAAACACTTAAAACTAAGCATTTTTTATTAAATTTAAAGTATCTCTAGCTATCATTAATTCTTCATCTGTTGGAATAACATATACTTTTATTTTAGAATCATCAGTACTGATACAAGTTTGTTTTCCACGAACTTTATTTTTTTCTTCATCTATTTGAACTCCTAAACATTTCAAATTATCACATACCATTTTGCGAATTAATGGACTATTTTCTCCTACTCCAGCTGTAAATGCAATGGCGGTAGCTCCACCTAATAATACATAGTACTGAGCAATATAATCAGTAATTCTTCTGACATATTTTTTCATGGTAAGAATTGCTCTTTCATTTCCATTTTCATAAGCTGTTTCTAAATCACGCATATCGCTACTAATACCACTAAGACCTAATACTCCACTATTTTTATTTAAATCATTTATAATGTCATCTATATTTTTGTGTTCACTTTCCATAACTGGAGGGATTAATGATGGATCTATATCTCCTGATCTTGTGCCCATCATTACACCAGCAAGTGGAGTAAAGCCCATAGAAGTATCTACACAAATACCATTTTCGATAGCAGTAATAGATGCTCCATTACCAATATGACAACTGATTAATTTAAAATTGTCAGTATTTAAAATTTGATTCATGGTTTCTGTAATATACCTATGACTAGTACCATGAGCCCCATATTTTCTGATGCCATATTTTTCGTACCATTCATATGGTACTGGATATAAATAAGTTTCAGGTTTCATTGTTTGATGAAATGCAGTATCAAATACTACGGTGTTAGGAACATTAGGTAAAGCTTTTTGAAATGCTTCTATTCCAAGCATATTAGCAGGATTGTGAAGTGGAGCAAAATGTTTAATAGATTCTAATTTTTCCATTACTTCATTATCAACTATTACTGTTTTGTCAAAGACATCTTTTCCTTGTACTACACGGTGGCCAACGCCTTCAATTTCTTCTAATGAGTTTACAATATTTAAACTGATTAATTTTTCTAATAAAATATTTACAGCGTCATTATGATTTGATAGATTGACATTTTCAGTGTACTTTTCGCCATTGAATTTAATTGTATAACTACCATCAATACCAATTCTTTCAAAGACTCCACTAGCAATTACACTTTCGTCTTCCATATTAATTAAACTAAATTTTAAAGAACTACTTCCAGCATTAATAGATATTATTTTCATTTTATTCCCTCCTTAACATATTGTTTGCCTTGTTTGGTTTTTTCTTCTATCAATTTTTTTTGATCAGTAGCTGCTTTCACTGTATTTTCAAGTAAAGTGGCAATTGTTACTGGACCAACTCCTCCAGGGACTGGTGTATATAAACTTGCTATACCGTCTGGATTTTCTACATCACCGACAGAATGGCCATTAACATAATTATATCCAGCATCAATAACTATGCAGTTTTCTTTCAACCAACTTTTTTTAATAAACTCCGGTTTCCCTAAAGCGGCAACAACAATATCAGCATTTTTAACTTCTTTCTCTAAATTTTTTGTTTTTGAATGACATACAGTTATAGTTGCAGATTTATTTAAAAGCATAGCGGCTATAGGTTTTCCTAAAATTGGGCTTCTACCTATAATACATGCTTTTTGTCCTTCTACATTTATATTATAAAAATCTAATATATTAATAATACCTCTAGGGGTAGCTGATCCTAGTGCTTGTTCATCAAAAGCTATTTTTCCAAAACTGGTTGAACTAACTCCGTCTACATCTTTTTCTGGAGTTATTGCATCAAAACACTTCTTTTCATCAATATGCCTTGGAAGAGGGTGCTGAACCAAAATGCCATTTATAGTTGGATCTTGATTTAATTTTTCAATGATTGCAATTAATCCTTCAGTAGTAAAATCAGGTAAAATATATTCTCTTGTGTTTATTCCTACTCTTTTGCATGCGTTTGATTTCATTTTTACATATGTTTTAGATGCTTTATCGTTTCCGACAACAATAGTAGCCAGGGTGATTGGCTCGTTATATGTTTGTTCAAATTCATAAACCTTGTTTCTAACTTCTGTTTCAATGGTTTGTGCCACCAATTTACCATTTAAAATTCTGCTTTCCATATTATCACCTACTTAAAATATAACATATATTATTTTAGATTTTACAAAATAATTGTTATATGAATGGCGTCCGAAAGGAGGATCGAACTCCTATCATTCCCTTCGGAGGGGAATACTTTATCCATTAAGCTATTCGGACGTTGTACTTATTATATCATAAACTCATATAATTAAATACAGTTTTTATAAATTTAATGTTTTAAAAACTCAGGATTGAACCTGAGTTTCGATATTTACGGTTATATGTTTAGTGTTTTTTAAATTTTTGTTTGTTTTGATAATTACATTTCTAGAATTTTCGCTATTTATAGTTTCACCTATATAACTGATTAAAATTGTATTTTTGTTTTTTTGATCTGTTAAAGTAATCGTGATAGGAGAAATGTTTAAGATGTTAGAAGTCATGTTGGTAGCTTTAGCAGTTAAATAGAAGTCATGGTCTTTTTTAAAAATTTTGATATCACTAAATAAGATATGATTTTCAACTATATCATCAAAAGTTAAATGAATTAATTCAGTTTCTTTTACAATTTTTGTTTCATCTTTTTTAGGAATAAATATATAACACATTCCAACAATAATGATTAAAATTAAAACTATAACAATTATTTTAACTGGAGTAATAGCATTAACTTTTTGTTCCATTAATTAGCCTTCCATGTTTTAAATACATCACAGCTACTTGATGAAGGGGCTGGATCAGGCATTCTCATTCTAACAATAGTTGGAATTTTGAAAGCTCCACCAAAGGCCATGCATGTTCCTGGCTGTAATGTTTTTTGCTTTTCAACAATATCAGCAGAGATATTAGGAAGCATTTTGGTTATATAATCTAAATCTCTTGGGTGAGTAATTTTAAATATTAAGAAGTTGGCACACTGTGAAATAACGGTATCGGATATTTCTACAGGTCTTTGAGAAATTAAATTAAAAATCAAACCATATTTACGTCCTTCTTTAGCAGCTCTTTCAAAAATATTATAACCAATAAGCTCAATATCACCATCATTTTGAACATATCTATGAGCTTCTTCTACAAAAATATGAAATGGGATAGAAGCTCTGTCTTTTAATCGTTTTGTAAAGTTAAATAGCATTTTGGTATATATTTTAACTACAACTTTGGCAAACCAATCTTCGACATCTTCTAAATTAAAGTTAATTACTTGGGCTTTTTTTCCATTTTTAGCTACTAATGTTGCAATATAATTTTCCATGGTGATAAAAGTTGGATAACGTAAATATCTCGAATTTTCAGAGATGGTTAATGAATGAAGTCTTACTTTTAATTCAATAGCATCAGCATACGTATCAGTGTTATTTAAAAGCCCTTCACTAATTAAGGTAAATTCCAAAGCTTTTTCTAAATCTTCTAAGGTATAATATTTTATTTCTTTAGGTTCATATGTATCTAGTGATTCATCTATAAAGCTAGTAACATATTCTGTCATTAAAATACTTTCTGGAAATTGTCCTTGGGTATCTATGGTAAAACATTCTCTGAATTTTCTCGTATATCCAATACCTCTTACTGGTGCTTCTAAATTAAATTGAGGTGTGGAACAAGTAGCTAAGATAGCAAAAACGTCATTCCTTTTACTACTGGCTGTTTGATTTGTATATAGTATTGTCATAATAGCTTTTGCGATTAAATGGTTTTTATATTTTGTACTCATTTCATCATCTGAAGCGAATATGTTTACTAATTTTAACATTCTTTCAATTATAGTTAATTGTGAATGTTTATCGGCTCTTAACAATAAAGCCATATCGTCAATATCTAAAAGCCAAAGTGGTATAGATAATATTTCTCCATCTGTTTGATTAATGTTAGTTGTATAAAATTTAAAGTTTAAATTGGGATTGATTTGATCTATATTTTGCAATGCGTTATGATATTCTCCATAAGCATCAAAAATAAAGAAATTAGAGCGAAATGGTAATAATTTAGGATTTTGAAAGATGTTTTGCAAAAGTCTCGCTACTCCACAAGATTTACCCGAACCACTATTACCAAATATAGCCATATGACTACTGAACAAGTCATTTATGTCAACACTAATTTTATGACTGTCATAAAGTGGACTTTCACCAATTATAAATGATGATGGTGTATCATCACCTAATATTAAGGCAACTTCATCATTATTTATTAATCTTAAATGTGAATTGAATGTAGGTTTTCTTATAACTCCACCAACAAACTTATTGTTTACGATCTCACCTAAGAATCTAATTTTAATAATATCATTACTGATATCTTCAACTTCACCTAAAATCTTTTTTTTCTCATCTTCAAAAATAACATGCATATTCATAATGTTGGTTGATAAAGATCCGTCTTTAGGTGTTTCTACATGTGCTTCTGTATCACTGATATAAAGTATTTTTCCAAACATAATTTATCCTCCCCTATAATAACTCTTCTATTTGTTTTTTTATTTTTGGATCTAAATTTTTTATTATTTTTTTTATTTTAATGCTATTTTGATATTGTTTTAAAATTTTTTCATAATATAACAATTTGTTTTCAGTTTCTTTAATTTGTTTATGAATAGCATTTCTAGAAACATTTTCGTTTTCGGCAATTTCTGATAGTGTTAAGTTATCAAAGTAATAATTTTTGAAATAATTTTGCTGTTTTATAGTTAAAAGTTCTCCATAATAATCAAATAAATTGGTTAAATATATTACTTTATCCATTATTCATCCATTCCCTTAAATAAACCATAAATATATTTTTCAATGTCAAATACTTTTAGGTCATCTTTTGTTTCACCTAGTCCAACATATTTAACTGGTATACCTGTTTCTTCTTTGATAGCCAATACAATACCACCTTTAGCTGTACCATCTAATTTGGTTAAAACAATGCCTGTAATATTGGTTATTTCTTGGAAACTTTTAGCTTGACTAATACCGTTTTGCCCTGTGGTGGCATCTATCACTAAAAGGGTTTCATGTGGAGCATTCGGTATTAATTTACCAATAACTTTATTCACTTTTTCTAATTCTTTCATTAAACCAATTTTATTTTGAAGTCTGCCAGCCGTGTCGATTAAGACAACATCATATTTTTCATCTTTGGCTTTATTAACCCCATCATACATAACACTAACTGGATCGGCATTTTCTTTTGACACAATATCTACGCCTATTTTTTTAGCCCATTCATCTAATTGTTCTATGGCACCAGCTCTAAAGGTATCACCAGCAACCATTAAAACTTTCTTGCCTTCGTTTTTTAATTTATGGGCTATTTTTCCAATTGTCGTTGTTTTTCCCACTCCGTTTACACCAACAAACAAAATAACAGTAGGTCCTTCTAAAGCATAATTTATTTTATTAGTAATAATATCTCCATCAACGTATATGATAAACATTTCATCAACAATGATATCTTTTAATTCGGCAGAAGTTTGAATATTTTCTTTTTTGACACGTTTTTTTAACCGATCAATTATTTCCATAACGGTATTTACACCAATGTCTGACATAATTAATATTTCTTCTAGGTTTTCAAAATATTCATCATCAACAATTTTGTGATTGTTATTTAAATTTAGTAAGGCTGTCAAAAAATTGTTTCTGGTTTTTTCTAATCCTTTATCATAAACGGCTACTTCTTCTTTTTCTTCTTTTTTAAAAATGTTTTTAAATTTATCAAATAATCCCATGTATATCACCCTGTTACTATATAAATTTTACACTATTTTTTTATAAACTGCAATAAATATAAGGAAATTCAGAGAAAAATAGTAAATTAATTATCTCTGTTAGTTTATTATTTTGATTAATCATTTAAAATTGTTTTGCTTTTTGTTATATGATTTTGTTTAGTTGTTTTTTAAAAATTTATCATTATATCTTAACTTGTCAAACTTATTAAAAAAAGATATAATGTTATAGTCAGTTTTAACTTTAAAAGAAAGGAGTTTATAATGAAGTTTAATAAAAATGAGACTTACATTCTAGCCTTGGGTGGGCTTGGTGAGGTCGGAAAAAATATGTATCTGGTAATGCATAATGATGAAATTATTATTACAGATGCGGGTGTGATTTTCCCAGGTGGCGAACTTATGGGAATTGATTATGTTATTCCAGATGTAACATTTTTAAAACAAAATGAAAGTAAAATTAAAGGTTTATTTATTACTCATGGTCATGAAGATCATATCGGAGGAATTCCTTTTTTACTTTCAGAAGTGAACATTCCAGCAATTTATGCCCCTAATCAGGCGGCAGCTTTGATTAAGAAAAAATTAGAAGATAGAAAAATAAAGTATAATAATTTGTATATTTATAATGAAAATAGTGTTTATAGGTTTAAAGATATGTGGGTGGAATTTTATAGAACTACTCACTCTATTCCAGATTCACATGGTATAGTTATTCATACTCCAGATGGAGTTATTATGACGACGGGAGATTTTAAGTTTGATTTGACGCCAATAGGTCCTATGGCAGATGTGTGGAAGATTGCAAAATTAGGATCTGAAGGTATTACTTTACTTTTAAGTGATAGTACAAATGCGTTGAATCCTGGTATAAGTAATAGTGAATCTAAAGTTGATGATGCTTTAGAAGAATTATTTAATAAACATGATAGCAGAATTATTATCGCAACATTTGCTTCTAATATATACAGATTAAAACATATTGTCGATACTTGTAAAAGACATGGTCGTAAGATTGCGGTGTTTGGTAGAAGTATGGAAAATAATATTGAAATTTCTATTGAAGGTGGCTATATAAAACATAAAGAAATATTTATATCTCCTGATGAAGCAACTAAATTACCCGCTAATAAAGTTTGTTTGCTTTGTACTGGTACACAAGGAGAGCCTTTAGCCGCTTTAAGTAGATTAGCTAATGGAACATTTAGACATATAAAATTAAGAAGTGATGATGTGGTTGTCTTTTCATCATCAGCTATTCCAGGAAATGCTTTAAGTATCTCAAGAACTATTAATAAATTATATTTAAAAGGTATAACCGTTTATACTAATACATCTTTAAGCGATATTCATGCGAGTGGCCATGCGAATGAAGAAGAATTAAAATGGATGCTTAGGTTAGCTAAGCCAAAATATTTTATGCCTTTTCATGGTGAATACCGAATGCTAAAAAAACATGCAGATATTGCCATTGAATGTGATATTCCTAAGGAAAACACTTTTGTTTTAAGTAATGGTGATGTACTTTCAATGAAAAAAGGGGTAATTAAAAAAGTTGGACATATTTTAGCTGGTGAAACTTATGTAGATGGTAACCGTATTGGTGAAGTTAGTAATGCGGTAATGAAAGACCGTAAAATAATGGCTAACGACGGTATTGTTGTGGCCATTATCAATATAGATATTCAAAACCGTAGATTATTAGCAAATCCTAATATTATTACAAGGGGATTTGTATTGGTAAATGATAATTTAGATTTGCTTAAAAAATTAGAACTTTTGACTAGAGATGCGATAAACGATAAAATTAAAACTGGCATAAATTATAATGATATTAAGTCAGAAGTTATTAATACTTTAAGTAGTTATATTAGTTTACATACAGGTAGAAAGCCTATTATTTTACCAGTTATTATGAATGTAAAAAAAGACGTTAAAATTTAATTTTAAAGTCTTTTTATTTACAATCTTCTGAATCATTGTATTTATAATCGTATTTTATATTGTTATCTTTTTTGATTACCTCAATTGTAACAGAGGCGTTTTCTAAACTACAATTTTTGGATGGTAATATTATGTTTGTATCTAAATATCCTTCATCTTGTAGCGTGCTAACATTTACCGTATAAGATGTGCTATTATTTACTATAGCTTTGTTATCGCTTAACCAATTTTTGGTCGCAAGAATAATTGTGTTTTTAGTGTTTTCGTCGGCCTCTTTTTGACCTTTTTTAATATTGCTTGTAACACTAGGAACTATTACTAGCAGTAATAAAGATAAGATAATAATAACACCTAATAGTTCAATTAAAGTAAATCCTTTATTTTTCATTTATGACCTCTTCTATTCTTAACAATTGATTATATTTACAAGTCCTATCTGTTCTTGAAAGTGATCCAGTTTTGATTTGTCCTAGGTTTAAACCTACAGCTAAGTCAGCAATAGATGTATCTTCTGTTTCACCACTGCGGTGAGATATAATAGTTTTATAACCATTTTTTTTGGCTAATTTGATGGTGTCTAAAGTTTCAGTTATTGTACCAATTTGATTTATTTTTATTAAAATGGCATTACCAGCATGCATATCAATGCCTTTTTGGAGATATTTTTGATTTGTAACAAATAAATCATCTCCTACTAGTTGAAGTTTATCACCATATCTTTCAGTCATTTTTTGAAAACCTTTCCAGTCATTTTCGTCTACTGGATCTTCTATAGATATTATTGGATATTTATCTAATAAGGTTTGATAGTAATCTATTAATTCATCAGTTGTCAATTTTAAATGTGCTCCTGCTAAATTATAAAATCCATCTTTATAAAATTCACTAGCAGCTACATCAATGGCAAAGTTTACATCTTTACCTGGTATATAGCCAGCTGCTTTTATGGCTTTTATTAATAAATCTAATGCTTCTTCATTAGTATTTAAATCAGGAGCAAATCCACCTTCATCCCCTACTCCAGTGTGATAACCGGCTTGATTTAAAACTTTTTTTAGGTTATGGAAGACTTCACTACCGATTTGTAATCTTTTTTTAAATGTCTCGCCTTCTGGAATTATCATAAATTCTTGGAAATCTAACCCATTATCAGCATGAGCTCCCCCATTTAATATATTCATCATAGCTTTTGGCATAGAGTATTCATTTCCCACATATTCAAATAATAATTTATTATTATCTAAAGCTGCTGCTTTTAAGTTGGCTAATGAAATACCCAAAATGGCGTTAGCTCCATATTTTCCTTTATTTTCAGTGCCATCTAATTTTATTAATGTAGTATCAATTTTTCTTTGATCTGAAGGATTCATACCGATTAAGGCTTTTTTTAAAACATTATTAATGTTATCGACAGCTTTTAAAACTCCTTTACCCATATATCTAGTTTGATCATTATCTCTTAGTTCTAAGGCTTCTTTTGACCCTGTGGAGGCACCTGATGGTATAGATGCTCTACCTATAATACCATTTTCTAATATAACATCTACTTCAACGGTTGGATTTCCTCTAGAATCTAATATTTCTCTAGCTTTAATATCTTTAATATTTGACATGTTTATCTCCTTCTTTCATTTCGTTTAATGTATTTGTTTGATTTAATAAATTTATAAATGTATGGTATTTATTTAGCCAGTATCTATAATCTTTTAAGTCATCTAAATAGTCTTTTGAGTGGCTATTTTCAAATGCATTAATATAATCTGAAATTTGACTTTTAAATTTTAACCAATAATCTAAACTATATTCAATAGTATAGCTTACATGGGGACCTCTTAATTTAGGATCTCCCTTTGGTGGTCTAAAGAAAAGATCATTATTAGTAATTATTTGAGCAGCTTTATAATTTACTGGAATGTCTTTTCCGGTTATTTTACTAACAAATTTGCTTTCTATTTCGCTGTTTTTTGAATTCATATAATCAAAGCCGTAGAGATATAAAGTGTCTTGGCAAATAGTTCTTTCTTTTTTTATTACTTTTTCTTTACCAGTATTATTTAAAGCAATTTTATTTTGAACAAACTTTAGTATTTGATCCATAACATTACTATTTAATAAATTTTGATAATAATTATAAGTAAAAATTTCTGAAAAGTCATTATAAAACTCACTTTCATATTCGTTTATAATGGATGTTAGAAGTTCTATATATTCATTATTCTCTAAATTTTCATAGATGTTTAATTCTTTTTTTAAGTTATCTTTAAACATTTTGAAAAAATCTTCAATAGTTAGTAAGTTGGTTTGATTTTTATTTTCACTCATGTTACCACCAGTATAATTATAACATGTTTTGTTTTAAAATTGTAATTAAATAAGGAAGATTTGTTTTTTAGTTACTTTTTATAAGAATTTTTTAAAAAAGTTTGAATTTTTTGTAAATATATAGTATAATGTATTTGTTGCATGAGTTGTCTCCGTAGCTCAGCTGGATAGAGCAACGCCCTTCTAAGCGTTTGGTCTATCAAGAGTTATCAGTTGACAAAAGCATTGTAATTACTACGATTTTGTGATATAATCGTTAGTGTTAATTAAGAAATTAGTACCCATTTTAGTACCCACATTTCTTAAATTAATTAAAATTGATTTAAACTATTTTTAAATAGTTTAAAATAGATTTCTTGCTAAATTTTAGTAAGAATTCCTTATGTCCCAGTAGCTCAGCTGGATAGAGCATCGCCCTTCTAAGGCGAGAGTCAGGGGTTCGAATCCCTTCTGGGACGCCATTTAGGTAATTAAAAGTCTTGAACTTCAAGGCTTTTTTCGTGCATAAAAAAACAACTCTGTACTAGCAGTTGTTTATCATTTTTTTCATTTTTATATAATCATCAATTAATGATAAATATTGAAATTGATAAAATTCTACTGTTCTATAATAAATATTATCAAAATAATAAATACCTTTCTTTTTCTCTACTTCATAATCAATATTAAATTTTTTTGATTTTTTTCTTTTTTCGACTACTGTATTTATATTTGAAAATATATATGTGAGTACAAATTCATCATCAAGATTACATATTCCTATTTTTTTAAAGAAATTTGCTATATCACATAATTCTATAACTGAATATTCCGAAATTTGTTTTATTTTAATATTTTCTCTTTTTAAAATGTTTTTCACTTCTGACATTTCTTGAATATTATTTATAAAATTACCAAAAATAATTTTATAATTATTCTTTTTAAAAAAATTTATATATTTATTATCTCCAACGTAATGTTTAGATAATAAGTATTTTTCTACATTTTGTTTATTACCATTAATTATATCTTCCATGACTACTTTTCTAACTTTATAAAGTGAGGGAAATATTTTTAAAAGAAAATCAAATAACCTAGTCAATAGCATTAAAAACTGTTCTTCAGCACTATATATTTCACTTGGATTCGCATTACAACATACTATTTTATTATCTAATTTTAAAATTATTTCATCTAATATATCTGTTTTAAGCAATTTATAAATGATTAAATCGTAATCATGTGGACTATTTAACAATATATTACACATTTTTTGCTTTTTCTGTATCAGATCCATTATTAGTCCTTTCTATTTTAATAATTACTTAACTATATAATTCTTCGTTTTCCTTAATAGCAAAAAATACCATTTCTATACCATTTTCAACTGCTGTCATAAAAATAGACTTATTATAAGGTATTAAATACCAATAATACTTTTTTTCGTCCTTATCTTTGATAATTCCAAACTCATAATTATTTTTTGGAGCATAAGCTACTAGATGATCTTCTACTAGATGAAATTTAATACCAGCATTAATATATGGTTGCATATAATCATCAAAATCTTCTCTTGCAAAAAATCTGTCTAATTCTTCCACTAATGGTTTAGCACAATACCTCTTACTTCTTATTGCTTTCACTTCCTTTCCTAATCATTTTGTATATCCATCCAGCAAATCTTTTACACTATTACTTACTGGAGTATGTTATTTAAAAATCGTATCATAATAACAGTAGTAAAGTTGGTGATACGATTGTGAAATTAAATAAAGTATTCGGCAACAATGTGAAATATTTTAGGTTTCGAAAAAAATATACACAAGAGAAAGTTGCTGAACTAACCGATACTAGTGTAACTTATATAAGTCAACTAGAATTAGGTCATCATACTCCGTCTTTTGAGAAGCTGGAACTTCTTTCAAAAGCATTGGATGTTGAGCCTTTTGAGTTTTACGTCAAAAGGGACTTTAAAAAGTTACCTGCTAGAGTGGATATGACAAATACTGATGAATAACAATTATGGTTGTTATTCTTTTTCATTATATCACATTTTTTAACATCAAAGTTAATTATTTTGCGTGCATTGGGCAAAATGGCAAATACCCCTGTTAAAATGCGACAATATTTTCAGGTGGTAACAATGTATTTTAATAATTTACAATATTTAAGAAATGAGAAAGAATTAACTCAAAGAGAAGTATCAGAAATATTGAATTGCAAAAGAAGTACTTATGATAATTGGGAACATGGTAACGTTATGATTCCCCTTGATATGGCTGATAAATTATCTTGCTTTTATAAAGTTAAGCTATCATATATTTATGGCATTGATAAAGACCTAGTTAAAGTAGAAAATATTAAAAGAATTGATTACAGCAAAATGCTTGCTACTTTAAATGAGAAAAAAGAAGAATATAAGCATACTTATACTTACATAGCTGATAATCTAAAATGTAATGTATCAACAGTACAAAGATATTTTAAAGGTGTATTCTTCCCACCTATTGATAGACTAGTAGCATTAGCTAATTTATATAATATGGAGCTTGACGTGTTATGTGGTAAACTGTAAAATTTTACCTGTTTTCTTATTTGTAAAACAATGCTATAATAAAAACAGCGAAAGGTCTATTAGTTTATGAATAAGAAGTATTTAGAATTGAAAGAAAAATTATTAACTGACTATGAATTACAAAAAAAATTTTTTGAGTTAGCACAAAAATTTACAAATCCAACCGATAAAGTTAAGAGTATATTAAATGATAATCTTGTTAATCAATTTGAAGAAGTAAAAGATAATATTACTTTTGGAGCTTTTATTAAAAAACAAAATAATTCTTATTGTGTATCTATGATTATTTTTGACATTGATTATACATTTTCAAATTTAAACGCAAAAACGTATGATAATTTAGAAGAAGCAAATATCTATTTTTCTTCTTTAAAAGATTTAATAAAAAATAACGATCTTGAAAATTTATCTTCTACTTTATTAAAAAACTGTCAATAATGTGCGATAACAATACAAAGGCATTTAAAAATATGATATAATTATATATATCAATGATACATGGTAGATAAATTTTACTTGTAATTATATATAGATGGTAGTATTAGTCTATAAACAGATTAGTTCTACCATTTTTCATTTGATAACGTGTTTATGAAATGGAGGTATATAATGCTTGTAAAAGAACAAACTGGGGTTATTGTTATTGATTTAAAGCCTATGCTCGAGTTAAGAAATATGACACCATATAAATTAAGCCAACTCTCTGGAATTGATAAAGATACCATTTATAAATATGTTAATGGACAAGTTTTATATAGAGTTGATTTATTTAATCTCGCTAAAATCTGTCATATTCTTAAATGTGAATTACATCAAATTATGTGGTATGAAGAAAACGGTAAATAAATCATTTTATATTTTTATTATATTTATTTTATATTTTTTTTAGGTATTGGCTTTTATAAAATGCGTGGTACAATGTGTATAGTAGTAAAAACTATAAGCAAATGAGCCTATGCTTGTTGTTACGACTATTCCCTGTAAAATGGGAATAGTCTTTTTTACTACTTTGTGCTAACATATAAAGCAATTTAATTGTTTTATATGTTAGGGGGTGATTTGTGAATGCACTATTGCAAATTTTCAAGCGATCATAAGGGACACTTTCCCCCAAAATCCAAAAGTTACGACAATAAAACATTTTACTTATCACTTAAACATAAGAGTAATAGCTTTTTTATCAACCGATAAACTGGCTGTTGCTCTTTTTTTCATAGTTGGAGGGAATTGTTATGAATAGCACACACGTTTTAACTGATTTTATGATTAAACAGTTTGATGTAAAAAAATTAGAAGAAATAGTAAAAGCCTTTTTGGAATTAGTAGAAACTGCAACTTTAATACTTGATGATAAAGATTACTATATCCGAATTACACCTACTTATGAAGTGGAACTTGCTGGAAAATCAAGTGTTCGTAATACTTGTAGTAAAATCGAAACATTTATGATTTATGAATATGACAGCAAAGATAAATTGAGGGATCTAATAGCAAAATATCCAAGTGCAGTTGAAAAACTTACTAAAGAAGAAAAGGAACTATTTATCCGTTGCTTTATTAATAAGGAAAAGAAAACTTATATACAAGAGGCAATGATTTTACATCAGTATCAGTACGATCGATTAAAGAAAAGTGCTATTATCAAGTTTTGTGTGTTTTTAGGATTAGATAAATATATTAACAATTTTTAAAGGCTCATAAGGAGGTTATATTATGACTTAACTCTACACTTTTGACAAATAATATAATAGATGTTATAGTGCTGGCAAGAGGTGGAAAATTATGTCTAAGAAGAAAATAATTTTAATTTCGTTGCTCACTATTACTATTATAGTTGTTTCCGTTTTTATTTCTTTTCGTTTCATTATTAAAAATGAGAATAATGTAAATACTAAAACCCCACAACAACAAGAAGTTGAGGTTAAAGAGGAAAAGAAAGATAAAATCAATAATAAAGAAACAAAAAAAGAAGAAACTAATCCTGAAATAACAACTCCCCAAACTAATGAAACAGAAAATCAAAATATAGAAGAAACACCAAAAGAAAAAACAAACGATAATAAAGTACAAACACCACACCAAGCACCAAATAATAATCAACAAACTACAACTCAAACAACCCCAAAACAGCCTACTACTCCTCCAAAAGTAGTAGAAACACCAAGTTGTACTCCAAAACTCTTTTATGTTGTTTTTAGAGCTGACTTTGACAGTTTAGATAAGTTAAAGGCTACGGCAGAACAGTATAAAGAAATCTACGGTTTTGTTGGTTATGAATATATGGACGCAACTGATGACTGTGGTGATACTTATTATCAATTAACAATGAAAACAAAAGATGATAAACTTGTTGAATATTCGGATATTCCAAAGCCTTAATAGGCTTTTTTCTTTTGGCTAAAATTAAGGAGGAATTTATTATATGAAGAATTTAAAAAAGAAAATAATTAATGGCTTTCTTCTACTTTTAGTTGGTGTATCATGTATTCCTAGTATAACAGTACAGGCTAAAACATATAATGATACATTTAATGAAAAGTCCCAGTATATTAAAGGCGATTATATTTTGAAAGTAAAAGGAAGTACAAGGAAATATCAACAAATGACCGTTATCACAAGAAATAGCGACGGTCAGTTTGTATATTGCATCGAGCCAGGTACTCCAATAGCTAGTGGATCAACTATTTATCAAGGACAAGACTTCAATCAGTCATATATTGCTAATATGACAAACGAACAATGGCGAAGGATTAGTTTACTTGCGTACTACGGTTATGGATATGGTAATCATACTGATATTAAATGGTATTCTGTAACACAGTTCCTTATTTGGCAAACAGTCCCACATGGATACGACATTTATTTCACAGATAAATTGGACGGAAATCGTATTACAAAATATACTGATGAAATTAATGAGTTAAATCGTTTAGTTGCTGAACACGATATTACTCCTAAATTTGATAAAGATACTATCGACATGACTATTGGCGAAACAATAGAATTAACTGATGCTAATAACGTCTTAAATAAATTTGAAATTAAAAGTACTGATGGTGTTAGTGCTAGTATCAACGGTAATATGTTAAGCATTACTGCCAATGAAGTTGGTAACGGTAATATTACTATTACTAAAAGGGATAAAAATATGTCTAGTCCTGCTATCGTGTATGTCCACCCAAAAAGCCAAGATTTAATGTCAAGAGGATATTACGATCCTATTGATAGAGATTTAAAAATAAATATTGTCGGTGGTAAAGTGTCAGTAAAAAAAGTTGATGCTGACACAGGTTTAGGAATTGCACAGGGTGATGCTACCCTAGACGGAGCTATATTTGGTATATATACTATGGACGGTAAACGTGTCGGTCAAGTAGAATCTGTTGGTGGCGAATACGTAATGAGCGACTACTTACCAAGTTTAGGCACTTTTTATTTACAAGAAGAAAAAGCCTCTACTGGATACGAATTAAACGAAACAAAGTATTACTTTGAAATTACAAAAGATGACTTATACCCTCTTGTTGAAGTAAGTGAGAAAGTTATCGAAAGAGATTTAAAAATATTTAAGGTTTACGCATCAGATCAAACTGGTTTCTTAACTGGCGAGCCTAACGTAACTTTTGATATTTATTTAAAATCTAATGGCGAAAAAGTAACTAGTATTACTACTGATGAAAAAGGATATGCTACTGCAACACTCCCTTACGGTACATACACCATTAAGCAAGTAAATAGTACACAAGACCATGAGTTTGTAGAAGATTTTGAAATTACAGTAAATGAAAGTGCTGATGATCCTATCTATAAATTGCTTGCAAATGCTGAAATTAAAGCTAAATTAAAAGTTGTAAAGGTAGATAAAGAGACAGGTAATATCATTGCTAGAAGTGGTATTAAATTCAAAATATTTGATGTTGATAATAATGAGTATGTTTGTCAAACTACCGACAAAGTACAATGTGAATTTATGACTAATAAAGATGGTATTTTAATGACACCACTTCCATTAAGTGCAGGTACTTATAGATTAGAGGAAGTCGATCAGTCTCTAGATGGTTATTTATGGAATAAACAGTCTAAAGAATTTACTATCGGCGAGGATTCAGAGTTAATTACTGATCCTACTTATGGAGTTATTTTTGAAACTCAATTTGAAAACGAACAAGTAAAAGGACAAGTCGAAATTTATAAGAATGGCGAAAAAGTTGTTTTTGAAAATGGTAGTTATCACTACGAGAAAATTAAACTTGACGGAGCTATTTTTGAATTAAGAGCTAGTGAGGACATTATCGTTGGTGGTAAGAAATACTACTCTAAAGGCGAACTAGTCGCTACATTAACTACTGATGAAAACGGTTATGCCTCTTTAGGCGATATGTTATTACCTTTAGGAAAATACAACCTAAAAGAAGTACAATCTAATCATAATAACGTTATTGATCCTAACACTTATGAATTTGAATTAAAATATAAAGACCAATATACTGGCGTAGTATATCAAACATTTACTTTAAATAATGAATATAGCAAAGGTACTTT
>CALVID010000004.1 GCA_944329355.1 uncultured Bacilli bacterium
TATTACACTGGCTATATCCATGACTATCGTCGTTTGCTATATCTATAGCCCACTGCAAGTAATCTGTTGTCCCTTCATCAAATTCACAATCTTTTGCTTCAAATATATAAGCCCAATCATATCCTTGTTTCATTTCTTCTTCAGTAAATTTTCTGTTAATATATCCACCTTTCCAATCACTATCAGGTGGATTGTCAGAAGGATCGTTTACTAAATACTTTCCATCAGCAGTCATCCCTCTAATCACTATAAAATGACCAGCTGTTGTAAACAAAGATCCACCAACATAATGAACTACTACTGGTTGATGGTTTTTAACTGCTTCCTTTACGTCGTCAAAACTTTCAGCCTCAACAGGTGGGGTTATCCCATAATATTCAGAAACAAATTTAAACCCACCTTGCCAAGCGTTCATTCCGCCTTCTTTATCTGCCCCTATCGCCACAGAAACCTCATCTGGATAAATAGATCTATCATTATAATATGAAGCAAGCATTGCCATACATGTAGTAGAACAACCATAGGCACGAATATTAGTCCAATGCCAATGATCAACATCCCACATATCAATATCTCCCCATCTTTCATCTTGCTGTCTATAATGTGGTATAGCTAAACCACCTTCTAATGGTTCATACGCATATTCAACCTGAGATGGATCTTCATTACAATAATTTGTACTATCTGTTCCAACACCAAATACCACTGCTGGATATGATATTATTTGCATAAATATAATAACTATTAAAGCTACGGTCAAACCACCTATTAATATAGGTACAACAATAGGAAGTGATAAATGGATTATAATAGTTCTAGCCACTCCAGCTATAACTGATGATAATGTTTTTTCTGTTTGATCTAAACTATTATCTTTATGTATTCTTACCTTTTTAGTTTTAGTAAACAAATTTTTAAATCTCACATTATCACCTCCACATCAAGAAATTATAGACCACCACCTGATCCAAATGAATCTAATTCTTGATCTGTTACAACTACGTTGATTCTCATTCGTTTACTACCACAAACGAATAATGCCTCTCCTTGATTATATCCTTTTATACTTTCTTTTTCATTATCATTTAAATCTATTAATTTAGATAAATCCTCAACAGCTTGCTTTCTAAGTCCCATAACTAAATAATACGAAGCATTATCAAAAATAGCCTTACCTTGAGTAATAACACTAGGATCACTAAAATCTGTTGGTTGTTGAGTAATGATAATAGTTCCCGTATTATATTTACGAGCACGTCTTTGTACTTGTGCTAAGAAATCCGCACCTAAAGTATTATTACCAGATAACAAAACGTGAGCCTCATCAACTGTTAATATTGTATTAATATTAGGATCCAAAGTCAAACTCCATGCATATTTAAGAACGTTAAAGAATAATGCATTTCTAATATTTGTATCAGTATTCATAAGTTCCCTTATATTAAATACTATAAAATTACTTTTTGGCGATATCGTTGTATTACCATCAAAATAAAATCTAAGTTCACCAATCAAAGGTCTCAATTTTAATTCTAGCTGTTCCAAAATATCTCTTTCTTTACTTTGTTCAGGCATAGCAGTAATTTTACCACGAACAGTCGCATAAACATCTCTAAATGTTGGATAATCTGTAGAATTAAATTTGGTAAAATCAGTATCAAAATCAATACCAAAACGTTTATAAGTTTCTTGAACCATTTCACTAAATACATTAATAACATCTTCAGTAATTGATGGATCATAATACTTCATAAAAGCTTTCACTGTTTGTAAAGATCTAGTTAAAACAGCATAACCCATTCCTTGTCTCATTTCATCTTCATCAGCATCCATAATGATTTCTAATGGATTAATCATACCAAATTCTCCACCTTTACCCAAATCAATGAAGTCTCCACCATAAAGCCTAGCCATATCTTCAAGTTCACCTTCAGGGTCAATCAAAACCAATTTATAATTATTTCTAATATGACTCCTTAAAAGTAATTTAGCCGCTGTAGACTTACCACTACCAGAAGTACCTAAAATAATCATATTAGCATTATTTCTATTATGCTCTTTTTGAATTTGATATAAAAATTGATTAAATAAAACTACACCACCCGAAAAATCTACTCCAAGTAAAGTTGCTAAACCAGGGTCTTTTATACTATCAAATACATATGGATACATTGCTGCAAGTGTTGGTGAAGGTATTGGAGTACCAATTCTTTCCTCAATATCTTGTTTTGGAAAAATAGGAAGCATACTCTTTAAAACTTTTTCTTGCTCAAATCTTAAAGGAATAGCTCTCATATCCATAGCTTCCAAAAAGCTCTTTAATTGTAATTTTTTTGTTGTTAATTCATCCTCAGAATCGGCAGTAACCATAATATGCAATTGAAAATCATAAATTTTAGCCTGACTTGCGGCCAATTGTTTAATAAACTCTTCTAATGATTCATAATCCTGACGCAATTTTTCTTGCATAGTTACATCATTTTCTTCTTGATATTTAACTTTCAAATCAGCAATTTCTTTATTGATCATTTTGTTAATAACACCAAATGGTAACGGTATATGTTTCATAACTAACTTCACACCAGGCATACTTGTTAAATTAGATAAAAAGCCTGGAGTAATAATTTTAGGATAACTAATCGCCGTTAAAATTGAAGAATATTTATCACTAGAAATAAAACTATTAGGTTTAAATTGTAAGCCCTTAGGAGCTATTTGTGTTCTTATATCCATTAACTCATCACCGTCCCAAATGAAGTAGTCATACCACCATTTAAGAAATTATCTAAAATAACTCTTAAATCATCATTAGAAGTTTGTGTTGCATTCAAACCCGCATTAGCAAAAGCTTGAATCAAATTTTTGATCTTCTTTTGAATTTTATCCATATCCTTTTCTTTGAAAAGTAAATAAAATTCCGTATCAACAACATTGTTTACTGTAAACATATTAGCTTTATTAATATCGTCCATAATCAATTTTCTTCTTATAGGACTAGATTGCTGATTATAAAGTAACTGTAACCTTGATAAATAAGCTGTAATATCAACTGGTCTATCTGCCACAATGATCCAAAATTCATAATCAATCAAATTATAAACATTTCTCAAATTACTTATAATCATATTTTGCATATCAGGTTCTAAGATAAAAATATTTCTAGGAGAAATCTTCACTCCTGTTACTTTTTGATTATCCTCACAAATAATAACCCCATTTGTAATTGATCTAATAGGTACAAAATCATTTGTATATTTACTTCGATTCGTTGTACTCATCTTTTACACACCAACCTTTCCATATAAACTTTTGTCTAGTTGTATAAAATCGATAAACCTCTTGAATAACAACTCTAATGTTATGATAATTTGGTACTGGTAATACCAAAAATCCACAAATCACAGCCGGCAATAAATCAATTACTGCAGTAAGTAAAGAACTAGGAGCAATTATCAATAGCAATAATATAGTTGCACCAACACCAACAGCAAATAATATCAAATCAAATGTTTCAAACACTCCAAAAATCAACATAGATTTTTTTGAATTCGCTGGAATTAAAAATTGCATTTAATCACCCTTTCTACTTTTTATTTAAAAAATTTTGGCGTAAATCTGAAAGTGTTGCCTTTTCAGCATTAGTAGCATCTTCATATTTATCGCTTGATTTAATATCAAGTGCTTTATTATGTGCAACATCCTTCACATCTTTCATTGAAGCATATTTATCAACTTTAAGTCCTAATTTGCTTTCTGCTACTTGTCTTTCTAATTGTTCACGTCTCTTTATCAAATCATAATCTTCTTTTCCTAAAATTTTACCGTTAGAATCAATATAATCTCCAATCAATTTTTCCTCATTTTTATGATAACTATTCAAATTATTTTTATAAGTGATTTTATCTATAATTCCTTGCTTATAATCATGTTCATTCTTTGCTCTATTAGCTTGTATGATTTTCCAATCATCACTTTTTTTAGCAAGTTCACTAGTAGCTCTATCTTTCACTGCAGAAACTGAATTTTCAATTCCTTCATAAATCATTGCCTCTTGATCCATTACCTCTTTTAATGATTGAGCTCCCATTGCATTTCTAACATAAGATCCAACTCTATATCTAAATTTCGTATTAGCTTTCATTGCCGCATTTCGTGAAACATCACCAGCTACATTCAACGAATTAGATACAACATTTTTACCTCCAGAAGAAATTCCTTTAGCTCCACCTTTAACAGCTCCGCTAACAGTACCACCTAAAGTTCTTGCTAAAGCTCTACCTTTACTTTCTCCAGCATCTAAACTTGTTTTTCCTGCTGCAATTCCAGAAGTTACCGCACCTAAACCAGTTCCAACCGCTAAACCAGCCATAGATCCAAACCCACTATCTCTAGCAGCTGCAAAAGTTTTAAATGGATTTAAATTCAAATCACCATTACCACTTAACTTAAATATATTGTCAAGTATTTTTGGTAATTGTTTTGCAAACATAAATGCCCCTATAATTAAGAATACATAAACCCATATATTATAATCAGGATCAGCCACTTGTGAAGCAATATCTCCAGCCAACACACGTTCTGCAAATGTTGACACCAATAACATTACTAAAAATATAGTAGCAAGTCTTAAAAACAAAGATACATATGTAGAAAAGCATTCATGCCCCCATCTACGTAATTTGCTATCCCTCAAACTTTCTTGAGGATCAATATATGATACTATAGCGATTGGTGCAACCATCTGTAAAACACATAATTTGATTGCACGTGTCGCTACATCTATACAAAAAGATATAAGCAAAAATACGACATAACCCCCTGCTAAAGTAGAAATAAATGGCATATAATTTATAACATACTCATCATCAGATCTTGCCGCCAATAATTTGCCCAAATGAGTAAAATTACGATCATCACAAACACCATCACTTGAACATGCCTCACCAGAAATGGCAGAATTAGAAGATTTATACTTAAAAAAGCTATATAAAGAAACTCCCGCAGCAGTAGCATCATCTGGCAAATTTTCTTGTATTGCATTTAGACAATCTTCAGCCTTAGCTACGTCAACTGATCCAAAAACACCACTTGTCCCTTCACAAGCCGCATAGTCTTTACCTGAAGCAGTCACAGTCGGGTTAAGATTATAAAATGCTCCAAATAACATAAATTGCAAATCCTTAGCCATTTCATTCACCTTTTCAGCATCAATTCCATCAATCTTGTTATTTTCATCAACAGATGACATATTTGTACCCAAAATTATTTGTCCTATAACATTATTACGGACAATAGCATTTTGAAGTGTAGTTGCAACTTCAAAAATTGTTGGAACACTAACTAACAACACTAATGCAACCAAAACATTAGTAACCAACTTACCCATACCTTTAGAACTATCCTTAAAATCATCAGGAGACACTAAATATTGTAATAAAGAAAAACTAACTTTAAATAACATAAAAATTCCAAGTAAAACATAAACATGATTAACTAAAGCGTGTAAAGGATCCGAACTATTATCACCATATAAATTTAACTCAGATAAATATATAAATAATTTATAAATTGTTGGAATCAAGCCATAAACGATATCATCAATAAAAAACATTAATGATCTAAAAAGATCCCATAAAACATCCTCCATAATCTCCTCCTCCTTATTTATCTATATCACAAAAAATATTACCGTCAGTACCAACTGATATCTCACCAGCCGCATTTTCATTAATGACATCAATGACGAATGTTAAAATAGTTGGTAATAATAACAATATAATTACTACTATAATTCTCGTAAGTAAATGTTGAAAAGCTGCTTTTAATTTTTCTTCATCTGATCCAACAATTGCTTTTACAAAACTTATTGCTGTCATAACAACTAATAAAACTATACTAGCAACAGAAATTATCCAAAAAGCTATTACAAGCATATTACTAACATTTCCACTAATTGCTTGACATGGATCTCCTATTGAGACATCACCACTAAGACCATTCTCTTCTGCCCATCTTTTTATGGCTGCCGTATCTACACTAGAATCAGTAAAAGCATCTGGATTTGCCGTTGCTTGCTCAATACATTTTATAAACTCTTCAGAATTTTCTTCATATGCATTATAACAATATTTTTGAGCAGCAGATATATCTTGAGCTTGTTCAGTATTATCTGCAGCTTCATCATTCGTTGCACCAGTAGCATCGTCTGCATTAGATGTCGCATCAGAATCAAAATCCTCTGTTGGATCTTCCCAATTTTCTTTATCTTCATTAGCTTGTTGTTGACATTTTGCCTTACACTGAGCGCAAGCTTGACCATTTGGAGCCGTTTTACAAGCATCACTATTATTACAATTATTAATACACGAATTACTACTCGAACTACTTGAAGAACTACCAGAACCAGAAGAACTTCCTAAACAATCTGGCCAATCTGGACTAGTTTGATTACAAATAGCATTAACTCCACTTATATTAACAAATAATATCCCTACAATTAACAAAATAGATATAAAATATTTTTTCATAAAATCCCTTACCTTAATATATACATAACCATTATAGCAAAAATAATTTTAAAGATAAATAAAATTATAAAAATAAAAACAAAAAAAGTTATTTTACAATAACCTTTTTATTCAGTAGTATCTTCTGTTTCATTATTTGTATCAACACCATTAATAAATTTCTTGCTACAACTCCAAATATCACTAACAGTTGTACCATCAGGATTAGTTTGATCTTCCACTCCAGATACTAAATTAACAGCTAATTGAACAATGAATATAATCAAAAATACAATCAAAGCAGAAATCAAACGCGAAACAAAAGCCTTTTGATATTTCTTTATATCTTCTTCTTTCTTAGCTACAACAGACTTAGTAAAATCAAGCATACCCCAAATAATTAACAATATTGGGACTACTATTTTTATACCAGTAATAATTGTTGAAACTACATTAAATAATGCATTAGGTACTAAAATACCTTCACATAAAGTCGAATCAGAAACATCTAAAATATATAATAAATTCATATTCAATTCCTACTTTCTCATTTATGATTCATTTCCAGAAATTAGATCTTGTGCACACTCCCATACAGTTTGTACATCAGTTCCAGAACCATCATCAGTAGTAACACTAGCTGCCAAATTAATTACAAGTTGAACAATAGTTACTACTAAAAATACAACTACAGCAGCAATTAATCTTTTTAAAAAAGTTCTTTGACCTTGTTTAATTTTATCTTCGTCTTGACCAATAATAGCTTTAGCAAAGTCAATCATACCCCAAATAATTAAAAGTATTGGAACAACAATTTGAATTGCCACTATAATTAAATGTATTGTTCTTCCAATTGCTGTAGGAATACCATTCGATCCTATAAGACCTGCACAAAAATTTAAAGTATTAAATAAATTCATAAATTTACCTCCTATAATCTACATAATAAATATACCGTTTATTGTCTTGTTTGTCAACATAATATATACAAAACATTTACAAATAACCACAAACACTACTTAAACAAACCCATAAGTCCTTTTTTGTCGCCACCTTGATTTGGATTATCTTGTTTATAAAAACCTAACTTAACTAAAAATTTATTTAAAGCTTCATTCGCATCACTTTGATCATTAATAGGTGGAATCTTATAAAATACACTAATTCCAGTTTCATATTCAAAATCAGAAACATCTTGATCACTAAGCATGCATTGATTTAATACCACTTTTTTATTTTTAATTCTTTCAAGCACATGTGGATCACGTGCTAATAATTTGTTCAACTGAATCTTAGAAGGTTCTAATAGATAAATAGTTTCACTAGCTAAAGACTCCGCAGCAGGGCTCGCATTAGCATCTATTAAAATAGCATCACTAGCACTATACTTGGAAATAGTATTACCAAGTTCCATATTACTTACACTATACATCTTATCATCATCAAAATACATAAAATCATGTTTATCTACTTCAACAGCTACTACATCATAATTATGAGCTAATTGCTTCTTGGCCACATAAATCAAAGTAGTTGATCCAGCACCTGGAGTAATATCTTTAAAAGCAATCACCACATTACGCTTAACTTCCTGAAACTCATGTATAGGTGTATCAACACTAGACTGAACATAAGTAGCCCCATGTGTAGTATCAAGTTGGTGATACTGTGCTACATCACGATAACTATTTGGATGATCATAAAGCCACTTTACACCCTCAACATTCATAGTAAAATTATATATTCGCATTGAAATTAAATCAGATAAATATTCAGGATCTGAAGTTTCTGGTGAACCATCTAATAGTAATATCAATTTATCCATATCAAGTGATAAAGATAATTGTTGTAAAGTTTTAATGTTTTTATAATCTTTTAAAGCTGTAACATCTAAAACCATTCTTTGAAAATAAAAATTTTTAAAAGTTTCAATGATTTCATTAACTGTAAACTCACCTTCTAATTTTTTAATAACCTCAATGTCCAAACCAGCTAACGCATCACGATACTTATTAGCAATTATTACATTCATTTTATTTCGCCTCCTTAACTATCTATCTCATTAAAAATCATTGTTTCTCCACTTACAGGTAATCTTAAAAGTCCAGATAAAATAGGAACATCAAAATACATATAAGCAATTACTCTATAATATTTTCCACATTTAGCTTGATCAGAATTATTAGTACATGTATCAAATTCATATACACAATATTGATAATCGCCTTGTTCATTAATCAAGGTACCTTCAAATCCACCATTACCACGTACAGTTGAAGCACACACATCTCTATTACTTCCTGTAGAAACATTCATTCTATAACCAATACTACCGATCCACTCTTCTACCCTATCTTCAGTAGAATCATTAACACCCATAGTATATCCTTGATCTTTCTCAATCTCCTCTAATATTTTATTTTTAACTTTAAAAGCTTTAGAATAAGAAAGAGAACCAATAAAGAAAGCAAGTAATACTATCACAAATATAATAACTAAATTAAATATACCTGCATTTGCAATTGCTTCTTTCATACTCTATCACCTTGTTCCTGACTATCACTAAAATTATATATTCTTTCGCCTTTTGTATAAACTGGTAATTTAAAGGCTCCAACAATTGGCAGATCAGCATATATATAACTAGTCAATGAGTAATTATAATAAATAGGTTCTCTATCACCATTAAGTCTATCTTTTTCATTATTACCTCTATCATCACTATGATAATACACACAATACAAATACTTCGTATCTTTAGCTCTGATTAAAGTGCCCCCATCCTTTTCTTCTGGACAAGCATTTTGTCCATCAGGATTATAAGTATAACCTATACTAGCTAAAAAATTTTCAATCTCTTCTTCAGAAAAACGATTATATCCTTCAAATTTATCCAAAGAATAAAGTATTCTCTCATTAACCTTAAAAGCTTTATAATAACTTATAGTAGCTGAAAGTAAACCAAAAGCTATAATTACAAAGATAATAATTATATTATATAAAAATACACTTCCAATACCTTCACGCACTTTAAATCACCACCTTAATATCCAAGAAAAACTTGCTTTAAAGCAAGCAAATATTATTCACCCTCAGCATTACTTACACATGTATCGTAAGTACTTGATTCATAATCAGAACAACTGCCACCTTTCCATACACCTCCAGCATCAGTACAACAAGCACGTTTTGCTGTATTACTCATCAAACTAGTAATAAGTGGTGTAACAACAGCAACAATAACACCGATTAAAATGATAGCTACAACTGTTAAATTAGCTTCTCCAGCTGCTTCTTTCATATATTATCACCTACCCTCCTATTTTCAATTATAACATAATTTAAATTTTTTTTAAATGATTAATAATTCATCATCATCATCATTGACAAAAGTAGAAATGCCAATATGCCTCCACCTGTGCCAAAAAGCATAACCATAGTCTTATTTTCCATCTTTTCCAGACGTTCTTTATATTTTTGCTCACGTGCCTTATTCTGTAAAGTAGATATAGTACGTGAAAACATAAGTAACTGTTCTTGTTTATTCTCTTGACTACCTAAACCTAAACGATATAACAATCTCATCATTCTCATAGAATCGCGCACTGGATATTCATTTGCAAAATCCATATAAGGCTGTACAGATGAATCACCCGCATCTATCTTAGCCACTAACTGTCTTAATCCAGGCTTAAATATCTCTGGAGCCGTATCTATTGATCTAGATAAAGCTACCGGAACAGTATAATGTTGAACTAAAATTTCTAGTCCCTTTAAATAGTATGGAAGCATTAAATTAATTTTATGCAAATTTTGCTTATAATAACTACTAAGTTGCATATAAGGTAACTTAAATAAAGCAAATCCAATCAACAAAGAAAGTAAAATATAAGCAAATGAAAGTTGATTCATAAAAATAAACAAACAAAAGATAATTCCTACGATCCCATTACGTACACGCAAACCATACATCTTATTTACATCAATATCTCCACCATACTTTACCCTTAATAAAAATTCATAATCAGATTCCATTAAAACTCTAAAATATGGCTCAGTTTCTTTAATGAATTTATTAGAGCTAAAATGATTATTATATTCAAGTAAAAAGATAACAATAATCGCAATAATTATAAATGTTAAACCTATACCCATTTATTCCGCCCCCACATCTTCATTATAATATTTTTCGCCAGATAGAATAAAATATGTATTTAACCAAATAATACCGTGAAGTAAAACTTGAACCCACCAATCACCTAACATCTGATTGTATGTTTCCATTCCCAGCATAAATTGAACAAGCATGACCATCAAATAAAGTATAATACCAAATTGTAAAAACTTCTTGTGGAAAGCAGCTCTATCAATTCTATCACGATAAACGGATTCAACAAGCATATCAATATCCTGACTCATATTTTCAAGTGATTCACCAGAATCTCTAGAACCTTCGTTAGTAATCTGTAAAAATAATTGATGCATATTTCTAACTATATAAAAGTCATATTTGGCATTCATATAATTAAGTGATTGATCGATTGTACCATTTTCATAAGCCATATCGATCATCATTTTAACATCTGACTTAACAGGATCTTCAAGCACATTTGAAGAATATACACCTTCTAAAGCCTTAACAAAAGATTGTGTGGTCGCAAATTCCATAATTGTATTAGTAGTATATACTTGAATCTGTTCAAATATAAACTCGCTATACAGTCTTTTACATCTTAAATATGTCAAATATGGAATCACCAATATAGACAAAGCTGAATATATAAGTGAAACAACAATATTATAAAAATATAAATATGTTACAACTGCTGAACTTACAGCAAATACAATTACCTGAATTGCATATTGTCTAGGAGTATATTCTTGTCCTAACTCCTTAACCTTTTCCCTAACAACTTTAAATGAATAAGGAGCATACTTGTCATAAATTACACCAATTTTTTTATTTATAAATTTATAAACATTATTACTATTACTATTATTTCGGTATAAAATAATAAATATAGCAATCACCAAAACAATTAAGAATATTATAAATGTCATAGTATCCTCCTCCTTTATTCAAATAAATTTTCTGTTTTAACATCTGAATTAACCGGTGTAGACACCGTCTGTTCAAATACATTAGGTACATTTTCTTGAGTTTGCTTATCAGTTGATTCTAAATTAGAAGTATCTTGAACAAAAGAATTAACTGCCGGTTTTACATCATTAGTCGTTTCTGAAGTACTAACCTCTTCACTATTAGATTTTAAAGACTCAGCTGCAACATAAGTATCACCAGCCATATTTTGTAATTCTTTTGGTAAAAATACACCTTGAACTTCCAAATAATCGATTAAATAAGGACTAGGATTATTCCTAATAACCTTACCATCAGCACCTTTTCTATAAATAACATTATGTCTAGCTTCATTTGTATCACTAGTAACATAAAACTCTGTAACTTCAGCAATTTCTCTCCTAAAATTCTTAGTTGCCTTATCTTGATAACCCCTGACATATATTCCAATTTGAATATATCTACATATAGAACTCATAAACTGATCCAAATCTTGGTTAGTTTCAAGCAAACTATACATACGGTTTGGAATAGAAGAAGCCTTATCTGCATGAATAGTAGATAAAATATAATGCCCAGATGAAATTGAGTTACGTACTGCAAGTACAGCTTCAGCACTACGAACCTCAGAAAGTAAAATCCATTTTGGATTTTGTCTCATACAAGCTTCCAGAATATCTGTATAAGTAGCAATATTATTTGTTTTAAGAGCAACTATATCGCGGTGTGGAAAAATCTTGTCTAAATGTAATTCTAATGTATCCTCTATTGTAATTACCTTTTCATTATCAGCAATCTTAGAAGCCAAATATTTAACTAACTCTGTCTTACCAGAACCAGTTTCTCCACAAACAATCATGTTGCAATGTCCGAGAACACATTGTTCTAAAAAATCAATAATATCTAATTCAACATATTTATCAGCTACTATCTTTTCTTTTTGCAAACGAATTTTTGCTGGTGTCTTACGGACAACACAAGCAATACCATTTTGCGAAATAGAATCATGGATAAAAGCTAAACGTAACTCTGCACTCTCAGCATCCAAGAAAGGATGTGCCATATTAAATGTCTTTCCCATAACATTTGAACATTGAAACGCTAGCTTTTCCATAAATGCATTATTAATAGCCTGATTTTCAATTCTAAATATTCCTTTAGATAATGTTTTTAAATGAATTTGACCACCATTATCATAAGAAATATCGGTTATATCATCATCTTCTAAATATGGTTTTAAAGGACCAAAATCTATTTGGTCAAACATATTATTCATTATTATTGCCCCACATTAGTTGAATTAGTCATTGGAATATCAATTGTAAGTGAATGTGCAGTACCATCATCTTCTTGAACAGTAGCCGTAAGAGTTCCATTACCTGTATAAATAAGTTCTTGCGTTGTTTTAGTTACTGTTCTAGATCTCTCATCATCTTTAACATATGTACAAACATACTCTTCACCACAGCCTTCTGGGAAAGTAATTGTAACAGTATTTGGATTTCCACCAGTTTCAGTAACCTTTGGCATTAATTCATCATTCTCAGCTGTAATTTCTGGTTCAGGAATATTAACAGAATGTGCATCAATATAATCAACTAATTGTTGTGTAGAAACAGCTGTCGCACCTTCAGTATCAACTTCACCACCATGAGGTACTGGATATAATTCAACACCTAATACATCCATATAAGAAGCTTTTTTCAAAAGCGTATATAAATTACTCTTTAAACCAAAGATTAACATTGCAGGAGTTCTTTCTTCACTAGTATTTTCAAATACAGCTCTACCAGAAGAATCCTTAACAGCAAGTACTTCGATATTTTCAATTAACTTACCGATCATAATTTTTTCATCAGTACCATCTCCAACCTTCATATAAATATCGATCATATTACCAGGAAAAATTGAATTACCATAAGTACTTTCCATATCTACTGGGAAATTATAAACAACTTCACCAGATTTAACTTTAGCAAACGCTGCATCAGGTAGCTCATCACCTGAAATTACTGTATCAGTATAAAACATACTACCTTCTGGAATAACCGAATTGACATTCGAATACATTCCAACAATTTGTGATCTAGATCTAATCACATTATCACTAAGTGAAACATTAGGCATATCAACAAGTTGTACCATATCATCAGTGATCTCTGTTCTAGGTTGAATAGTTTGTGTAGCAACAGGAACTTGTACAGGTTCTACTGCATTGTTGATTTGTGTACTATAACCAACATATAACAAGATTAGAATTATTACAACCCCAATAATTGTTACCACATTTTTGTTTCTAAAAAGTTTCTTGGCTGACGCCATAAAATTATCCATATTCTCATCCTCTCTTTTCTTTTATTTTTAATAAGGTACTTCCAAAATAGCATCAATTCTGTTTTGCAAATCAAATGTTATTTCAGTGCTACCTCCAACACCTACCACACCGCTTTGTACACTTAAGCTTACCTTTGGTGGTTTCTCATTAATATCATAGAATTTAATTGTATATTGTCTAGTTCTACTAGCACTTTCAGCATATCTTCTAATAAAATTCTCTACAAATTTCTCTCTGAAAATCCTTATTTCTCCTGTAGATCTATAAGAAGAATAATCAAACGCATCCCACATAGCTGCCTCGGTAACTTCTTTTAATAATTGTGAGTTATGTTCATCAGTATTAGTTAAATTCTGAAACAAAACAATAAAGAATAATGAAGCAACACCTAAAAATATAACAAATATTCCCCAAAATGATTCTTTCATGTTTTACCTCCTAAACATCTTTATCACAAGTATAAAAATTGGTTCCGTTCACTTTAGAACATACTCCTGATGTTTGTACC
The DNA here is from genome assembly GCA_944329355.1 of uncultured Bacilli bacterium. Lineage (GTDB taxonomy): Bacteria > Bacillota_I > Bacilli_A > RF39 > UBA660 > Coprosoma. Next base: position 14,430 of record CALVID010000004.1, read on the forward strand.
TCACTTCTTAAAAATTCACTAATACAAGCTCTACCATTATCTTCACACTTTAAAGTCCAGTCATCATATTTATTCTTATCATTATAACTCCTAATTGATGCGATTGTGTTAGAGTCTAAAGTTACTTCATACAATATATGGTTCTCACGATAAACTTTACCACCGTTAACCGTTCCACCACGTTCTCTAGTAATAAAATGTTTTACCGTATTATTATCAAAACTACAATCAATTTTTTGCGTTTTAATATTATAATTACACCAATTTGAACCAGTATCCCTTTGTTCAGCCCCTTGTCCAGGGAAAGGATTTTCTAAATCTATTGTTCTATAAATGACATCTTTACCGCCATATCCCGGACATGTTCCATCTGGCATTGGAGCACATGAACCATCCGGACAACAACCATAAGGACATTCATCCTCAGGGCAATAAGGTTCTGGTGGACAAATAGCATCATATTCTTCTTTAGTTATTTCTTTACCTTCAAAATCATAATATTTACCATTTTCGATTCGACAATCTTCAGGACAAACTTCATAATATTCTTCTTTACTAACTTCACTACCATCACCTAAATAATATTTACCATCCTCAATTCGGCAAATACCATCATTAGGATCTCTAGTAACCGGACAGATATAGCCAGAATTACTATTTTCTAAATCATTTTGAACTATACAGTCATTATTATTTCCTATTTTATTTTTTGTTCTATTTGCAACACAACTATATAATCCAGAATGATATCCACCACTACCATTAGAATATAGTTTTGCACATGCACTTTGAGTAATTTCACTATATTCCTCATCATCCAAAGAACCTTTAACAATTGAATTATTTGAAACGGCACCAGCCTTTATAGCTTTTTGATATATATTTTCATCAATTGGATTATTTGGATCAGTAAAATAATTATTGTCCATTTTATAAGCTTCTTTTATTTTACTATTAGGATCAGTTGGCAATTCATAAGATAATTGTATATCAGCAATTTTATCTTGACCAGTTGTTTCATTTTCAAATGAAATAGGTAAATTAGCAATACCAACATTTCTATATTCATTTTTTAATTTTTCAGCAGAAATTCCATTAGGATCATAAATTGATAATCCATCTTGTAATCTAATATATCTATAAACATCATCTTTTAATGTATAAGATACTGTTTGGGTCATTGTAAGCATATTATTTGAAACATTAGAACTATATGTATTATCAGCAAATTCATCCTTTACTAATTCAATAGATTTTTTACTATACTTACTTTCCTCTTTATTATACTCTGTATATTTTAATTTTACAGTTCCAGCATTATCTTTAAATGTAGAACGACTATTTCTTTCAAAATTATTTAAAGCATTGACATTGTTAGTACTACTTTTACATTGTCTAGTTCTAGTAACTGTAATAGGTTTAAAATTAGGTGGTGTTACTGTCAAAGTAGCTAATTCCTTGTTTGTTGCATTAACTGTAAAATAACGGCCTGTATTAACCCTAATATGATTAGTTAAATCAGGGAAATTTACATAATACTCTTCTCTACAGAAAACACCATTTCCTTTGTCATAATACTTTCTTGCATTATCCACATTTGCATCAGGACTAGCTAAAATAGCCTCCCAATTAGTAGTATCTTGAATAACATAAGCTTTATTACTAAAACCTGTTGCTAGACAATTGACACATGCTGCATCTATAGAATAATCATAATCCTTAAAAGGATCAGTTGAAAACCACAAAATATTATAACCGGAACCATTATTAGGATCAGCGAATTGAGGTGCCAAATCTCTAACAATCAACCCTTTCCAAGCATTCGCAAAATAATTTTTCTCCCAAATAGCATTTCTTACACCCATATCATCTCTAGTAGTAAACAAATCATTGCCTGCTTTTGTTACATTAGGAGAAATATACGCTGTTCTATCTCCAACTAAATATTTCTTTATAGCATTATTACTAGCCGCATCTTTTCTAGTCATAGCCTTCCACCAATCAGAAGCTCCCACACAGCCATTTTGAAATATTTGAATTTTTTGAATCATAATTCTATACCCAAATGATTCATATCTTCCAGGATTTTCATCTTGCTTTCTTTGTAAATCCTTTTTATCTACCCCAAAGCCTTGACTACTAGTTAAATAACTCTCTATTAAACGTTTATTTTCCGGAATATCATCATCTAACCCAGGACCAAATATACTATCTATTGTTTCGCCATTTAACAATCTGTTTGATAAAGTTGCTAAAGGACCATCCGTTACATATTTAACACCATATTTTGCTGTATTTGTTTTCTCCACTGCATTTGTATATTCTTTTACCGTCGCAATTGTAGTATCTACACCAGCTTGACCCCATATTATATCATTATAAGCTCTACTAGGTATTTGTACAATTACCGTTTTTAAAATTTCACGTCCACCATTTTGCTCTTTATAAACCAAATCATATCTAAAAGCTGCTGCACTGGCGATACCTTTATAACCATCACCATCTTCAAAACCAACTTGCCAATAAGTATCTGGTAAACATGATCCAGGTGCACCTGATGCACCACCAGTATTTCCACTATGATCTCCTGTTCCTCCATCCTTAGCCGCAAAAATTATAGTAGGGGCTATAGTCATAACAAGAATAAAAACCATTAACACCGCAACAATTTTCTTTTTCATAAATCCACCTCTATCATCTTCGTCTCTTTTTCAAAAGACAATATATAATATATATCAATAAAACAAACCCAATAAATATGAACATAAATATATTTTTATGTAGTTCCTCTACTATTATTTGTAAAAAATCTTTTTTCGTACTTGCTTTTTCTTGAATCTTCTTATTTAATTTTTGTTCATAATTATTTAAAGCTGTATCAAATTGATCATCATCAAAAGTAAAGTTGCCCCATTTTTGACAATACTCAAAATTAGGATATCGCTGACATTCTTCTCTACTAGCATATATATTTAAAGTTGGCAAAGTAATTGTTTTTGTTAATAACATTTCACCTCGACAATTTGCATCATTAGAATATATATTAAAATTAACTGTTCCACTATAATAATGAAAAGTTTTCTCACCCGCACCATAATATGTCCTTCCATAATCGTCAACTACATATAAATCATCTGTCAAATTAGTCATAAAAATTGTAAAATCTTTATCATTATACAAATATGAAAGTTGAACATTACTGGCAAGTCTAGACAACTCTGCCTGTCTTTGATAATCACAATCAGCAAATATCATCAAAGGAGAAACAATCATACACAAAAAAGCAAAAACAATATATTTGATTTTTTTATTTAGCCTCATATGCCTATCCTCCTTTTTATTATAACACATTTAAAATTATTTCAAAATATATTTATATACATTATTACGTATTTTTAAAGAAAAATTAATTTCTGTAGCATTTTTGACATCACGAGGTACTTCTACATAATAACTAGACGAACTTTGATTAACTCGTGGTTTTATATTTTGTGTATTTATTTTTTGACTGGTCCAAACACCATTTAACTTATAATTAATAGTTGCAAAAGAATTTAAAAAATCAGCAAAAGTTGTTACAGATGAAATATTCACATTCTTATCTAAATTAAAATCAGCATTTATTTTCATCAATGTTTTAAAATAAGTGCCAGTAGCAGTTGGTGTTAAATATTCAATAGAATCAACATATTTATCTGTACCATAAGCAAATTTATAATTTATTTTAAAAGTATCATTTATCTCAAAACTATTTATTGTTAAACTAGAATTGCCTAAAATACTATCTTCTAAACTAAGCGTTTCTTTCAAATTAACCGCTTTAACATCCTTGCTTCCACTTAAATTAATCGGATCTAAATTAACCATAATGTCTTTTGCTCCTATTTCACCTTTAACATAGCTGACATCATCATTAAATTTTAACACCATTTTTTTATTAGCCTCTTCTTTAGGGACAACGAAAGCTAAAATATAATTTTGAAATTCAACTCCAAGTTCCTGATTAGTATATGGAGTTCCTAGATCATAAAGTTCTTTTGCATAATCATTATTTTGTCCATAGGAATTATTACCTATTCTAAGTGTTGCTAAACCTGTATTTAAAGTTTTATTTACTCCACCTTGTTTTTTAATATCCATTTTAACAACCACTACCATATTATCGGTAAGTTTATTGCCAAGTGGATCTTCTTGTGTTAAATAAGTGTCTTTAATATTCATAACCACACCACTCGCACTAAAAGATTCACCTTGATCATAATAAGCTGTATAAATACTAATGTTAAAATAAATATTAAAACCTATCAAAATCAACAAAATAACCATGGCTGTATTAATTACTAATTTATGTTCACCATAAATATATTTTAGTTGTCTAAAGTTATATCTTATTTGCCTATTAACTTTATTTTTATCAAACTCTAAAGCAACTTCAATTTCTTCACTGTCTTTTTCATCAATATCTAATTTCTGTAAATCTGTTCCAAAATCAAATTGCTTAATATCAAAGCCAGTTGCTCTAACGATATATAAAACAAAACTAACAGCTTGTAAAATAAGAGCTATCATAAAGAAATCACGTAATGCACTAGCAAATCTCATATCCAAAAGAGAAGCACTAATATCTCTCAACACAGGTTGTGTAATCCCATACAAAACAATAACCGCTACATAAACAATTAAACTATATATATATAATTTTTTTGGCTTATTTTTATAAATCATTACTGATAACAAAACAATTATTAAAATAATGACTCCCAAAACCATTAAAAAACTATAAATGTTTAAAAGTGAACGAGGAGCCATATCATTAAGAGCTGTACTATAATCATCAACATAAACCCTAAAAAAATTGTAAAGTGTAAAAGAACGATACAATAAAAATGCTACAAAAACCGCAATAATAGTATGTAATAATTTAAAGTATTTTATAAAAAATGCATACGGTTTTCTTAATATCATTTCTAACAGCCCCTTCCCTATAATACAATTATAACTTATTTTTACATAAAAAAAAAGAAAAAATATTACTTTTTCACACTTTTTCTAATTATTTCATATTTTTCTTTTAAATCATCATAGCTAACCCTGCAGTTTGCCCCACTAGTAGATGGTAAATAAATAGCCTTAATTAATACGTCTTTATAACAAAATTTATTATATAAATCAAAAGCTTTCTTACCTGTAACAAAAACTATTTTTACATTAGTTCCATTAATTAATCCTTTAATATCATTAACTTTAGGACACTTAATAGAACTATCGCTAGAACCATTTATTTCACAAGATTCTAACACATCCCATAAAGCAATTTTGTTTTTCTTCAAAAATTTCTTTTTCTCTAAAATAGTGGACAAACTTTTTTCATTAAATAAATCACCCATGATTTTCCAAAAACGATTCTGAGGATGCATATAGTAAAAACCAAGTTCTCTAGATTTTAAAGATGGAATAGATCCTAAAATAAGAACCTCACTATCTTTATTAATATAAGGTCCAAATTCATGTTCAACCTTCATCTAACTCACCTTCACCTTTTTATTTATATTAAGTTTTGCCAAAGCATAATTGATTGTCTTATAAATAGCTGAACTTTTATATACATCAATCAACTTACTATAGTTCTTCTCTATAAACACATCCTTATTAATATAATCAATTACTTTTCTAGCCTGTAATAAAGACAAATTTTCTTTACAAAGTAAATACATAAACGCTAAATCTGCGTTGCGTAAATCATCTTTTTCTTTTTTATTATTAATAGAATTTAAATACTCTTCAAACATAGAAATACTCTTGCACACTTTTAAAGCTAAATTAAAATCAAATGATTGATTAATATCAATTTCCTGAATTTTTTGATTAAAAGTATTTTTCCAATTACCCAAATTTTTACTATTTATAACTGAAAAATATAATTTCAAAAAATCAGAAAGAGCAATAATTTTATTTTCAGAATAAAGTGAATTTATTAAATCATAATTTTCCCGTACTCCAGTAGAATTAATATTTAAAAAATATTCACCATCTTTAAATATTTCCCGTTGTAATTCACGAACAAAATAGTTAATTGAAAGTATATCCACCGCTTTCACAGCACATTGCTCATTAGTATATCTAGATATATTACTTTTAACATCTAACCTAGTTTCATTTTTCACATGTACACAAATTTTTATTTTATCTAAGTTTTGATTTGTTTTAACTAAATTCATTATTGTCTGTTGACCATTATTAATAATCGGATTTCTAATTTGTAATGTTCCAGACAAATCATGAACTTCTCCAGTAATATCAATTCCCACATTATAATTAACAAATTCTTCCGGTTCATTTATAATGGTTGATCGCATTTTAGGATTAACTCCCATTTCACCACGTACATTGTCATAAAAATATCTAGAAAAATCTACCGTCTGTAAATTTTTCATATCATGTATACTCAAAGCTTCAAGTAAACTTTGAATTAATTGCTTCGCACATAAGTAAAAAGTATAGTTCCCTTTACCATCAAATGCCACATTTTTATAGATAACCCCATCTTGTTTTATTGTTGGTTTTAAAATATTTAAAATCAAATTATTATTTAATGGTAATAATTTATTACAAACAAACATTTCATAAACATCCTTAGTCGGAATATTAAATTCTTTTTTAGAATTAGAAGATATTGTTCTAAACTTAATTTTTTTATTTTCCAAAACCAAACGTTTTTTCTCAATAAAATTGTATAAATCTTTCCCATTAAAAGGTACTTCATGATTATTCATACATAAATAATATGAATAATTCATATCATCATAAGCTGTATCTGGTATATCGCCAATTTTTATTTGATAAACATATACTGTATCATCATTAGAATCATAAACAATCGCATCTATTGAACCATCATTATCCCCATGCACTATATATTTATCTATAACTGTTTCATAATTATAATTATGAATAGCTGATATAGCAAAGACTTCAAACGCAAATCCATAACCATCTTGAACAGTACACTTATGAGTCATTTTAAATAATAATTCCCGTATTTTTTTATATTCATCTATAATAACTTTAGCTTTAGTAATTCCTAACTCCAACATAAGTCTAACTTCATACTGAATATCCAAATTATTTTCAAGAACATACTCCCCACTTTTTTCTTTTACTTTTTCAAATGTCTTCCAATTATCATTTGTAATAATATAATAATTATGTGTATATCTAATGTACTTTAATAGTTCATTATGCTTTTCACTTACCACATTTTTCCAAAGACCAGAACGCAACTCTTTAGTAATAAAAAAATTCTTACCGTTAAATGATGTACATTGAATACAGTTTTCTTGCAAACGCCCACGAATTTGACTCTGAAGAATTTTAGTATTATCTTTTTCAAGCAATCTAGACACTTCAAAATATATTTGTTTTAGTGGAACATATTCAATACCTTCATTACTTGAAATATGATCAATAGCCTCTTTAATTACATCTCTAAGTATTAAACTTTTGCCCACAATACCACCTCTTTATTTTTAATATATCACAAAAATAAAAAAAGGTCTATGCATAAACAAAAGATCTTCAAAATATATGATCACCAGTTGTGATCAGAAAAAAAGATTTTAAAAAATTCCAATAATGTAACGAACATTTATTATATATAACTTATTTTTTTATCGTCCTTTTATACTTTTTAGCATTTTCTAAACCATAAATATAAACTGGCGACACTTTTTCAAAAACATAATCATCTAAACTTCCTGTACTTCCATATAATCTGCGATAATTTCTTTCCGTATTTATTAAATTCATTGTAATAGGTTTCCCACCTTTTAAATCATCAAAATCATCCTTGCTAAAAGCTTGATAAAAACCAAAAGATAATTTATTACCATTATCATTAACAAAATTTACAAAATAAGACGGGTCAAATAAAATAATTGGTTCTTTTTCATAACCATTTGGATAAACAAAGTTATACGCATGCATTTCATTGTCTCTAGCTCCAAAAACAACTTCAGAATCAAAACCTAAAAATTTAAATATATTATGTGCTAAACCAGCTTTTTCAGAACAAAAAGCCACCTCTTTTTCTCGAATTGTCTTAATTGACACTCTTTTACCTTTATTTGCTGAATAAACGAAAAAACGACCTAGCCCCATCATATCATCATTTGGCAAATATTCATCTATAAGAAAAAATATTGTTGTAAATAAAGATAATATATTATACCAACCATCTTCTTTTAAAGACATAATTAAATTATAATAAGGTAATATATCATCATACACTAAATCAGGACTTTCTGTATCACTAAAATTTTCCACAGTTTTATAGTGGATTTTTGACGATATATAATCTCGAAAACTATCAGTATAATTTTGACCTACAGTCTTCTCAACACTAGTTAATTCCAGTGATGCTAGCCGCTTATTTATAAAATCGACAATTTCTTCATTATTTTGTAATTTAAATATTATATTACTAATTTCGTCTTTCGTCATTTAAAACCTCTCCCATTTAAATATCTTTAATAACTTTTATCAAAGAACAAAACACCAAAATAAATTTTAAACCAATTTACTTTATTTCTACGTCATAAAAGCCTAAGACTTCTCTATATAGAATATCCTACCTTAACGTATTTTTGTTTATTAAAATTTATACTTAAATACTTTGTTCTAGATTTAACATGTATTTTTCTAAATAATCAGTTCTTTTTATTAGTTTCATAATTAATCTTCCAATAACATTATAACACGTCATTTCCCAAAAAAATATTTTTTGAATTTTGGGAAATAAAAACGTTATTTGATAAAAATATAAATTTTTAACATTTTTTTAATGTATACAAAATGAGAAAAATTATCAATCTATTCGACCACTTTTCGACCACTTTTCGACCACTTTTCGACCATAAAATAAAAAAACGAACTATTTCTAGTCCGAATAATTATCAATATGGTGCACATGAAGGGACTTGAACCCATACGAAGATCACTCTTCTGCAGATTTTGAGTCTGCCGCGTCTACCAATTTCGCCACATGTGCATACATAAATTATAACATATTTTAAATAAAAGCCAATATAAAAATGAGAATTTACATAATTTTTTTCATTAATTCCCATTTAAATTATACACTCAATAAATAAACATAATATATAATAAACATTAATAGCATAAAAATTGCTTCTTTTCTACTAATTACTTTTTCACTTTTAGCAAATAAATAAAGGAAAAAAGAAGATAGAAAAGTTACTAAAATATCAAAAAAACTAAAACCATTTAATCCTACATTACCATAAATTAAAACTGGAAGTCCTAACACCACACAAATATTAAATATATTAGTACCTATAATATTACCAACAGCCATATCAAACTCACCTTTTCGTGCACTTGTAATTGTCATAACAAGTTCAGGTAAACTTGTTCCAATAACAATGATTACCATAGTAATTACTTTCTTACTTATATTAAGTTTATCAGCTAATAAAATTGCATTATCCACAATCATATCACTACTAAATATCGTAACCAAAATAGATAAAATAATTAAACCTATAGCCGTCCACCCGCCATATTTAATATCGCTCGTATTATTATCTTCTGCCCCTTTATGTATCAATCCTATTAAATATAAAACAAAAACACTAAAAAATAAAAGTAATACCAAACCATCTGGTCTTGAAAAAATATTACTAGTGAATGGATCAAACATCCTATCCAGCATTAATATTGCAAATACCGAAGTAATCAAAACCAAAATTGGCAATTCTTTTTTTATTGTCGCATGTTTTACTTTAATAGGTTTAATTAAAGCTGCCATACCAATAATTAAAAATACATTAACAATTGAACTACCAATAACATTAGAAAAAGCAATTTGTCCATCACCACTTTGAACACTCTGAAAAGAAATTGCTACCTCAGGGGCACAAGTTCCAAAAGCCATAATTGTCAAAGCCACCAGCATTTTAGGGACTTTTAATTTCAAAGCTAAAGAAGAAGAAGCCGTAACCAAAACATCTGCCGCTTTAACAATAAAAAATAAACCTATAAATAATAAAATTAGTTCTTTCATATATCTTCCTTATATCTAGATCCAAACAACTCCTTAGGTTGAGAATCTTTTTCCATTTCAATTTTAGGTAAATCATCTAAAGTTTTTAAACCAAAATAATCTAAAAATTGATCAGTAACTCCATACAAAACTGGTCTGCCAGGAAGTTCTGAACGACCAATTTCTTTAATCAAATTTTTCAAAATTAATTTTCTTATCACATAAATTGAAGAAACTCCCCGAATTTCATCAACCATTGCCCTAGTAATTGGTTCATTATAAGCAACAATAGCCAAAGTTTCCAAAGCCGCTGCACTAAGAGTTTCTGAAACTTCCGCACTCACTAACGTTTTATAGTAATCAGCATGTTCTTTTTTAGTTACCAATTTATAATTGCCATTAAATATTTCAATCTTTAATCCCCTATCAGGTTTTTCTAAATCACGTTGATATTCATTCACAATTTTTTCTAATTCCTCAAAAGAAATGTTTAAAATATCCATTAACCTCTCTTTGTTAATTCCCTCATCACCAACCACAAACAATATTCCTTCTAAAATAGCTTTTAAATTCATTCTACACTTCTCCTTTAATAGACAATACAATCTCATCTAAATTTTTATCCTGTTTTATTTGTAAATTACCCTCTTTAGCTAAATTTAATATTGCCAAAAAAGTAACAACAATATAATCTCGACTTTTTATTTCAAATAAATCAGAAAATTTCAATGTGCCATGTGCTTTAAGTTTTTTCATTATATTCTTACTACGCACGTGAACTGAATACTCTTTTCTAGTAACCACAGTATTAAGTGGCTTATTATATTCTTGTTTTGTCTGAAAATCCATAAAAGCTTTAATTAAATCATCAATCAATATATTATCACTAATTATTGCTTTTTCGTTCTTAAACTGATTTAAATCACTAGGCTCTTTAGAAAACATAAGTTTTCTCACTTTTTCCATATCTTTAAATTCTAAAGCTAAATCTTTATATTTTTGATATTCAACTAATCTGTTAATCAAATTCTCTCTTGGATCTTCCTCATATTCATCTTCATCAATTTCCATATTAGGAAGTAATTCCCTGGATTTCATTTCTATCAATTCCGCTGCCATAACCAAATATTCACTGTCAATATTTAAATTTAAAGACTCCATACTTTCAATATAATTTAAATATTGACTAGTAATATTAGACACATCTATATCAAATATATCTATATCTGACTCTTTAATCAAATGAAGCAATAAATCTAAAGGTCCCTGAAACTTATCTATCATAAATTGATAATTCATATTATCACCTTAAACATTATAACATTTATCCTTTTATTTACACAAGTAATACTTATAAGTAAAAAAATTTAAAAAAAATAATAAACTTTAATATAAAGGAAGGTAAACATGATAACAAGGATAATCTTTTTCTTAATAGGTTTTGGTTTTAGTATCATAGGTTTTGTTTTTATCATTAGTTATCTAAATTTAATAACTATTGGGTATAATTTTAACGAATATGTAAATTTTATAAGTAGTAATATTGAGTGTCTAATTGGACCAATTGGTCTAATAATCTCTTTTCTTGCAATTTTCATCCCAGGAGGTAAAAAAAATGAACTACATATATGATATAATACTAAATTTTCAAAAAGAATACTATGATTTTTACGAATGGAATAATAATGATCATATTTATCACATGAGAAAAATACCAATTATTAAAGTCAATAACAAACAACTTTTGGATATTAAAAATAGCATAATTAAATTTAAAATCGATACTCTTAAATTTTTAAATGTAAAAGCAGAACAATTTAAAAATAATGATATAGCTAAATTAAAATACACCTTTATCGTTGGAAACAATAGTGCCGCTATTGCTATAAAATTAAATAATGCAGGTATAGTTCAATTAAAAAGTTCACTATTATTAGACGAACAAGAAGATGCTATTGAAATATTAAGACTCAAAAAAGAAATAAAACTAAATTACCAAATAATAAAAAAAAGAAAACCAAACCATTTTAAAACAAGATTCGAAAAAGAAAACGAAAACTTTATTTATAATGAATTAGAACATATTTTCAAACACAAAAACTTTCAAAAACTAAATTATTTATACTTAGAATGTTTCAACAAACCAGCCGATAGTCCAGAAAACGCCTATACTAAAATAAAAGAAGAAATAAAAAAAAGAAATAAAAATTTTCAAAAATTATATAAGATTTTTAAAATGACCAAACAAAAATAATAGGACAAATTATCCTATTATTTTATTAAGAAATGGCAAAGCAATTATAAATGCTAATACAATTACAAACAAAATAATCAAAAACTTTTTAGTGGCTTTTTTATCTTTTATTAATTCAGCAGAATCTTCATCTTCTTCTTTTTTTTCTGAAACTACAGGTTCTACTGGTGGCACATTTGATACCAAAGGTATAGAATCATTATTTACTGAAGTATTATTATCAGAATTTCCCATATTATCTTGTGGTACTGTAGTATTCACAGGTTCATTAGAAACTCCATTATTCTCTTCAGTTAAAACTTGAGCTTCTGATGCTACAGCCTCTGCACCATTTACATTCATAGGAGTATCTTCTTTAGACTCCAAAGAAACATTATCAGTAGGCATTGATACAACTGGCGTTTCTACCGGCTCTGAGGCACTATTTTCATTTGGTAAAACTTGAGCTTCAGGCACTACATTTTCAACAGAAGTCTCCTGTTTATCATCATTTGCCACTTGGTTTGCAAAATCAAAACTATAATTCATATCATTTGAAACTTGTGTATTATCATTATTTACCGTATTTTTATTTTCATCCATAAACTAATCCCTCCATATTCTACAACAATTATATCTAAAATACCTTCAAAAGTCAAAATAAAACTGATAAGTTTTTTACATATCAGTTTTATTTCATATTATAATGTTCACGAACTTTTTTATTTATCTCATCTTCTAGTTCTGGATGAGCTTTCAAATAATCCTTAGTATTTTCCTTTCCTTGACCAATTTTTTCTCCATTATAAGAATACCAAGCACCTGACTTTTGAATAATGTCAGCTTGAGAAGCTAAATCAATAAGTTCTCCTTCATGTGAAATTCCAGTACCATACATAATATCCACTTCACAAGTTTTAAAAGGAGGAGCCATCTTGTTTTTAACTACTTTAACCTTAACTTTATTACCAACAATATCAGCACCTTGCTTAATTTGTTCACTCTTTCTTATATCCAGTCTAATTGACGAATAAAATTTCAAAGCTCTTCCACCAGGTGTTACCTCTGGATTACCATAAACCACTCCAACTTTTTCCCTTAACTGATTAATAAAGATTGCAATAGTATTTGTCTTATTAATTACACCAGCTAATTTTCTCAAAGCTTTACTCATAAGCCTAGCCTGCAAACCAACCTGTGAGTCTCCCATCTCTCCTTCAATTTCAGCTTTAGGTACTAAAGCTGCAACTGAATCAATAACGATAACACTAATCGCCCCACTTCGAACCAATGCCTCAGTAATTTCTAATGCTTGTTCACCATTATCCGGTTGTGAAAGTAATAATTCATTTATATCCACCCCTAATCGAGCAGCATATTGTGGATCTAATGAATTTTCAGCATCAATAAAAGCTACTTTTCCACCAGCTTTTTGAGCTTCAGCAATCGCATGTAAAGCAAAAGTTGTTTTACCACTAGATTCAGGACCAAAAATTTCAATTATTCTTCCTTTAGGATAACCCCCAATGCCTAAAGCTACATCTAAAGCTATACTACCACTGGAAATAACATCTATTTCCCTACGATCATTATCTCCCAAACGCATTAAAGAACCTTTTCCAAATTGTTTTTCAATATCAGCTAAAACTTGTTTTAAGTTTTGATCAACTTCATTAGTTGTTTTTGCCATTATTTTTCCTCCTTCGCTCCTACAATCACATTTTATAATATCTAAAATAAAAAGTCAACACTTTTGCGAACGTTTGTTCAAAAAAATAAAATTTAAAAAGGAAGTCTTACATTCCTTCCTCAAATATATACTTTTTATTCATTGTAAAATACTGAATTCCTGAAATAATAGAAAGCACTGCTGCCACAATAAGTAAGAAATCAGAAATATGAATATTCCATAGTTCAAATGGTAAATTATAAAACAAAGTAAGTACAATACCAATCATCAAAGAAGCAGTTTTAAACTTACCAGTTTTTATCGCAGCCACAACATTACCTTTAGATCCAGCTACCATTTTAATAGAATCAACAATTGTATCTCTTACTATAATAACTACTGGAATAATTGGGTGAATAAATCCTTGTGCACATAATATGATAAGTACAGAATTAACTAAAATTTTATCAGCAATAGCATCCATCATTTTACCAAAATCAGTAACTAAATTACGTGAACGAGCAATATATCCATCTATAAAATCAGTAAGTGAAGCCAAAATGAATAAAACACCAGCTATAGGATAACGAATATCCACACTTAACAATTCATTGATAAAAAGCGGTGGCATATCAATACCCATTGCTGAAAATGGAAATAACAAAATCAATATAATTAAAAAAGTCATAATAATTCTAACCATTGTTAATTTATTTGGTAAATTCATAAATTCACTACCTACTTTCTGTAATAATTGTTCCTTCAACAAAATCATCATTTTTTTCATGATCTAAACTAATAATCAAATAAATAATCATTGCAATTAATAAAGCAATAATAACATAAATACCAAACATAATAATAGAAATTCTATTTTTTCTTTCAATTGTATAAGGAGACTTAATCCGTCTATTTTCTTTTTTACTTTTTTTTGCTGCTTTAATATCGTCTAAAGAAAGTCTTGAAGTATAATCAAATAAATATTCATTAAATTCATCAATCAAATCTTCTTTATCCAATCCTAAATATTTAGCATAATCTCTAATAAAATATTTTAAATAAAACATATCTTTAAAAGCTTCTGTATTACCAGATTCGATATTTTCAATTTGAGTTGGCCTTAATTTTAAATCTTCAGCCACTTCTTCAATTGAAACACCTATGCTTTCTCGGGCTTCTTTTAATTTTTCGCCAATCTCTTTCATTATAATCCTTCCTTAATATACAAAATAATATTTTATAAGCCATGTTCTGTACCTATTTTTAGGTGGCAAACATTTATCTATTGCTAAAGCAATCCCATAAAAAATTCTTATTCTCTTTTATTAGGTTCCCCTACCAAAATTTGGGTTTCTTACTTGTGGGGTTTACCACGTTTCACTCTTTTATTTCTAAAAGTATCGTCTCTGTGGCACTTTATAAAGCTTCACCATATCTAAAAGACTTAGGTTACACCTTGCCGTTAGTTAAAACACTACCATAGGTTATTTATTCCCTATGCACAAACACTACAGTCATCACAGACTGTGTAAGCATGGACTTTCCTCTACATTATAATAAATGCAGCGTTTGCCAAAATATTATTTACTAACTTCACCATAAATTATTTTTTCTAAATTAGAAAGACGCCTTAACAAATCTGCATTAGAAACCTCGGTTGGAGTTGCATTTCTTAAAACATCTAATTTTGTTCTTGCATTACGCACTTCTTGTTTTAATCTAATATTTTCATCAATCAAATCTTTCTTTTCTCTTTCAAGTTCTTTAATCATAGAAATCATTTCATCATAATCACTTATTACTTCATCTAAGAATTTATCTACCTCTTGGGGTCTATAACCTCTTGTATCAATCTTAAACTCTTTTTCCAAAATATCTTTTGGTGTAAGTAATAATCTTTCTTGAAGCACGGCCATCCCCTCCTTAAACACTATCATTTTCTCAAAAAAAAGACTATTTGTCAATGACCATGATCCCAGTACAAAAAACATTTATTTTTATCTTTTCATAACCTGTTTTAAAACTCTAATAGCAAAATTAAACTATTATAAATTCCACATATTAAAAGGCTACTCTAAAATAGCCTTTATTCTTCTAACCCCTGCACTACTAGATTCCTCTTTCTTAATCTTAAAATGACCTAGTTCACCAGTATGACTAACATGTGGTCCCCCACATAATTCCATAGAAACATCACCAATCTTATAAACTGTAACAACATCAGGATATCTATCAATAAACGTACATTCCGCACCAGATTTAATAGCTTCATCCTTACTCATTTCTAATTTTTCGACAGTTAAATCTTCCTTAATCCATTCATTAACCAAATCTTCAGTCATTTGTTTTTCTTCATCTGTCATTTTATGATCACAAGGAAAATCAAATCTTAATCTTTCAGGAGTTATATTACTACCTAATTGATGAACACTTGAACCAATAACCTTCTTCAAAGCTGCATTAAGTAAATGTGTAGCAGTATGGTATTTAGTTTCTAACTCACTATTTCCAGAAAGTCCACCTTTAAATTTACCTTTAGAAGCTGTTCTAGATTTATCTTGATGCTCTTTAAACTTTTCATAGAAACCATCAACATCAACTTTCATACCTCTATCTTCAGCCTCTTCTAAAGTTAATTCAATTGGAAAACCATAAGTATCGTATAATCTAAAAGCTATTGTTTTATCAATCATAGAAGTATCTGTCTTCACCAACTTTTCAAATTCTCTCAAACCTTTTTCTAAAGTTCTACTAAACTTTTTCTTTTCATTACTTAAAACATCTAAAACAACATCTTTATTATCTTTAAGTTCACTATAATACTTTTCATATTTCCTAATAATTAACAAAGCAATTTCCAAATCAAAATCACTATTAATATCAATACCCAGTTTCCTAGCTTGTCTAATATATCTTCTTATAAGTCTTCTTAAAATATAACCTTGATCAGTATTACTTGGCTTAATACCCGCTGGATCTGCTGCAATAAATACTGAAGTTCTAATATGATCTACAATAATTCTCATTGCTTTCTCATTACCTTCATAAGATAAACCAGTAATATCTTCTAACTTATTAATAACATCAGACCAAATAGAACTCTTATAATTATCATCAACACCCTCTAAAACAGCCACAATACGTTCTAACCCCATTCCGGTATCGACATTCTTCTGCTTAAGTTCAGTGATATTTCCATTTTCATCTTTATAAAATTCCATAAACACATTATTCCAAATTTCAACCCATCTATCATCTTCTGGATCAAACTTTTGAGGTATTTCGTCATCACTTCTAAAATAAAATATCTCAGTATCAGAACCACACGGGCCACTATCTCCAGCAATCCAAAAATTATCTTCTTTACCCAAATAAGCTATTCTATCTTCGGCAATTCCAAGCTCTTTCCATCTATCAGCTGAAACATCATCCCTAGGTATCTTATCATCACCTTTAAAAACAGTAATAGCTAACTTTTCCACAGGAATATTCAAAACTTTAGTTAAAAATTCAAAACTATAACCAATAGACTCTTTTTTAAAATAATCGCCCAAACTCCAATTCCCAAGCATTTCAAAAAAAGTATGATGTGTTTTATCGCCAATTTCATCTAAATCAGTAAGTCTCACACACTTTTGATAATCGCAAAGCCTTTTGCCATAAGGATGCTCTTCACCTAACAAATAAGGAACTAATGGCTGCATACCAGCCGTATTAAATAATACTGTAGGATCATTTTCCGGTACAATAGGACTACTTGGAATTTGTCTATGCCCATTTTTCTCAAAATAATTTATAAATTCTTCTCTAATATTCATGTTCTACCTTCCTCACTACTTCTAAAACTTTACCTTTTAAATCATCTAAAGTTCCGTCGTTATGAATCACATAATCGTAACTATTATACTCATCTAATGCTACCTCAGTCAAATGTTTTTGTTCTTTTTCTGACAAAACACTATCATAACCATCTCTAATCACTCTAATATTAATAACATCATCAAAATACTTTTTCGGCCATTCCATCTCATTTGGAAATCTCGCATCTGAAATAGTGATAATATCAAAGTAATAACTATAAACCCTAATATCTTCACATATTCTTCTAACAAAAAAATCATTATCTATTTTTTTTCGAATAATATCTGTCCCAAGCTCTTGTAATAACTCTCTCGGTTTTGTCTCTTCTGCACCATCCCAATTACTAATCCTTTTTGCATATTCTTTAATGTAACTTCCATAAGCTAAATTAATAACTTTTAAACCTTTACCTTCATAAATTTCTTTTATATCTAAAGCCACTGTATCCTTACCATGTCTAGCTTTTCCAGAAATAACATATATCTTCATAAAATCTCCCCTTATAGAAAAACCACTAAACTGTGGTTTCTTTTTTTTCATCTTTTTCTATAATACCATATTTTTCATCATAAAACTTAAACACTGTTTTTAGTGCTGCAATAACCGGTGTAGAAATAAGCATTCCAACAATTCCAAAGAAATAACCAAATACAAGTAAACCAAGCATAATAGTTACAGGATGTAACTTAGTGGTTTTAGACATAATAATCGGTTGTAAAAAATTACCTTCTAAAAATTGAATAACAAAAATAGCAACTAAAACTAAAATACCAACAGTTGGACTCTGAGTTAATCCAACAATCACCGCTGGAGCACCTCCAATATAAGGTCCTGCATAAGGAATAATATTTGTAAGTCCACAAAACAAACCAAAAAGCATAGGAGCTTTAAGTCCAATAAGCCAAAAAGCAACAGATGAAATCACAAATATAAGTGTACAATCTAAAATTGCCCCTTTAACATAACTTCTAAGTGATACATTAACTTCATCTAACAGTGCGACTGTAGTATTTCTAAATTTCCTAGGAATAAATGTAAACAAATTAGAACTATTATCAAAATTAACAAGCAAGAAAAATCCTATAATAAGACCTATCACAAAGACACCAATACCAGAAAATAATCCAGAAATAAATCCTATAATATTTTGTGGCATAGTTGTTGTAATATTAGTAGCAAAATCTTCAAGTGAAGTAAGTGCTTCATGTTTCATTTTTTCAAAATCAATCAAATTAGAATTTTCTAAATTATTAAATAAATCCAAACTCCAAACTTTAACTGTATCAAACACATCAGGAATAATACGGGCAAACTCACGAACCTGATCAATCAAAAGGGGTATTAATGTAACTAAAACTAGAAAAATAACTAAAAATATAAACAAATAAGTAATAACAGCCCCTAAAGTCCTTCTAATCTTTTTATCCTCAAGCCATTTGATAAATGGATCAAAAAGCCAAGCTATTAAAATACCTATAAAAAGAGGTAAACAAATCTCTAATATCTTAAGTATAAAATCCAATATTTTAGTTTCTTTAAATAACCTAATTATAACATAAGCGATTGCTGTTATAAGTAAAAGATATAAAACTCTCAAAACTTTGGAAGCTAAATCAGTAACCTCATTTACTTTTTTAACATCCAAATCTTTACTAACCTTTCGTCCAAACATCTCTTTCACCTAAACAGTTAATAATTCTTTTTCTTTTTCTTTTTCTTTCTCATCAATTACTTTATTATATTTATTGATCAAAGTTTGCACTTCATCCATTAAATTATCTTTTTCATCATCAGTTAAATCTTCATTTTTCTTAATATCATTATTACTATCCTGTCTAATATTTCTTAAATTAATTTTGCCTTCTTCAGCAATCTGCTTAACTTGTTTAACATACTCTTTTCTTGTCTCTTCAGTTAAAGCAGGAATATTTAAAATAATGCACTCTCCATTATTATTAGGAGTAAGTCCAATATTAGCCTCATAAATACCTTTTTCAATATCGTTTAAACAAGACCTATCAAAAGGTTTAATCATAAGTTGTCTTGCCTCAGGAATTGAAATAGTCGCTAAAGATTTTAAAGGTGTAGCTGTTCCATAATAATTAACCGTAACGCCATCTAATATGGCTGGATTAGCTCTTCCTGCCCTAACGTTTGTGAAACGTTTCTCCATTGTTTCAATTGCTTTTTTCATCTTACTTTCTGTTTCATTTAAAACATCATTCATCAATATCACTCTCCAAAATAATTATAATATATTTACCCTTTATTAGCAAGCAAACTAACTAAAGTTCCCTATTATAATTATATGATTTGTCGTAAACGATTTTATCAAATTTTATTTTGTTTTAATTAACATCTTAATCTATTTCATTTTCAAGTAACCAATCAATCATATTCACATGTTTAATTCCATTTCTTGAAAAATCTTCTTTGTCAAGCGATACTACATATTTTGAAAAATCATCATTTATATTTTT
Source organism: uncultured Bacilli bacterium (assembly GCA_944329355.1). Classification (GTDB taxonomy): domain Bacteria; phylum Bacillota_I; class Bacilli_A; order RF39; family UBA660; genus Coprosoma. The sequence goes on from CALVID010000004.1 coordinate 34,733, forward strand.
ATAAGCTCCAAATTCTCTTTCTATAACCTTTTCACTATCAAGCTTATATACAACTTGAACATATATCTGTTTTTCATATTTTTTTGCAATAAAATCAATTTCACCATTTCTAGTTTTTCCAATATAAACATCATAACCTCTTACAATCAAATCATTATAAATAACATTTTCCAAAGCAAAACTTTTATTAATTTCAAAATTGTTATTTTTAATCTGTGAAATTCCCAAATCAGTCATATAATATTTATTTAACGTTTTTAAAATAGCCTTTCCATGAATATCATAACGGTAAACTTTCTTAATAATAAGTGCCTTACAAAGTGCATCTATATAATTATAAAGAGTTTCACTAGATACCTCTCTACCTTCATTTTTTAAAAAAACCATAATATTTTTAAATGAAAACTCTCTTCCTGTTGTATCCACAATATATTGTAAAATCAAATTAAATAATGAAACATCTTTAAGTCCCAACCTATCAACTACATCCCTTAAAATAATTGAATCAAAAACACTATATAAATAATTTTTAATATTATCCTCATTATCAAAATCAGTTACATTAGGAAGGCCTCCCCATTTAACATAATCCCAAAAAGTATTCTCATCTTGACCATCTTTTAAGGTAAGATCTGCATACTCTCTATAACTAAGTGGATTTATTAAAAAAGACACATATCTTCCTGAAAGAACTGTAGAAAGTTCATCTGAAAGTAATTTACTATTAGAGCCCGTAATAAATATACTTATATTTTCAAGTGAAGCCCTAAGTGAATTAATAACCTTTTCAAAATTTTCTACATTTTGAATTTCATCAAAAAAAACATAATACATATTTTTGTCTACAATTTTATCTTTTATGTATTTATTTAATGTTTTATAATCTTGTAAATCTTCATACTCAATATATTCAAAATTAACATATATAATATGATCATCCCTAACCCCTTTTTCATGAAGTTCATCAATTATCTGCCTCAAAATAACAGACTTACCACACCTTCTAATACCAACCAAAATTTTAACCAAATTGCTATCATAAAAACCTCTTATTTTAGATAAATAAATTTCTCTTTTTAACATTTTTCATCACCACTTTAATTATAAAATTATACACGGTAATTGTCAAGTTGTTTCGGCAAAACGAAATAACTAAAAAGAAGTTAATCTAAATTAACTCCTTATTTAATATTTTTAAGTACAAAAGTCTTAGTTCTACTCATCTCTTCAAAAGTAGTCATAACACCTTCATTACCAATTCCTGAATGTTTCCATCCACCAAATGGCATTTCAAATGGTCTAAAGAATGACGCACCATTAATGACTGCTCCACCACACTCTAACTTATCAGCTACATATTGACATGTTTTCATATCTTTTGAAAATACACATCCACATAAACCATAGCTAGATTGGTTAGCAATCTCAATAGCTTCATCTAAATCTTCAAATTCGATTATTGGCACAACTGGACCAAAAATCTCCATATCTTTAGCTACATCCATATCTTTAGTAACAGAGTCTAATATAGTTGGTTCATAGAAAGCCCCTTTACGTCTTCCACCGAATACTAATTTAGCTCCAGCAGCCACTGTATCATTAACTTGTTTTTCAACATTAATAGCCGCTTGCTCACTAATTAAACATCCAATTTTAGCCTCTGGATCACTAGGCATTTTAACTGGAATACCTTTAAATGTTTCTACTAATTTATTTAAGAATTCTTCTTTAACATCTTTATGAATAATAAATCTTTTAGATGCGCAGCACACCTGTCCAGTATTGTAAAGTCTACCCCAAACAATTTCCTTAACAGCTAAATCAACATCACCATCTTTACATAAGATAAATGCATCATTACCACCCAACTCTAAAGTTACATGTGTAATATTTTTTGCACATTTAGCCATTGTTTCAGCACCAGCAATTGTTGAACCTGTTAAAGTAACCAAAGCTACACCTGGATTTTCAGCTAAAGCCTGTACAGCGTCCCCTCCAGCACCGTTAAGTAAATTAATAACGCCACCTGGAACTCCAGCTTCCATTAATAACTCTACATACTTAGTTAAAGTAAGTGGATTATGAGCTGAAGGTTTTAAAATAACACTGTTACCCATAAGAAGTGCTGGTGGTACCTTTTGACAGAATAAATCACTTGGAAAATTAAATGGAATAACAGCCACCACAACACCTAGTGGATACTGTTCAGTATATTGAATATGATGCTCTTGTCCTGGCTCTACTCCAGCTGGAATAACCTTTCCATATTCGTGTTTAGCCTTTTCACAAAAAGCTGGAATTCCAATAGAAACATTCGCAATCTCACCAATAGCTTCACTGATAGGTTTACCAGTTTCTGCACTTAATAATTTAGCAAGCTCATCTTTATGTTCTTCTACTAATTTAACAAACTTCATTAAAATAGAAGCTCTTTCATGAATAGGTTTCTTCTCCCATTCTTTTTGACCTTTTTTAGCAGCCTCTACTGCCTTATCACAGTCTTCTTTAGTTGTATCAGGAACTGTATCGATTAACTCATTTGTAGCTGGATTATATACTTCAATAACTTTACCATCAGAAGCATCTACCCATTCACTACCTATTAAATTTTTAGCCAATTATTCATTACCTCCAAACGCTGTATAAGAAAGTGATAATCCTCCAACAGTATTAGATGAATGATCTCCAGTTCCATACTCACCAAATGTAAATACCATTAAAAATTCTTTATCAGGAATAACCCTCTTAACTTCTGGATAAATCCTATCCTCAATTTGTGATAAAGCAAGGCCAAGTCTTCTTCCACCACAGTGAACTAAGAAATAAGAATTTACATCACTTACCATTAATTTATTCAAATTATTAATAGTTTCCTCATTAGCTTTTAAAATCCCCTCTGGTGTATTAGAAAGTTGAATAACAGCCGTATTAAGAGCCAAATTAGCCCCAATATTCATAGATAAATCATCATTACCAAACATTGGATGACGAACAGCTGTAACTTTACCAATCGGATCTTTAACCCCAAGTGGTGCACAAATAGTTTCTGTAAGTAAATTATTACCCATTAAAGATTCTACTGTTTTGCCAGTCCACTCTGCATATTTCTTAAGTGCTGGTTCATGGTCGATTTCCACCAAAGTTCTCTCATCACGAACCTTAGTAATAACTCCAACATTACTAGTTTCATGGTAAGCTCCAGTATAAAGGTTTTTCATCTCACCTTTAGTATAGAAAATAGCAATAGTTAAACCATCAGCAAAAGCCTCGCCATCATTTAAAATACTCCATTTTCCTTCAACTGTATTATCAGCAGCTGATCCACCAAATACTGGAACATTACCAATAACATCTTGAATACCTTCTAAGTATTCTTCTTCGTTAGCTGGTGAAGCTGACATAAAGAAGAAATCTGGTTCAACATCTGCTCCTTTAACTTTACTAATAGCATCGCGAGCTACTCTTCTACCTACTTCTCTTGGAGTTTCGCTAGTTTGTGCACTACCGGCAGTAACAACCTCTAAATCTCCACCAAAAAGCATCATACCTGAATAACCAGTTTCTTTATTTAAATATCCATCTTGTGTGCATATAGCAGCCGATGAAGTACATCCAATAACTGGTACATCCCCTAAAACACTTTTTGCTCCTTCCATAATTTTGTTTTGATCTTGCACGCAGCTTGTGAATAATAACCCAACTTGTGGATTTTCAATCACATTTGCCATTTCAGCTGTTTCAGCTCCAGATGCAAAAGCATCAACATTTTCACTGTAACCAACTTTTGTTTTCAACATTAAATAACCTCCCTTTATTCTTAATAAGCTTCGTTAAATAAGCCTATTATATCCTCTTTAGTAACTTCTCTTGGATTACCTCCAGTACAAGGATCTTTAAATGCCTTTTCAGCCATAACTTCAAAATCCTCTTTTTTAACGCCAAGTTCACTTAAATGCTGAGGAACTCCAAGTTTAGTTTCTAACTCTCTAACAGCTTGAACTACAATATCTACACATTCCTCGTCGCTCTTACCTTCTACATCTAAATCAAATGCTTTAGCCATAGCTCTAAATCTATCTTTACATGCCTCACCATTCCATTTTAAAACATAAGGTAAAAATAACGAACAAGCAATACCATGGGCGACATCATATGTTGCCCCAAGCTGATGCGCCATTGAATGAACAATTCCAAGGCCAACATTAGAAAAGCCCATACCAGCAATATATTGACTTATGCCCATATTAATCATTGCATCTTTATCTTTACTAACAGCTTTCTCTAGATTATGATAAGTCATTTCCATACTCTTTAAATGGAACATATCTGTCATCTCCCAGTGGGCCTTAGTAATATAACCTTCCATTGCATGAGTCAAAGCATCAAGTCCAGTTGCTGCCGCTGTCATCTTTGGCATACCTGCCATTAATTCCATATCGACAATTGATAATACTGGAATATCATGTGGATCCACACATACCCTTTTAACTACATTTTCCTCATCAGTAATAACATAGTTAATTGTTACCTCTGCTGCCGTACCAGCTGTTGTTGGTAACGCAATAATAGGTAAACTTGGATTTTTCGTATCTGCTGTACCTTCTAATGAATTAATATCATAAAATTCGGGATTACGCATTACAATACCAATACATTTAGCCGTATCAATAACTGAACCACCACCAACTGCCACAATTACATCAGCTTTTTCTTTATCACAAAAATCGATACCTTCCTGACAATTAGAAATAGTTGGATTAGGTTTAACATCATCATATACAGCATAATCTACGTTACCTTCTATTTCTTTAATTACCATATTAGTTACTCCACATTCCAAAAGTGTTTTATCAGTAACTAATAATACCTTTTTGAAATGTCTTTTCTTAATTTCTGGAACCAAATTTTCTCTAGCTCCCCATCCAAAATAAGACGTTTCATTCAAAATTATTCTATTTACCATCGAACCACCTTCCATTCTATAATTAAATTATACCATTTTTTAAAACCCAATTTTATTTTTTCCACAGTTTTAATTAGGGAAAGTGCCAAAAAGCGTAAAGAAAAAAGATAATAAATTATCTTCCATCATAAAAGAATAGTCATATAAACAGGTAAATATATTATTCCATCATCTTCTTTATAATCACCTGTATGGATTATATAAGGCACAGCTAAATAATTATTGTATTTTTTTATAAACTTATTTAAAGAAGTCAATGTATAATTTTTTGAAGACTTAACTTCTATTGGCGAAATATTGTGTCTATTAGTAATTAAAGATTTTGAAATAAGAAAGTCAATCTCCATTCTATCATCACTATTATCTCTAGAACTATTAGAATAGAAAAATAATTTATGACCACTAGCCACTAACAGCTGTGCTACCACATTTTCAAGTATCATTCCACCATTATATTCTAGTTTATCAAATAATATCTTTTTATAAATTTCTTCAGACACAATTCCATTTTCATCAAAAGAATGTGAAATTAAAAGTCCAGTATCGGCCATATAACATTTATAAAATGTACTATCTAAATTTAAGGAAAGCCCTAAACTAGGTTCAGTTGTATTAAATGCTTGATTAACAATCATTGCATCATCAAGCCATAAAAAAGCATCTTCATAATCTCTTGTTTTGGCATTTTTATCCAAAGAAGTAATTTTAAATTTTTTCTCATGTTTTTGTAACTGTGAAGGTATTTCGTCAAAAATACTTCTAACCTTCAAACTATATTTACCAGCATGTTTTATAATATCATCTCGGTACAAATTTAATATATTTCTTTTAATTTGATCAACCTTATTAAAATCTTTAGATTTCACATACTCCTCCACTGCTTGAGGCATCCCTCCAACTATCATATACTGTCTAAAATAGTCCATGGCTTTTCTGTGAAAAACTTCACCTAATGCTCTTTTATCATTAAAACACTTTCTAATCAAATCCATCAAATTATCATTTCCCATAGCCCATAAAAATTCTTCAAAATCCATTGGATACATTTTTAAATGCTGTTCTTCCGAAGGAATTAAAATATCACTAACATTTTCTTTTATCGAAACAAGTGAACCAGTTTCAATATAATCATACCTTCCATCTGCTACTAAATATTTAATTGCCGACCTTGCTCTTGGATATAATTGCACCTCATCAAAAATTATTAAACTATCTCGCTTATACAATTTAACATTATAATAATTAGATAAATATAAAAATAAACTATCCAAATCATCTAAATATAAATCAAATAATTTTTTTATTTCTTCTGGGACTCTATTAAAATCAAGAAGAATATAACTCTTATAATTTTTTTTAGCAAACTCCTCAGTTATATAACTTTTTCCAGTTCTTCTAGCACCATCAATAAGTAAAGCCGTTTTTCCATTTGAATTATTTTTCCACTTAACTAACTTATCATAAATTTTTCTTCGCATAATATTGCCTCCTAATTACATTATACACGAAATCAAGAATTTTACAACAATATTTTTACACCAAATCAAGATTTTTTAAATGCGATTTTCACACCAAATCAAGAATTTTCAAAAAAATAGGCCTCAAAAACCTATTTTAAACTATCATAATTCTTAAAACCTGGAATAATTTTTTTACCAATAATAAGTGGTCTTTTTATAAGCATACCATCACTAGAAAGCAACTTAACTTTCTCATCAAAATTCATATTATCTAACTTATCTTTTAGTCCAAGTTCTCTATATTTATTGCCAGAAGTATTAAAAAATTTTTTAATATCTAAACCACTTTCTTTTACCCATTTACTAAGCTCTTCTTCTGTGGGTGTTTCTAAAACAATATCCCTTAAAGTATATTTAATCCCGTTATCATCTAGCCATTTCTTAGCTTTTTTACATGTCGAACACTTCGGATACCATATAAATATCATAAATTCTCCTTTAATTCATTATATTTTTTCATAAACTTATTATATAACTCATCACATTTATCTTTATCCATCTCAGGCGTACCTTCTAAAGGATTCAAATAATTAAGTTCATCATACTTAGAAAAACCCAAATGATGAAATGGTAAAAACTCTATTTTTTGAACATTCTTAATTTTCAAAATATACTTAGCTAAACTATTAATATATTCTTCACTATCCATCATCCCAGGCACAATAACCTGACGAATCCATACATCCTTACCACTTTTATTTAACTCTTGAATAAATCTTTCACTTTCAAGCATATTATGACTAGTTAACTTTTCATAACCATCCCCATCAGTATATTTAACATCAAATATAACTAAGTCCACTAAATCTAAGATTTCTTTATAATTACCTAAACCAACACCAGCTGTATCTAAAGCAATATTAATTCCTTCTTTTTTAAGTAACCGACAGCACTCAAGCAAAAAATCTATTTGTAAAAGTGGTTCTCCACCAGAAAAAGTTACCCCACCTTTTTTACCAAAATAAGGTTTATTTCTAATTATCTTTTTAACTAACTCCTCTGGTGTATAATTATCCTTACCCTTAGTCCACATTTCTGGATTATGGCAATATAAACATCTTAGCTTACATCCCGTCAAAAACACAACCGTTCTAATACCAGGGCCATCAACTAGGCCCATAGTCTCAATCGAATCAACCGAACCACTACATTTTTTCATGGAATGTCCTTGCAATAACTTCCTCTTGTTGTTTTCTTGTAAGTCTATTAAATCTAACGGCGTAACCAGATACTCTAATTGTTAAAAGTGGATATTTATCAGGATTGTTCATTGCATCTACTAACATTTCTCTATTTAAAACATTAACATTTAAATGATGAGCTCCTTGAACAAAATAACCATCAAGTAAAGAAACTAAATTTTCCACTCTCTCTTCTAAAGAATGACCTAAAGAAGATGGAACAATACTAAATGTATTAGAAATACCATCACGGCAACAATTCGCATAATCAAGTTTAGCTACCGAATTAAGTGAGGCAATAGCTCCACTACTATCTCTACCATGCATTGGATTAGCACCAGGTGCGAAAGCCTCACCAGCTTTTCTACCATCAGGAGTAGCTCCAGTTTTTTCACCATAAACCACATTAGAAGTAATAGTAAGTACTGATAAAGTAGGATGGGCATTTCTATAACATTTATGTTTAGAAAGTTCCTTAAACATCTTATCTAATATTTCTTTCGCAATATTATCTACCCTATCATCATCATTACCATATTTAGGATAATCTCCATCTATCTCAAAATCTATAGCAATTCCTTCTTCATTTCTAATTGGTCTAACCTTCGCATACTTAATAGCTGAAAGTGAATCAGTTGCCACTGAAAGTCCAGCCACACCATAAGCCATTAGTCTATTGACATCCGTATCGTGTAAAGCCATTTGTCCGGCTTCATAGGCATATTTATCATGCATATAATGAATAATATTCATTGCATTAGAATAAATCTCTGCTTCTTTTTCAATCATTTTAAAGTAAGCTTCTTTAACCTTATCATAATCAAGTATCTCATCAGTCATCTTTTCAAAACCTTCGACAACTAACTCCCCAGTTCTCTCGTCGGTACCACCATTAATTGCATATAAAAGTGATTTAGCCAAATTACATCTAGCTCCAAAGAACTGCATGTCCTTACCCTCACGCATTGCCGAAACGCAGCACGCAATCGCATAATCATCGCCATATATAGGTCTCATAACATCATCATTTTCATATTGAATAGCGTCTGTTGCAATACTCATTTTTGCACAGTATTTCTTAAAAGCCTCAGGTAACTTAACAGACCATAAAACCGTCATATTAGGTTCTGGTGAAGTATCCAAATTAGTTAAAGTATTTAAAATTCTATAGCTTGTTTTCGTAACCATGCTTTCGCCTTCATTAGTAATTCCACCAATAGAGCACGTTACCCAAGTTGGATCTCCAGAAAATAACTCATCATAATCAGGAGTTCTTAAATGCCTAACAAGTCTAAGTTTAATAACAAACTGATCAATTAACTCTTGAATTTCTTCTTCTGTAATTAAACCTTCTTTTAAATCTCTTTCAAAATAAATATCAAAAAACGCATCAACACGGCCTAAACTCATAGCTGCCCCATTATTTTCCTTAACAGAAGCTAAATAACCAAAGTAAGTCCACTGCACAGCCTCTTTAGAATTAGTAGCCGGCCTAGAAATATCAAATCCATATCTTGCAGCCATCTTCTTAATCTCATCTAAAGCTCTATACTGCATTGAAACTTCTTCCCTAAGTCTAATTAAATCATCAGTCATTGGACCTAATAACTTGTTATCCCATTCATTTTTCTTTTGCTGCATCAAATAATCAATACCATATAAAGCTACTCTTCTATAATCACCTATAATCCTTCCTCTACCATAAGCATCAGGAAGTCCTGTAAGTAAACCATTATGTCTTGCTCTTCTAATTTCATCAGTATAAACATCAAAAACGCCTTGATTGTGTGTCTTTCTAAACTCATTAAAATATTTATCAACAGTTGGATCTAATTTATAACCATAAGCATCAAGTTCTTGATAAACCATTCTAATACCACCATAAGGATTAACCATTCTCTTAAGTGGTGCATCCGTTTGCAGACCAACAATTACATCATCATCTTCATTAATATAACCAGGTTCAAAAGCATTAATACCGCTCATATGAAGTGTATCAATATCTAAAACATGCTTTTTTAATTCCTCTTTTAAAAGTTCAGAACATTTTCCCCAAACACTATCAGTCTTTTTAGTAGTACCTTTCAAAAATGATTCATCACCATCATATTTTGTATAATTAGATTTAATGAAATCACTAACATTAATTTCATTCATCCATTTTCCTTCTTTAAAATTTTTCCACGCTTCCATCATATACACCTACCTTCTACTCCTAAATTATAATCTTTTAAGTAAGCATTAGTCAACCAAATAAATATGTTTCACAAAAAAATACAAGTTTTTTTAAACTCGTAATTATCCATTTATAATATTATTAACCTCATAAAGAATATCATCTATTTGATTTATAATATCTTCTACTAAATAAACATCTTTACAATCGGTAATGTCATCACTTGAAAAATTCTCATCAATATTTTCCCACTGATCATATATTTTCCCAATCAAAGTTTTCAAATTAAAATTATCCAACACAAAAATAAATTCTTTGGAGAATCTTTCAGTATTTCTACATAAAATCACTTTTTTATTTTATTTTTTTAACTTTATTCAAAAGCAAGTTACAAACTTCATCATCACCAATTAACGTAATAGAAAACGTTTTATAACCTATTCTATTTATGCTTGCACCACAGTGATAAACCGTTTTTCTATCTAAAATAAAATATCTATCATGAAAACTATTATCAAACTTAACTTTTAAATTCTTATATTGCTTATTATATTTTAAAATGTCTTGCCTAGTTAATAAATTATTTGGTTTAGTTATAATTTTAACATCTACTTTTAATCTTTTAACAATATCTAAAATAGTATTATCTGCATACCCATCTATTATAATAAGTTCTTCCTTAGCCTCCTTAAATATATCTTGAATTTTAAAGTATGCATCATAAATCTGACCATCAAAATATATTTCATTTACTTTCTCCTTTTCTTCTAACTTATTAAAAGATTCTTCTAAAACTTTAATTTTATCATGATCTTCCAGTACCATATTATTAATATATTTTTGTTCAAGAAAATTAGATGATATATACTTTCTCATAGCTACAAAAGCATCCATAATCTTTATACTGACATCTTCTGCAACCTTCGTCCTAAGAACAGTTGCAAGCATAGCTACTCCTTGTTTTGTAAAAACATATGGCAAATATTTAATATTATGTCCTCTTTCTTTCAAGGTTTCAAATTGAAACCTTGAACAATTTTTTACTTCTTCCTCAGTCAATCTAAACATAAATCTTTCTGGGAATCTATTGATATGCCTTTTAACAGCTAAATTAATAGTCTTAGTTCCATTCACACATTCATAAAGTCTAGCCAAATCACTATCAAACATCACTTGTTTTCCTCTTATCTCATAAATTAAATTTTCTATTTTTATATCATCCTTATTAATAATTTCATTCATAATAAACCTCCAAATCTTTTAATTTACCATCATAAAGTAAACTGACAATATCTATCACTTCTTCTTTACACCCCAACTTTTCCGCATACACAAACAACTTTTTCATATCTCTTTTACCACTTTTCAAATATTTTTTAATACTATACTTCACCATTTCTAAATCTAGTCTTTTAAGGGATTTAATAACATCACATATCGACCTTTCCAAATCATAAGCTTTAACTTTATTACCAAACTTAGTTTTAATTTCTATAAGCCCAAGCTCATAAATATCTTTACTAACATAAAATACATTATGTTTTTTTAACTTATAATTAAAATAATTATTACAAACAGTAATATCAAATTTACCACTTTTGTTCTTAGAAAAACCTTGAAGAAAAAGAGCCGAAAAATGCGAATAAATAACATTTGGTAAATCTAAAGAAAATATAAAATAATCATCTTCCATTTTATCAGTACTCATATAAATACCAGTTCCAACTTTCTTTATCAAACCTTTTTCCACCATAATTTTTAAATACATTCTGTGTATTCCAAGACTAGTTAATAATTTAGAAGTAACATAACCATTATTAATATTAAGTAATTCTTTAATAATATCTACAAAACTATTTTTTTTAAATTCACTTATACCAATATTTTCCATACTACCGCCTTTACTAATTTTAAACAAATATAACAAATATCATTAAAAAAATCAAATTAAAATCAAAAAAATATAAATTATAAAACCTATGATTCCTTTACATTAATAAAAGTCAAATATTGATTTTAAAAACAGCATGACATTAACTTTAAATTAGTCAGAAAAAAAGTAGCCATAACAGCTACTTACAAATATTTTTTAATCTTATCAAACTCTTTAGAATCATCTAAATCAGTTTTAGCTAAAGATTCAAATAATTTCTTTTGATCTCTTGATAATTTTTTAGGTGTAATAACATTTAAAATAATATACATATCACCTTTACGGCCATTATTCACATCAGATACACCCTTACCTTTAAGTCTTAGTTTATCTCCACTTGAAGAACCTGCTGGCACGCTAACCTTAACTGTACCATATAAAGTTGGAACTTCTATCTTGCCTCCAAGCACGGCATCCGTAATCGTAACTGGCATATCTAAATAAATGTCATTATCTTCTCTTTCAAATATTGGATGTTTTCTAACATAAAACTCTAAATAAATATCGCCATTAGGTCCACCATTAACTCCAGCTTCTCCCTTACCAGAAATTCTAAGTTGATTTCCAGTATCTACACCAGCTGGAATCGTAACCTCAATATCTTTATTTTTCTTAACCCTGCCTGTTCCACGGCAAGTTTTACACGTGTTTTCAAATATAGTTCCACTTCCACCACATTTATCACAAGTTGTTCTTGTCATAAATGAACCAAATAAAGTCTGCTGCTGTCCAGTAACTGTACCAGAGCCATGACATTTATCACAAGTCTTAGAGCCATGTCCACCTACACCACCACAGTCATTACATTTCTCATTCAAAGTTAAATTAATCGTTTTCTTACATCCAAATACCGCATCTTCAAAATCTAAATCAATTTGAATAACTCTATCTGGCCCTTTCTGTTTTCTACTTCCTCTAGAACTTCTTCCACCAAAAGAACCAAACCCTGAAGAAAAGCCACCACCAAACATATCAAAAATATCATCTAAATTTATGTCACCAAAATCAAAACCTGAAAAGCCACCATAACTGCCGCCAGCACCTCCAGCGCCTCCACTAAAGGCTGCATGACCAAACTGATCATACTGTCTTCTTTTATTTTCATCAGATAAAACAGCATAAGCTTCCTGCGCTTCTTTAAACTTTTCAGCCGCATCTGGCTCCTTAGAAACATCTGGATGGTATTTCTTAGCTAACTTCCTAAAAGCACTTTTTATCTCAGCTTCACTCGCATCTTTAGAAACGCCTAATACTTCATAATAATCTCTTTTATTCATCTAATCACCTACTTCGGTAAATATTTTTAAACTCATCAATTAAACCTCTAAATGTATCAAGTGCCTGCTCTATAACCTTAGGACTATTCATATCAACGCCAGCTACCTTAAGCTCATCTATTGGATCCTGACTACCACCTAAAGTTAAAAACTTCAAATAATTATTCAAAGCCTCTTTATCACCTTTCATAATATTTTCTGCTATATAATTAGCTGCCGCTAACCCTGTCGCATATTGATACACATAAAAGTCATAATAGAAATGTGGAATCTTTTCCCATTCATATCTAATCTCTTTATCGCTAATCATATTATGACCAGAATATTTTTCATATAACTTATAATATTCATTAGATAAAAACTCACTAGTCAAAACAGTTCCTTCTGCTTCCTTCTTATGCGTTAAATATTCAAATTCAGCAAACATTGTCTGTCTTACAATCGAACCTTTAAATAACTCCATCAAACTGTCTAATATAGCTAACTTCTCACTTTTATCAGAAGTATGGTTAATCAAATATCTAGCCAAAATTAACTCATTAACCTGTGAAGCAACCTCAGCCACAAATATCTTATACTGATGATATATATAAGGGTTATTTTTATTAGAATAATATGAATGCATTGAATGACCAAGCTCATGAACCAAAGTAGAAACATCATCATACTTACCATTAAAATTCAAAAGTAAATATGGATTAGTTGTATAACTTCCCCATGAATATGCCCCACCTTTTTTACCTTTACTTGGCATAACATCAATCCACTTTTCATCAAAAGCCTTATTTAAATCGGTAATATAATTATCACCTAAAATAGATAAAGCATCCAAAACAATTTTCTTGGCCTCTTCAAAAGTATAACTTTGACTAGACTCTGGAACTAAACTACTATATATATCATAAATATGCACTTCATCAAGTCCCATAACCTCTTTTTTTAAAGCATAATAATCATCCATAATAGATAAATTATCGTGCAAGACCTTAATCAAATTGTCATAAACCTTACTATCTATATTACTTCCAAATAAAGCTGCATCTCTCGCATCCTTAAACCCACGCCTTAAAGCAAGCACATTATCTGTATTAACTTTACCAGCATAACTAGAAGCAAAAGTATTTTGTAAATTTTCATACTCTTTATATAAAGTATAAAATGCACTCTTTCTAACCTCACGGTTATTATCCATAATATATTTAGAAAAATTAGTATTAGAAAGCTCCACATCATTACCTAAATCATCTTTAATAATTCCAAACTTCATATCAGAATTTCTTAAATAACTAGCCGTATCTTCACTGTTATTCAAACTCTTACCTAAACTAGCTAGTAATTCTTCTTCCTTATCAGATAAAATATGGTCTTTCATTCTAAGAATATTTTTAAATTCATAGTCATACATCTTAAGTTCAGAAGCCTCTTCCATAAATCTATCAAAATCTTCTTTTGAAAGCTTAAGCATCTCAGGAATGACAAATGAAGTCTTAGCTGATAAATCTGTAAGCACTTTTTCAATCTTTCCTTTAAGCTCTTGATACTTACTATTACTAGTATCCTCATCAAACTTTAAAGCTGCATACATATATAAACTGTCAGCTTTTTTAGAAAACTCTTCATCAAACTTAAAATAATTTAATATATTATCTGCATTATTAAGCTTGCCCTTAAACTCTAAATACTTATCACCACTTGCTTTAACATATTCAAAGTCTTTATTCCACTCTTCTAAAGAAGCATAAATCTGACTTAAATCCCACTTATACTTATCATCAATCTCATCCCTAGTTTTATCTTTTATAGTCATAACATTTCCTTTCATAAAGAGAAAGTTCTAGTCTCCTAGAACTTCTATTTTTCTTCGTATTCAGCGTCCTTTACATCTTTATCTTTGCTATCTTTATCATCTGATTTTTCATTTGAAGCTTGCTCTGCTTGTGCTTTTTTAGCAGCTTCTTCATAAACTTTCGCACCAAGTTCCATAGCTTTCTCTTGTAATTTGTCTTTTTTAGCTTTGATATCATCTAAGTCATCTTTCTTAAGTGCTTCTTCTAAATCTTTAACTAAATCTTCTGCTACTTTCTTATCTTTATCATCTAATTTATCACCTAAATCTTTAATAGCTTTCTCAGTTGCAAAAATCATTTGTTCAGCTTCATTTTTAACATCTGCTTCTTCTTTACGTTTCTCATCAGCTGCCTTATTAGCTTCAGCTTCCTTAACCATCTTATCAATTTCATCATCAGATAAATTAGTTGAAGATGTAATAGTAATAGATTGTTCCTTATTAGTACCTAAATCTTTAGCCTTAACATTAACAATACCATTCGCATCAATATCAAATGTAACTTCGATTTGTGGAACTCCTCTTGGAGCTGGTGGTATATTAGTTAATTGGAAATTACCAAGCGTTTTATTATCAGCTGCCATTGGTCTTTCACCTTGTAAAATGTGAATATCAACAGCCGGTTGATTATCAGCCGCCGTAGAGAACACTTGTGATTTACTTGTTGGAATAGTCGTATTTCTTGGAATAAGTACTGTACATACTCCTCCTAAAGTTTCAATACCAAGTGAAAGTGGTGTAACATCAAGTAAAACGATATCATTAACATCACCAGTTAACACACCACCTTGAATAGCAGCTCCCATAGCCACAACCTCATCAGGGTTAACACCTTTACTAGGCTCTTGTCCAAGTTCTTCTTTAATAATCTCAGCAATTCTAGGCATTCTTGTAGAACCACCAACTAATAATACTTTATCAATATCTTTCTTAGTAAGTTTCGCATCTTTTAAAGCTTTTCTTACAGGCTCTAAAGTAGAATCAGTTAAATCGCGAGTTAAATCCTCAAACTTAGCTCTACTTAAACTAATATCCAAATGAACTGGTCCATCTTCACCTTGTGAAATAAATGGTAAAGAAATATTAGTAGTTGTCATACCACTTAAATCTTTCTTAGCTTTCTCAGCTGCATCTTTTAATCTTTGCATAGCCATTTTATCTTTAGATAAATCGATACTATTAGATTTCTTAAACTCTTTAACTAAATAATCGATAATTTTTTGGTCATAATCATCTCCACCTAAATGGTTGTTACCACTAGTAGATTTAACCTCAAATACACCATCCCCGATTTCTAGAATAGAAACATCAAATGTTCCTCCACCTAAATCGTAAACTAAGATTTGTTCAGTCTTATCTTGCTTATCCATTCCATAAGCTAAAGCTGCTGCGGTTGGTTCATTGATAATTCTTTCAACCTCTAACCCAGCAATCTTACCAGCATTTTTAGTAGCTTGTCTTTGGGCATCATTAAAGTAAGCTGGAACAGTAATAACAGCTTTCTTAACAGTCTCACCTAAATAAGCCTCAGCTGTTTTCTTTAAATCTCCTAAAATCATTGCACTAATTTCTTCAGGAGTATACTCCTTACCATTAGCTTTAACCTTTTTACTAGTTCCCATTAATCTTTTAATAGAAGCAATTGTATCAGGATTAGTTACCATTTGGTTTTTAGCTGCTTGACCAACGATAATCTCTCCATTTTTAAATGCGACAACAGATGGAGTTGTTCTTGAACCCTCTGGATTCGCAATAACCTTAGCCTCGCCACCTTCATATACAGCAACGCAGCTGTTAGTTGTACCTAAGTCAATACCTATAGTTTTACTCATATATAATCATTCCTTTCTTTACTCACTAACTTTGACCATAGCTGGTCTAATAACTTTATCTTTAAGCATATAACCCTTCTGCATAACTTCAACCACCATACCACTTTCTACACCTTCTACTTTTTCAGTAAGTACAGCTTGATGCAGTTTAGGGTCAAATAGCTTACCCTTGTCATCAATAGTTTTTACATCATATTTTTCTAAAACCTCTACCAAATGACAATAAATCATTTTAAAACCTGCCAAGAATTTTGAAAGCTCATCATCCAAATTATCATCATCTAAATTAATTGCTCTTTCAAAATTATCAATCGAAGGTAAAATATCTTTCACAATATCTTCATTCGCAAACTCTAACATCTTACTAACTTCTTCATCTTTTCTTTTTCTATAGTTAATATTGTCAGCCTTTGCTTTTAATACTTCTTCTTCTAACTCTTTTATTTTTCTATTAGCTTCTTCTAACTTCTTATCATCATGACGTTCACATTTTTCATGTTTATCATGACATTTGCACTCTTTATCATGACAATCACATTTTTTATCATGCTTATCATGATGTTTACCATGTTTGTCATAATGCTTTTCATGCTTATCTTCATGCTTTTCATATTTCTTTTCTTTATCCACTTATTAATCACCTACCTATATTTTCCTTAATGTAATTAAGTAATGCTTCAGCTCTACCATATTCCATTCTTTTTGGACCAATCAAAGCAATCGTTCCTTCCGTACCATCTTTGTAAAAGCTAGTCTTAATAATTGATACATCATCATCAATCGTATTTTCACTACCAATATAAACCTTAATTTCATCATCATCAGCTTTAATACTCTTAATAAGTTCCTTATCTTCAAACTTATTAAGTAAACTTCTTATCTTACTGGCATCATCAAATTCAGGCTCCATAAGTAAATTATTCGTTCCACTCATCCTAATATGTGGTTTACTAGCAAAATCGCTAAATGCATTATAAAATGCATTATATAAAGCATCATGCTCTTTCACATATCTTGTAATAATTGGTTTAACCTCAAATTCCAAAACCTGACTAACCTCACTTAAAGGAACTCCCACAATTAACTTACTAATTATATCAGTAGTCTGTTTAACCTCAGCTTTACTGACATTACCCTCAATAACTACATTACGGTTTTCCACATGTCCTTTATCAGTGATAACAATAGCAATCATTTTATTATCATCAATCGGCACTACCTCAACTTTGGCAATTTTATTGTCACTAGAAGAATGACCTAAAACTACCGCTGTGTAATGCGTAAGCTCTGAAACAATTTCCATACTTTTCGTAATCGCATCAGAAAGTACTAATGCATTATTTGAAAATATCTGTTTCAGCTTTAACATATCTTCACCATTTAACTCCTTCGGCACCATAATATTATCTACATAATATCTGTAACCTTTATCACTAGGAATTCTACCAGATGAAATATGCGTTTTTTGTAGAAGTAAGAGATTCTCCAAAGCTGCCATTTCATTTCTGATAGTCGCACTTGAACACTTCATCTTTTTACATAAAGCCTTCGAACTAACTGGGGTTGCTGTCTTAATATAATTCTCAACAATTAATTTTAAAAGTTCTTCCTGCCTTTTTGTTAGCATCTCATCACCTCTTTTAGCACTCTTTTTATTGGATTGCTACTTCATTATAACATTATATGATAGCACTGTCAATATATGAGTGCTAAAAAATAAAAATTTTCCAACTTTAAAGCAACTGCTTACACAGTTGCACTTATTACATTTTATATTTCTCACCATTACATACTTTATTCCTATACATTCTCTTTCCAATCCTCAGAGATTTATATCATAAACAATATCTTATCATTTAAATATTTTTTCTGTTATTCACTAATTTATTCTATTTATATGTATTACAGTATTGTAAATGGATTTTCGCAAACTTTTTGCTTTTTTTACACAGTAAATTACAAACTATTATAAAAAAACAAGTAATATTTTTAATAAATCACTTGCTTCAAAAATTTATTGACATAGTTTTATTTTCTTAAAATTAGCTCATCATGTCTAACTAAATAATCTTTTAATCTCATAGGTGGATAATTATGTGAAGCCGTTTGCAAATCATCCACAAAAGTATTACCCTTAATTTTAGATAAAATATCAGGATCTAACAAACCGTAATAATCCTCTTTTTTCATCTTCAAGTTTTTAGAAAAATCATAAACATCATCACCATCTTCAACAAAAGAATGTAGATATTTATAACCATCAAGTGGACTATTCACAAAAGCTGTTACTATATAATCATAATCTATACCTAAAATGGATGAAATTTCATGACATTTAAAAGAATACTTACCTTGATATACCTTGCATAGAACATCAATAGTTTTTTTATCTCTTCTATCCATACAAGCCTCTTTTATACTGTTCACACAAAGTCTAAAAGAAACATTTCCTAAAGATGTAAAAATTTTTTTATTACCAGCCAAAGAACTATAATCCAATATATAAGGATGTTTTTCCAAATAATCATAAGCTCTTCTAAGATTAAATAAATTTACCGTATACCTACTCAAAATAAAATATAAATAACCTTTTCTATCAATTTTATAATATGAATTTTGTAAATTACTATCTAAATTATAAAATGGATCAATACCAGATTTATCTATAACGCTCACATCTTTTAAAGCCTTATCAAATTCATCATAATCATAGTAATCAGTATAAATCATTAAAATCAGCTCCGTTAAAGATTATACACCAGTAAAAAATAATGTCAAATTACCCTTTTAATACTTAGATAAATTATTAACAAACGTCTCTTCATCCCATATAGTAATACCTAAATCTTTAGCTTTCGTAAGTTTACTTCCAGCCTCTGCACCTGCAATCACCACACTAGTTTTCTTACTAACACTACTACTTACAGTACCACCTAACTCTTCTATCCTAATTTTAGCCTCATCTCTAGTAAACCTCTCTAAAGATCCAGTTAATACAAAAGTCTTGCCGGTAAATACAGTCTCATCTTTACTTACCTCTTTAAGATAACTCATATTAACGCCATCTTCTTTAAGTTTATTAATCAAATTAATATTATTCTCATCTTTAAAGAAATCATAAACACTTTTAGCTATTATATTTCCAATATCTTTAATATTAGCTAAATCTTCAAAACTAGCATTCATCAAATTATCCATATTTCTAAATTCTCTAGCTAAAATATCTGCAGTTTTAGTACCAACATGACGAATAGAGAGTCCAAATAATAATCTTTCCAAAGAATTATTTTTACTCTTTTCTATTTCATCAAGCAATTTCTCTATACTTTTCTCTCCAAATCCTTCAAGTTCCTTTAGCTCTTCTTTATGCTCATACAAATGATAAAAATCATCATCATCTTTCAAATAACCCAAATTATAAAAATCCTCAATTATCCTATCACCAAAACCAATTATGTTCATTGCATGACGAGACGTAAAATGAAATAACTTTTCCTGTTTTCTAGCTGGGCAGTGTTCATTTAAACAGTAATATGCAGCTTCATCTTCTTTTCTAGTTAACTTTTCTCCACATATAGGGCACTTTTCCACCATATTAAATTTTTTCTCAGTTCCGTCTCTTCTTTCAATAATAGGTTTAACGACTTCCGGAATAACATCCCCCGCTTTCTTAATCGAAACAATATCACCAATGCGTATATCCTTACTTAAAATATAATCTTCATTGTGTAAAGTAGCTTTAGATATTAATGACCCCATAACACGCACCGGCTCTAATATCGCACTAGGAGTAACTTGTCCAGTTCTTCCAACTGTACAAATAATATCTTTAACCCTAGTTAAAACCTCTTCAGCCGGAAACTTATAAGCAATAGCCCATTTAGGACTTCTAGCTGTATAGCCTAATCTCTTTTGATCATTTAAATCATTAACTTTAATAACAATACCATCTATCTCATAAGGTAAATTAGGTCTTTCCTTAGTATAATAATCAACATACTCCATAAGCTCTTTTATATCATTAATTTTTTTATTATTAGGATTAACCTTAAACCCTAGTTCCTTCATAAAATTAAGTGCATCATAGTGTGTATAAATATTATAATCCTCAGGATCTGGCAAATGATAAATAAAGCAAGATAGATTTCTACTAGCCGCCACCTTAGAATCTAACTGTCTAACACTTCCAGCCGCCGCATTACGAGGATTCGCAAAATTAGCCCCTTCTTCATTCAACTTCTTAAAAGAAGCTTTACTCATATATATTTCGCCTCTAACCTCAATATCAATAGGCTGATTAATTTTAAGCGGAATATCCTTAATCGTCTTCGCATTATGTGTAATATCTTCTCCAGTTACTCCATCCCCACGAGTAGCCGCCCTAACTAACTCCCCTTTTTTATACAAAAGAGAAACAGAAAGACCATCCATCTTAAGTTCAACTACATATTTAGGATTAGGAACCACTTTTTTTACTCTTTCGTCAAAAGAAATAATTTCTTCTTCATTAAAAATATCACCAAGTGAAAGCATTGGAATCTCATGTGTAACTTTTTTAAATGAAGAAATAACTTCACTACCAACCCTTTGCGTTGGAGAATCTATTTTTTTAAATTCTGGATGAGCTTCCTCAAGTTTCATAAGCTCTTCCATATACCTATCATATTCTTGGTCAGTTATCGTTGGATTATCATTAATATAATAATCATGATTAGCTTTATTAATAATGTCAGTTAACTCCTGAATTCTTTTTTCTATCATATATTTCACCTAATAATTATTATAAAGAAATATAAACTAAACTTCAATATTTTTCAAAATTAAATTTTTATAGATCTTAAAAATACAACATTAAAATAGTACGTATAATTTGCGTACTATTTTTTTACTAATCTTTTAGGATAAACACCTTTACTAATATAATTAGAAACAGTTTCCACAACTCTTTCCTTATCCTCTTTATATGTAACTC
The DNA here is from genome assembly GCA_944329355.1 of uncultured Bacilli bacterium. Taxonomy (GTDB): domain Bacteria; phylum Bacillota_I; class Bacilli_A; order RF39; family UBA660; genus Coprosoma. The sequence goes on from CALVID010000004.1 coordinate 56,433, forward strand.
CAAACCATTTAGAATCAGTATTCCTAACCTTTAAAGAAATATTTCCTTTAGAAATCTCATCATTAATCACATTTGGAATTAAATACTCATCATTTAAATCTTCTAAATGCTCATCTAAAAATAAAGAAAAATCATCAATGATAACCTTTAAAACATCTAAAGTAAATACAAAAGCATTCATAGAAACCAAAGTATCTAAAGGAATATAGAAACTTTCTCGACCATCAAGAGGAGTTGCTTTTATTTTATTTTCACAAACTTCCATTTTACTTTCCAAAATACCTTCCAATTTTTCATTAGATGAAGAAATAATACCTCTTTTTACACTGCCATTCAAAGACAAAGTATTGCCTGCCTTATATCCAAGCACCATAGCTTCATCAGAAATTACAGCTTTAAATAATTCGTCATACGCCTCAAAACCATAAAAATCATCCGCATTGATGATTGCGAAAGGACCATTTAAAACATGCCGTGCACTATATATAGCCGCACCAGTTCCCCATGGTTTTACCCTCTTGCTATGACAAACATATCCTAAAGGTAAATCATCTATTTCCTGAAATACATACTCTATTGAAACTTTACCTTCTAATCTTTTACCAATAGTTGCCTTAAACTCTTTATAAAAATCTTTTCTGATTACAAACACAATCTTATTAAAACCGGCTTTAATAGCATCATAAACCGAATAATCTATGATAAATTCTCCATTAGGTCCTACTGGTTCAATTTGTTTTAAAGAACCAAACCTACTTCCCATACCTGCTGCCATTATCACCAAAGTATAGTCCAAATTAAAACCTCCTATTGATTATTTTTATTTAAAGCATTATATGTAAGTGCAAAAACTGCAATACCAATTAAAACAAAGGCAAGCCACATAAATGGATTATTGTGGTTTTCCTCAAGCCAAGCTTTAGCTGGCTCAATAAACTTATTAATTGAATCGATAATTGATAAAATCATTATAAATCACCTATACCTTTCTAATACTCTTATGACCTTTCATTATCTTTTTAATTCCATAAGGATGACTAAATGCAATAGATAAAACAGAACCTATTGCCACAATCACACCTTCACCATAAATATCATGAATAACGTGATCACCAACACAATATTCTATATTATTATCTATCATTTCTTCCTTCTTAAACTTAATATCATCTTTAATATCTTTATCTAAATATTCATCACTAATCTCTGAAATAAACCTGCTAGGTGGATTTGAATTAGTATTACCATAAAGCATACGTCTTCTAGCATTCACTAAAGTAAGCGTTTTCCTAGCCCTAGTAACAGCCACATAACAAAGTCTTCTTTCCTCCTCAATTTCTTCTGGGCTATCTAAACAATTTGAATGAGGAAATAGTCCTTCTTCTAAACCAATAATAAACACATGATCAAACTCTAATCCTTTAGCCGAATGAATGGTCATCAAAGTTACCACATCAGTATTATTTTTGTGTTCCTCCATATCGGAAACTAAACTTATCTCAAGCAAAAACTCTTCTAAAGAAATAACTCCATTATTTTCTTCAAAGTTTTTTGTTATAGACTTAAATTCTTCTAAATTTTCAAGTCTAATCTCCGCATCTATTGTTTTAGTACTTTCCAGTTCTTTTCTTATTCCAGACTCTGTTAATATTAACTCAACTAACTCCGTGAGTGAAATATTTTCACTTTCCTTTTTTAATCTTTCGATTAATTTCTTAAATTCTAATTCTTTGCCACCATCAATAGTTTCATATAAAGATACTCCTTTATCAAGTGCCTTAGTCGCCAAATTTTCTATAGTTTTAGGTCCAATCTGTCTTTTAGGAACATTAATAACCCTCATCAAACTAACATCATCATTAGAATTATAAATAAGTTTTAAATAACTAATCAAATCTTTAATTTCTTTTCTGTTATAAAAATAAAAACTACCCACTACTTTATAAGGAATATTTTCTCTAAGCAAAGCCTCTTCCATATTTCTAGACTGTGCATTAGTTCTATATAAAACAGCTATATTGGCCTTAGATTCTCCATTAATAATTAACTTTTTAATTTCTTCCATCACATAATTAGCTTCATCTTTTTCATCATAAGTTCTATGATATTTTATCTTAGGCCCATCATCATTTTTCGTCCATAATTTTTTTTCTTTTCTTTGCTTATTATGTTTAATAATATCATTAGCAACATTTAAAATATTACCTGTAGATCGATAATTTTCCTCTAAAAGAACAACCTTAGCATCCGGATAATCCTTTTCAAAATTAAGTATATTTCTAAAATTAGCTCCCCTAAAACCATATATAGATTGATCCAAATCACCAACCACACAAACATTTTTATATTTCGCACTAAGCATTTTTATCAAAATATACTGAGCTTCATTAGTATCTTGATACTCGTCAACTAATATATATTTAAATCTTTCTTGATACTTTTCTAAAACCTCAGGATACTTTTTAAAAAGTTTAATAGGAAGTAATAACAAATCATCAAAATCCATTGAATTATTTTTTAAAACCTTTTTCTCATATTTTCTAAAAACTTCCAATACAATCTCTTCATATTCTGAATTAGCAAATCTACTATAATAATTACTATCCATAAGTTCATTCTTCGCACTACTTATCTTATTTCTAATACCTCTTGGATTATAAACCTTAGGATCCAAATTCATATCTTTCAATATTTTCTTAATAATCGTCAAACTATCATCACTATCTAAAATAGTAAAATTTTTATCAAAACCTAATTTATCATAATTTTCTCTAATTAAAAGTAACCCTAAAGAATGAAAAGTTGATATCTGCATTTGATAAGCATCATTCCCAAGCATCTTAAAAGCTCTTTCTTTCATCTCTTTAGCAGCCTTATTAGTAAAAGTAATAGCTAAAATATTGTAAGGATTAACACCTTTTTCATTAACCAAATAAGCTAATTTAGTAGTAAGAACTCTCGTCTTACCACTTCCAGCACCCGCTAAAACCAATATTGGACCATCTGTCCACTCAACTGCCTCTTTTTGTCTATCGTTCAATGTACTTAAGTCCATTTACTATCACCACTACCATTATATCAAAAATTCTTTAAAAAGTTTATTAAAATAACAGGAAAGCCTCTATTTGACACCGTATATTAATATATGAAAGGAGGTGATTACTAGAGATTAATGATCACTCACGTATTAGAAAGTATGAACGAAGTCATCACAAACAATTATGATAATAATCATAAAGCCATTGACATTGTACCTAGTGATAATAGTGAACCAAATATAATAGCTTTACAAAATGGTACTGTAGAAACCGTCGTAAACAATATAAAAGAAACAAACCACAAAAGTAAAGGTCTAGATACTTATGGTAATTACATAAAAATTAAACAAGATGATGGAAAAACTGCCTTATATGCCCATATGAAATATGGGAGTGTAAATGTCAAGAAAGGAGATTATATTGAAAAAGGAACCACCATTGGTACAATTGGCGAAACAGGCAATGCTTACGGAAAACATTTGCACTTAGAAATCCATAATCAAAACAACATAAAAGAAAACCCACTTATTTCTTTAAATAAATATACTCCCAATAATAAACTAGTTAATGAACAAAAAAACACAAACAATAATAAAAAACATACAAATTCTACTGCAAACAATCACTCTGACCCACAAAATATACAAAACAATTCTACTAAAAACCCAGAATTTTTAAATGCCAAAAATTACAAACACGGTTCTATTGTTGATGCTTTAAAAACAATTAATATAGATAGTTCTTATAATTACCGAAAAAAATTAGCCGAAGCTAACGGAATACTAAACTATCATGGTTCATACTCTCAAAACATTAAATTGTTAAATCTTTTAAAACAAGGAAACTTAAAAAAAGTCTAGAATTTAGGCTTTTTTTCATTAATAGTTTGTAAAAATTCTTTCCATGTTTCTTTAAAACCTTGACCATTTTTATAATCAAATTCCTCAAAGTCCACAAAACCATCATCAAAATCCATATTATAAACAATATCTACTTTAGCTTTTGAAATCGTCTTCACTAATTCATTTATCTGCGCCATCTGCTTTTCACTAACTTCATCCGGCATAAACAACATTCCATATTTACCAACTCGTCTACCAGAAATATTAATATAGACAACATTATTTAACCAGGTTAAGAAAAATATTGGAACATTAGGCTCACAATTACTTGGAATCCTTTTAAATATTTGAACATCTGGATATTTATCTAAAGCATATTCCAACAAACAGTCAACATGATAATCACATTCGCCAATTGGTCCTACAAAATTAAGCTGACCATCCACATCATTACTTTTATCATTAGTCCCACTAATAATCAAAGCCTTATAATTATCTATATTTTTTTCCATTTTTATCATCCCTATTTTTTATTATATTTTTTATAAAACCATTTAATAAATTAGCCGTCGAAATATCATTTCCAAACTCTGTACCAATAACCATATCATTATCTAAAACCAAATTATATACAATTAATACACTATAATCATCAACAACTTTCATAAAATCAGACAAATATTGTATCTGCTGATTAGAAAGTTCCCTTGGCAAATATAAAATCCCTCTTTTTTCATCATCTGTAGATATATTTGTAAATACAACATTATTCAATAATGTTAAATAATATACTGGAAGATTAGGTTCTTCCATATAATCCAAATTTTCAAATCCATGAATATTAGAATAGCTTTTAGAAACATAATCAATCAAACATTGAGCATGATAATCATAATTAAACAAATAACCCAAATAAGTAATTTTCTCATCATTTATAATAGCTGCCATATAATCATCCAAATTACTTCACCCACTTCTTAACACATTTCTTACTTTTAAAAAATTCATCTAAAAGAGCTACATTATCCAAAGCATCACTAGAATTAATAACACTTTGTGGCTCGATACCACCTTTATTCTTAACTAAATTATAATTAATATAAATTGGCATTTCAGGAAGTAAAGAAAATAACTCGTATAAAGATTCTTTCTGTTTTTCATTTATTTCTCTAGGTACAAAAAGTAAACCATAACCTACAGAATGTGAATAAACTATATTATTCAAATTATTTAAAAGTATAATAATTTCTTCATTAAATCGCATTGAATCCGCATTCACTTCATTGGCTAAATCGTCATAATAAGTATATAAATAATCCTTCAAAGCTTCAAGGTGAAATCTATACTCATCTGTTTCCCCAAAATAACGAATCAAACCACTACTATCAATAACCACTAATTCATACTTATTAATATCATGCATAAATTACTCATCTCCTAAAGTTTTTAGTATTCTTCCTAGTCAAATATTCTTCCAATGCAATTCTTAAAGTACAATCATTATTCATACCTATTACTTTTCTCATAATATTACCTTCAACTTCTACCATATCAAAACATAATCCAACTTTTTGATTTCCAAGATCAATATTATTCAAAGTTTCTAATTGCTCCTCCGTAAGCTCATCAGGAAAATAAAACATTCCAAAATTATTTCCATTAAGATAAGTTATATCACCTAAAAGCGCTAACTGATAAGCTAATCTTTCATCCACATTACCTAAAGACAAATTACTAACATCAATATCCAAATGATTTATATTAATATAATCTAATAAATATTTTACATGTTTACTTTGTTCATTAACTCTCCCCATTATATGAGGTATTCCACTTTCGTCAATTGTTGTAACCTTACTATCAATAATCTTTCTTTCCATTTTCATCCTCCTTATCTTTGGTAATTTTTTATTTCTTTCACGTCTAAATATTCATTAAAAACCTCTTTTAAAGACTGATTACCATCCTCACCAATAATAAAGAAATGAACAAATTTACCAAAATCTACAGGATCATAACAAATTGCTACTTTTTTACGATCAAAATTTAACTCATTAATAACATTTACCTGTTTACTAGAAATCTCATTGGGAAAATAAAACATACTATACTCAAGACCATCAACAACATCATTATATATAACTATATATCCAAAATTACCCAAATGAAAAGCAAACACATCCCTTCGCATTTCATCATTTAAATTAGTAAGCTCATCTTCACCAATAAAATTCTTTTCAATATATTCATATAAATAATCTACATGAAATATTCCATCACCAATTTGACCCATCTTATTAATATTCCCATCATGATCAATTAAAGCTACTTTACAATTTGCCAAATCATTCATTTAAATCACTCTTTCCACATATATTTTACCACATTTTTTGAAAACCTTTTATTTTTTTTAGAATATAATACTATGGAAAAAGAAAGGAGAAGATTTTTTGAAAAAACTTATAATTATTTTATTAGTCATAGGGCTTATCATTACGGGATTTTTTGTTTTCAAACCACAAAAAGAAAATAAAAATCTCACAAAAGTTAAAGTAGCTGAAGTAACCCATAGTATATTTTATGCCCCACAGTATATAGCTCATTCATTAGGTTATTTCGAAGAAGAAGGCTTAGACGTAGAAATTATTTTAACTTCAGGTGCCGATAAAGTTACCTCTGCAGTTTTATCCGGTGATGTCCAAATAGGCTTCTGTGGTAGTGAATCTACAATTTATAATTACAATCAAGGCAACAAAGACTACCTGATTAACTTTGCTGGATTAACAAAAAAAGACGGAAGCTTCTTAGTATCTAGAGAAAAAAGAGAAAACTTTAAGTTAGAAGATTTAAAAAACAAACATATTATTGGTGGAAGAAAAGGCGGGATGCCAGCCATGACTTTAGAATATGCATTAAACAAAAGTGGTATCAAAAGCAATGAAACCAATATTGATACAAGTATTGATTTTGCTTCAATGTCAGGAGCTTTTATAGGTGGTACAGGCGATTATGTTGCTTTATTTGAACCAACTGCTTCTGAACTAGAAAAAGAAGGTTATGGATATATAGTTGCTTCTATTGGTGAATTAGGAGGAGATGTCCCATATACAACCTACAATGCTAAAAAAAGTTATATTGAACAAAATCCAGATATCATTAAAGGTTTTACTAAAGCAATACAAAAAGGATTAGATTATGTCCATAATCACACTAGTAAAGAAATAGCCAAAAACATTCAAGAATATTTTCCAGACACTAAAGAAGAAGAATTAATAAATATAGTCCAAAGATATAAAGAAATCGATTCTTGGTATGATACCACTTATATAAGTGAAAAAGATTTTAAACACATTCAAGAAATCGTTAAAAATGCAAACGAACTCGACAAAGAAGTACCTTATAATAAATTAGTAGATAATAGTTACTCAAAAAAATAATGGATATTTTAAAAGTTAAAAATTTAAAAAAAATATACCACACTAAAACAGGTGAAATTTTAGCTGTGGATAATTTTTCATTAAATTTAAAACAAGGTGAATTTGTCGCCATTGTTGGTCCTAGTGGTTGTGGAAAAAGCACTATTCTTTCAATACTATGTGGACTAGATAAAGCATCTAGTGGAAGCATAAATATTCAAAAAAATTTAAAATTCGGATACATGCTTCAAGGAGATAATCTCTTCGATTGGCGTACTATATATAAAAATTGTTTGTTAGGATTAGAATTAGAAAATAATCTCACCAAAGAAAACATAAAATATGTTAATCAACTACTAGACACTTATGGATTAAAAGATTTTAAAAAAGCATATCCCAATAACTTATCTGGTGGCATGAGACAAAGAGTATCATTAATAAGAACATTAGCTACCAAACCAGATATTTTATTTTTAGATGAACCATTTTCTGCATTAGATTATCAAACTAGATTAGCTGTATCAGATGATGTATACAAAATCATCAAAAAAGAGAAAAAAAGTGCTATTATGGTAACCCATGACCTCTCAGAAGCGATTAGTATGGCCGATAAAGTAATCGTTCTAACCAATAGACCAAGTAAAATCAAAAACATATATGAAATAAATCTAACCAATAAAAGTACACCTATTCAAAATAGAAAAGCCAAAGAATTTTCAACTTACTATGATAAAATATGGAAGGATATAGATTATCATGTATAGTAAAGAACATAGAGAATATCTAAAAAAAATCAAACTTAAAAACTTCCTTATTAAATTTACCCAAATTTTAATCATTTTATTATTTATCTTTATATGGCAGTTTGCAGCAAATCACAATTTAATAAATACTTTTATTTCATCAAGTCCAAAATCTATTTTAAATACCATTATAAACCTTTATCAAGATGGTTCACTATTTTATCATATATGGATTACATTTTATGAAGTACTAATCAGTTTCTTAATCGCCACAATAGGTGGTATTATTATAGCTACTATTTTATGGAGATATAAATTTATATCTAAAGTAATAGATCCTTATTTAACTATTTTAAATAGTATGCCAAAAGTATCACTAGGTCCAATAATAATTATCATAGCTGGAGCTGGAACAAAATCTATAATAATAATGGCCTTATTCATATCCATCATCATCACTATAATAAATGTTCACCAAGCATTTATATCTACTGATCAAAATAAAATTAGACTACTTAAAAGTTTCAAAGCCAAACCATATCAAATTTACTTCAAACTTATTTTACCTAGCAATTATAATAATTTAATTAATGTGTGCAAAGTAAATATAGGATTAGTATTTATTGGGGTAATAATGGGAGAATTTCTAGTATCCAAAGCTGGTATAGGATATCTAATTATGTATGGTTCTCAAGTATTTAATTTAAATTTAGTAATGACTGGTATTATTTTATTAGCTATAATGGCAAGTTTAATGTATTATTTTATTGTATTCATAGAAAAAAGGCTACAAAAATAGCCTTTTTAAATACCTCTATTAGTATAAGAATAAGTTGTACCTATTAAATTCATAGATAAATAATTCACAGTATAAGGTTGTCTATCAACCGACAACATTTCTACACCTAAATAATAGTTCCCCTTAAAAGAAGATATATTATAAGATATTGTTCGGTTTAAAGCATTTGCAACACAAGAAACACTAGTTCTAGGATTATTATACAACCAAGCTGTATTACCTTGACTAACTGGAATTACTCCTAACGATATTGTCGACGTTCCACCTTTTATTGGATTTATAACTGTAGAAAGGGTACTATAATCAGTTAAATCAAAAGCATTTTGAGAAACTAACTGTGCTCTAACTAAATTATTGTCAGTATGTGCCGAACTCATATAATAAATATTAGGTCCGTTAATTGAACCACTAGCCGAAAAATAAGTATTCCATGATGGTGCTCCAGCATTAGTGTCATGTTTAGGTACCCATCCTGTTGAAGATGCTACAGAATTAACAGAAAATACCGTTGTATCATTCTTTTTCCACTTCGGATAAACTACCGCCGAAGTACAACTATTTCCAACTGAAGCTAAACTAAATGATTTACTACTACTTGCAACATTAATTTGACTACCATTATTACATACAACTGTTGCCCCTTGATAAGTAAATCCTCCTGATGGTGAAGCACTAAATGATATCGTCTCATTATTTATAGATTTATTCTTGGATAATGAAGCACTTCCACCTCTTACTGTACCAATAGATAAATCAGCTATTCCAGTTACTGTATAACTACTACTTATTGTCTCTTCTCCTTCTGTTACTTTCGCAACGATATCGCCGTTTTTTGTAAATTCGACATCTACTTGATTTGTGGTTACTTCAACTTCTTCCCCATCATCTTTTTGATATACGCATTTTTTAGTATCACCACATCCTTTAGGATAAGTAATCGTAACAGTTTTACTTGTGCTATTAGCTTTTTCTATAAAAGATATTGCTTCAGGATTTTCATAATTATATGTCTTACATATTAACTGAGAATAATTTATATTACAATTATTTTTTTGACCATTAGTAAGTAATTCTTGAATCGCAAAATAATAATTTCCTGTTAATTTAGATATATCTACACTAATTAATTTTCCCGTAGATGAATTGGTTCCAACCATACTAGTAGAAACAGTTGTAGACAAACCATGTATCCACTGACTAGTACTTGTTGTTGGACCTACATAAAAAGTTCCTCCATTACCACACCAAGCCATTATTTGAAAAGAATTATAATTATTAATATTTACAGGTTGAGTAGTTACTATTTGATTTCTAGAAGCACAAGCATCATGAGTAATGCTTAAATAATATCTATAAGTCCCATCTGAACTATTACCATAATTATGAAATGTTCCTTTACATCCATCATATTTTGCAAATTGCCATGTTGGATTAGCAGCTACAGATCCTAAATTAAATAACATTCTATCGCTACATTTCCATCTAGGATAAACTACTGCTGATGAACATTTTGGATCATCTATACTAAAAGTTTTAGTACTACTATTTATACTATATTTTGTCCCAATTTCACATATTATATCTGCACCTTGATATGAAAAAGTACTATCGGGATTTGCTGTAATTGTGATTACCTCTTCATCAATAGCAACATCTTTTGACAAATTTATACTTCCGCCTTTAACTGTTCCTACCTGTAACTCGGCAATTCCTACAACATTATAAGAATTATTTAAAGTCTTTACCCCATCTGTTACCTCAGCAATTATATTCCCATTTTTTACAAATTCTACTTCTACTTGAGTTGAATCTACTTCTACTTTTTCACCATCATCCTTTTGATATATACAAGTAAATGCATCACCACATCCTTCTGGATATGTTATGGTAACAGTTTTTCCATTATCAACTGCTACTTCGCTAAAATTTGGAGCTGTTAAAACCAAAGTTGTTTCTTTTGCTGATGTAGTTGCTTGTTTATCTGTTTCACTTGTTGCTCTAACTGTTATTTCATATTCTGTTCCTTCTTTTAATCCTTCAAAGGTATATGTATTACTGTTTACTTCTATCCAACTCTTTCCTCCATCTATTGAATACTCATATTTGCTTATTCCTGATGGCGATATGGCTGAGGCTATGACAGTTATACTGTTGGTGGTGGAACTTGTCGATATTGTTAATTCTATCTTATCTTCTATTACTTTACTTGTTAATACAATATTTTCTTTTATTTT